>NZ_JBKABN010000007.1:0-224604 GCF_046269175.1 Serratia sp. J2
TTTTAACGGCACAAACTGTTCGAAACTAGCTAACCTATTGATAAAAAACGGGCGCAGCATGTGAACTGACCCCAAGAAGTTGGACGGTTTAAAATTAAGCATGCAGCGCCCCTACGTGTGAGGCCGGTGAAGTTTTATCAGCAGTCTTTAAATCCCTTGTGTCTACCAATATTCATTGCAATGCAGCCAGCACAGAAATCAACTTCGGTTGTAATCGCGAAAGATCCTTTTTGCTACATTTAATGCAAGCATTAAAAAGGAATTTAGACATGAAAAAACTTGCCTCTGTTTGTCTACTCAGCATGTTGTTTGCCTCGGCCTGTAGCCCCCACAAAAGCACCAATAACAAACCCATCGAGCTAAAGCCAGCAGAGGTGGCACCGTTCGTTGATAAGCCGACCAGATACGCACGTGAGGTTCAGACAGCCATTCAACGGAAGCTTTTTATCGAGGATGACTATCGCGGTAAAACCTGTGACATCAACATCAAGATGTCTAAAGACGGGAAGGTATATGACCTGCAGGGCAACGGCTATCCTCCGCTGTGTGAAGCTGCGATAAAAGCGATCAAAAATGCTGACATCCCCGCGCCATATGACGACGAAACCTACCAGCAATTCAAACAAACAGTGCTTAGCTTCCAACCTGTTTGAGCGTCAGAGACTGGGAGTCGATAGTCATGGGGTCAGCCTGGAGTGAAATTCCGGGGTAAATTCTTCAATGAAGAGGGCAGGCATTACCCAATCGTTGCTCATGGGGATAATGGCCGTGTTTGCCATGTCCACCTAAGCGGTTTTTTCGTAGCCACTCTCGTCTATCTCAGCCGACGCAGTTCGTTCCTGGCACTCTCAATCTTCGCGTTTACGGAAATAATGTCCACAGTGGGGGCAGATCAGCGTGACGTTTTTTTTCACCTTGCTGCGATTTTGCGGCGAACTTTTTGCGCATTCAGGGCAGGTGACATCAACGGGGGCGTCACCGAATAGCTTAAAAGCATCAAAGAAAGACATCTTTTTCACCGGGTAGAGGTAGGAGGAGTTCAGTGTACCTTTATCGCTCGGTGATAGCTCCACATAGATTGGTAAACCACTGGTAGAGACGTAGCCAGCTGCGCGCTAAAAAGGGAGTAACAAGTGGGGAGAAGGGGCGAGGGGGAAGAAAAAAGCCCCGCAAAAAATGAGGGGCAAACACAACAACACCAGGGAAATCGTTGATAACTAATCTGCTATTACTATATGTTTTTTGAGACGAGAGTTCATCAATAAATTGCTGCATTATTGCAACATTATAGTTAATTAATTTGTATGCATTTGGCATTATTCATACGTTTTGTGAATTTGTTCGTTATTTGTGAGTAATAAGTCCGCATGCTGGTTATTTTTTGTTGAATTTATGCCTTTTGGGGTGATCTCTTGCTCCATTACCCCCTCTCAAACAGAATGTGACTTGAATCACATTGGGCTGATCCCCTATATTCCCCACCCATAGCGATGTTGTCGTATTGCGATGCAGCGGCGCAGAGAGTTTTACATTTATCCGGAGTTGTTGATGGAGTTAACTACGCTTTTGCTTTACGTGATTGCCGTCAGTGCGGTGATGGTAACGCCTGGCCCTTCCATGCTGTTGGCGCTAAACAATGGTGCAATCCACGGTATGCGTATTGCCAGTTACGGTTTCCTGGGGGCGGTATTGGCCGATCTGTTGCTGATCGGCGCTGTCGGTTGCGGACTAGGGGCGTTGTTGCAGGCCTCTGAGCAGTTGTTTGCCGTAGTGAAGTGGGGCGGTGCGTTATATCTGGTCTACCTGGCCTGGGTGCTGTGGCGAGCGCCGGTAAAAGCTTTGGCGGTAAGCGCTAGCGCCGCCGCGGCGACCGGGAAAACGGCATTCCTGCGCTCCCTGATGGTCGGTTTGTCCAACCCTAAGGGCTTGCTGTTTTTCTCGGCCTTTCTGCCGCAGTTTATTCAGCCAGAAAAGCCGATCGCCATGCAATACCTGATCCTGGCTTTGGTCAGCGCAATGATCGACTGCGTGATGATGACGATCTACGCCTACGGCGGCCGCCATGCGATGCGTAAATTCTCGGCGAACGTGATGCGCTGGGTGAACCGTAGCTGTGCCGGCATGCTTGGCGTGTTGGCCGTAGGTGTTGCGCTTTATCGGCGTAGCGATGTGAGCTAGAGCCTGTCGGTTGAATCAGCGGGCGCAGCATGCTGCGCCGCTACTTGGCGAAAATGACTACAGTTTCAGGGAGCTAACCAGCTCCCTTTTTAATAGGTGACTGCCTGTGTTGGCAAAAGAGGAAAGCTTAGGCATATTACCTACTGACGGATCTGCAGATAACTCGCAGGCCGCATTGTTCCACCTCATAGCGGTATAGTTCGCATCTGATTGGTAGTAGTGCTGATAGATGTGAAATATATGCACCACGGTAGTCACCGTTAATATAATCACCAGCGCAATTAAAACGTAAGTGATTTTAACTTTGCTCAGAAAATTCTTTTTGTTTTTACAGGGTAATTCAGGTTCACCCTGATTAATTGCGATCTCTTCAATGGCGACGTCATTGGCTATTCTTAACCCTACTTTTGGTATGGTTTCTATGATGTTTTTATCAATGCCCATGCTCTTGATGATCCGCCGTAGCGTGCTCAGGCATTGGTTGAGATTATTATTGCTGGCCTGTAGACCGTAATCATCCCACACTCTTTGCAGAAGCACTTCTCTCTCAACAATTTCTCCTTTATTTTTAATAAGAAAGGAGAAAAGTCGAGCTGCAGATGAGGAAATGGTGACGATTTCTTCTTGAAGTTCCTGATGATAAAAACCGACGCTATTCGGACAGAAAAGGACATCTCCTTCGATGAGATATTGGGGCTTTGTCATGCTGATTCACTCCATGTCAGACAGTATAATTAACTTAATTAACGTTAATCCTAAGTCTCATAATATTGTTTTTTTGGCGGTAGAGCAAGAAAGAAACAATATAAAATATAGTGGGATCAGCAAATTTCAGTTTAAAATCCGCCCTAATTCATCACGGTAGTTATTAATATTAAGTAAATGCCCTGTAAAATATTAAACGCTATTTAATAAAAATTAAGATCGCTAACTTACTGATAATTTTGTTAAACAAAGGCTCTAACTAGTCCGACCTGTAAGAATCAGCCTAGTTAGAAAAATGTATCAACTTAAGTAGCAGATTTGTGCTGAGCTGGCGTTGAATTAAACCCCAATTCGATCGCGCAGGGTGTAGTAGGCAGCGCCTATGGCGGTGAAGGGGATTTGCAGGTTACGGCCGCCAAAGAATGGCAGGTGTGGCAGTTTGGCAAAGGCGTCAAAACGCTCTGCATCGCCACGCATCAGCTCTGCTATCAGCTTGCCTGCCAGATGAGTGCAAGTCACGCCGTGCCCGCTGTAGCCCTGCATGTAGTAGACATTGTTTTCCAACCGGCCAAACTGCGGCATGCGCGATAGCGTCAGCAAGAAATTACCTGTCCAGCGGTAATCAATGCGTACGCCTTTTAGCTGCGGGAAAGTTTTCAGCAGCTTAGGGCGGATCAGGTTATCGATATCATCCGGATCGCGGGCGCCATAGACCACGCCACCGCCGTACAGCAGCCGGTTATCGCCGGTTAAACGGTAATAATCCAGCAGGTAATTGCAATCTTCCACGCAATAGTTTTGCGGGATCAGTGAGGCTGCCACTTCTGGAGCCAAGGGCTCGGTGGTGACCACTTGAGTCCCGCACGGCATACTGCGTTTGGCCAGCCTTGGCTCCAGTTTATCGCCCAGATAGGCATTTCCGGCTACGATCACGTAACGAGCGGTGACTTGGCCGTTGGCGGTGCTGACAACCGCAGGCTCTCCGTGACGAATATTGGTGACTGCGGACTGTTCGAAGATCCGTCCTCCTTGCAGGCGAATGGCCTCGGCCTCGCCCAACGCCAGGTTGAGCGGATGGATATGGCCACCGCTGTGATCGAGTAACGCGCCAACGTAACGATCGCTGCTGACCTCCTGGCGGATACGGTCGGCATCCAGCAGTTCGAGTTGCGTATTGCCGTAACGCTCCCAGTGCTGCTTTTGTTCGATCAGCGCGTGGTATTGCTTATTGTTCAGCGCGGCGAAGATCCCGCCGGGGCGATAGTCACAGTCAATGGCATAGCGCTTGATACGGCTGCGGATAATCTCTGCGCCTTCAAACATCATGCTGCCAAGCAGCTTGGCGCTTTCTGCACCGTAACGGCTTTCGATCACGTCGATGTCGCGGCTGTAGGAGTTGACCAGTTGGCCACCGTTGCGGCCGCTGGCACCAAAGCCGATGCGGGCAGACTCCAGCACCACCACGTTATAACCGGCTTCGACCAGAAACAGCGCCGATGACAGGCCGGTGTAGCCGCCCCCCACGATACATACGTCACAATCGATCGATTCATTCAACTGCGGATAAGGCTGATGGTCATTGGCCGTTGCCGCATAGTAGCTTTTTACGTGTTCAGTCATCATCAAATCCTTATTCCAGTGAAATCCAGGTGGTTTTCAGTTCGGTAAATTTATCCAGCGCATGCAGCGACTTATCACGGCCGTTACCGCTTTGCTTGTAGCCGCCGAATGGTACGGTCATATCGCCATCGTTATAGTTGTTGACGAACACGGTGCCTGCTTTCAACTGGCGGGCCATGCGGTGTGCCCGTGACAGATCGCGGGTCCAGACGGCCGCGCCAAGCCCGTATTCGCTGTCGTTGGCCAATGTGAGTGCCTGTTGCTCACCGTTGAAGGTCGTGACGGCCAAGACAGGGCCAAAAATCTCGTCCCGAGCGATGTGCATCGCGTTATCCACCTGAGTGAGAATGGTAGGGCCGAGATAGCCGTGATGCTCGCCTTGCGGATGGGCACGTCCATCAAGGAACAGCGAGGCTCCCTGGTTCAAACCCTGTTCGATATAGCGGGTGACTTTTTCACAGTGCTGTTGGTCGATCAGCGTACCCATGAGCGTTTGCGGATCGAGCGGGTTGCCCGGTGTGAAGGCCTTTGCATGCCGCTGCAATGCTTGTAAAAAGGCCTGCTGAATACTTTCCTCTACCAGCAGCCGCGTACCGGCAATGCACACCTGGCCCTGGTTATAGAAGATCCCGGCCGCCGCTCCCTGTGCCGCCTTATCCAGGTCCGGGCAGTCGGCGAAGATAATGTTGGCGCTTTTGCCACCGGCCTCCAGCCACACGCGTTTCATGTTGGATTCACCGGCGTACTTCATCAACTGCTTGGCTACCTGGGTAGAGCCGGTAAAGGCGAGAGCATCCACGTCGTTATGCAGTGCCAATGCCTTGCCCGCATCGTGGCCGAAACCAGGAATAATGTTCAGGACGCCATCCGGTAATCCTGCCTGCTGTGCCAAAGCGCCAAGATAAACCGCCGTAAGCGGTGATTTTTCCGAGGGTTTCAGCACTACGCTGTTCCCGGCCGCCAGCGCCGGGCCTAACTTCCAGCAGGCTAACAGCAGCGGAAAGTTCCACGGCACGATGGCACCCACCACGCCGATTGGCTCCCGCTGGATCAGGGCGAGCGCATCATGGCCGGTTGGGGCAATTTCGCCATACACCTTGTCTATGGCTTCGGCATACCAGCGGATACAGCGGATCGCCCCTGGAATATCATCGCGCAGGCTATGGCGGATGGGTTTGCCGGTATCTAACGTTTCCAACAACGCTAATTGCTCGCTGTGCTCTTCCATCAGGTTAGCGAGTTTGAACAATGTTGCCTTGCGTTTGGCAGGGGAGGCTTGCGTCCAGTCGCCGCGTTCAAACACCTCGCGCGCCGCCTTGACGGCCAAATCGATATCGATGTGGCTGCCACGGGCCATTTGTACCAGTTCGCGAACCCCGGCAGGATCCTGAACGCTAAAGGTTTCCCCTTCGGCTGCCGGGAGGTAGCGGCCATTGATAAACAACCGGTTTTCAATCTTCAGGGCCTGTGCCCGTTGTTGCCAATATTCCAGGTGGTGGAAGTCCATACCTTGCTCCGTTAATCAGAATGTCGTCGGCGTATGTGCGCTGATAATTCGGCAAATGCGCGCCGAAGTGTTGCTGAAACTATGGGGGATCGCGGTGTTGATGGCGTAGCTCTGGCCTGCCCGTAGGTGATAGCTTTGCCCGTTGACCTGCAGCATCACTTCGCCTTCCAGCAGGGTGCCAATCTCCTCCCCCTGATGTTTGAGCCGCTCACCGGTAGTGGTGCCCGGATCATAGGTTTCGATCATCATTGCCAGGGTGCGGTTAGGGTCACCGTTGTGGATCAGCTTCATCGAAACTCCCTGGCTGCCGATTTCGATCAGATGGTCATGGTCGATCACGATCTGCGGCTCATGCGGCTGTTCCGGTTCGGTAAAGAAAGCCGATAGCGACAGCCCATACACTGTCAGCAGCTTTTGCAGCGTACTGATGGCCGGGCTGACCTTGTCCTGTTCAATGGTGCTAATGGCACTGTGCGTCAAGCCAGACAGTTCGGCTACCCGGCGCTGTGATAGCCCTAACTGCTGGCGGATCTGTGATAAGCGTTTCCCCGGTGCCAAGCTGACGTCGCTCATAGGCGTTTTTCCTTTTGGTAGTGCTGGCAGGCGTTAATAAATCCCTCAAACAGCAGGCGGGACAGGGCATATTCATCGCTGTTCCATTCAGGATGCCACTGCACCCCTAAGGCAAAGGGTTGATCGCGAATGCTGAGGGCTTCCACCAGGCCGTCGGCGGCATAGGCTTCAACACGCACGCTTGGGCCAAGGGTTTTGGCTCCTTGGCCGTGCAGGGAGTTCACCCAGAACCGGTGGCAATCCGGCAGCAGCTGCGCCAGCAATCCCCCGTCTTGCACAGTAACTTCATGAGCAGGGGCATATTGCTGTTCCAGCGGCAGATCGTGATCTTCACGGTGCTCGAGCAGCTCGGGTTGTTCATATAAACGACGGTGTAGCGTGCCTTGAGTCGCGACCACCAGCTCTTGCATACCGCGGCAAATGGCGAAAAGGGGAATGCGCCTGCTCAGTGCCAAGCCGATCAGCGCCAGGCTCAATTCATCGCGCCCAGGATCGGCGTCAGGCTCATCGCCGTTTTCACCATAAAGGTGCGGCTGCACATTACTGGGGCTACCCGGCAGCAGGATGCCGTCGAGGTGGGGTAGCAACTCTGCCAGCATTTCCGGCTCTGCCAGCGCGTGCGGCAGGGCGATCGGTAATCCTCCAGCAGCTAACACCGCATTTAGGTACTTTTCTTGCAAGGTCTGGGTGAGGTGCTGGTTTAACCTATATCTGCACATCACGACGCCGACGATTGGTCTGTTAAATATATTGCCCATGCTATCCCCTACAGGTTGTTCGAAATTATGACCGATAAGCCGTTTAATCGCCTTTTTTGTTCAATATTCACTAAATCTAGCAGTCGAATGGCCAATATTCAAACCAAAATTAACACTTGCAAAACATTTTTGTTGCATCTATGTTTCATTGGTGGACATTATATTGAGCAAGATGGTCAAAACATCGAAGCCAGTAAGTGTGAGAACCACAGACCAAACACAACGGCGGGTGAAACATGCAAACCAACATCGTAGAAGTCGAAAACTTTGTGCAACACAATGAAGAAAGGCGAAGTAGCACGTTCCAGCGCGAAGTGAAGAAGTATCTGGAACGTTATCCGTTAACCCAGCATATCGACGTGCTGCTGACCGATCTCAACGGCAGCTTCCGTGGCAAACGCATCCCGGTAAGCGGGCTGGGTAAACTGGAGAAGGGCTGTTACTTCCCAGCCTCGGTGTTCGCGATGGATATTCTTGGCAACGTGGTGGAAGAGGCGGGTTTGGGGCAGGAAATGGGTGAGCCGGACCATATTTGTGTGCCGGTAGCCGGAACCCTGACGCCATCGGCGGCCGATCCGCAATATCTGGGCCAGGTACTGCTCACCATGCTGGATGAAGATGGTACTCCCTTTGACGTTGAACCGCGCAATGTGCTGAACCGAGTCTGGCAGCGTTTGCGTCAGCGCGGGTTATTCCCCGTAGTAGCGGTAGAGTTGGAGTTCTATCTCATCGATCGCCAGCGCGATCCGGAAGGTTATTTGCAACCCCCTTGCGCCCCAGGCACCCAGGAGCGTAACACCCAGAGCCAGGTTTATTCGGTGGACAACCTCAACCACTTTGCCGACGTGCTGAGCGAGATCGACGAACTTGCCCGCCTGCAAGGGCTCCCGGCCGACGGCGCGGTAGCGGAAGCGTCACCGGGCCAGTTTGAGGTTAACCTGCATCACACCAATGATGTGTTACAGGCCTGTGACCACGCCCTGGCGTTAAAGCGGCTGATACGCATGGTGGCAGAGAAGCACCATATGCATGCAACCTTTATGGCCAAGCCTTACGAGGAACATGCGGGCAGCGGTATGCATGTGCATATCAGCATGCTGGACAAGCAGGGTAACAACGTCTTTGCCGACGCGGATGGTGAAGACTCCACGCTGTTGAAGCAGGCGCTGGCTGGCATGATCGCCTTGATGCCTGCCTCTATGGCGCTGCTGGCACCCAACGTCAACGCCTACCGCCGCTTCCAGGCGGGGATGTACGTTCCCACCCAGGCATCCTGGGGCCATAACAACCGCACCGTTGCGTTACGTATTCCCTGTGGCGATCGCGACAACCACCGCGTGGAGTATCGCGTAGCGGGCGCCGATGCCAACCCATATTTGGTGATGGCAACCATTCTGGCCGGGATTGTCTACGGCCTCGACACTGAGTTACCGCTGCTTGAGCCAGTCACCGGCAACGGGCTGGAGCAAGAGGGGCTACCGTTCCCGATCCGTCAGAGCGATGCGCTGTATGAGTTCGAACACCAGCCGGTGCTCAATGCGCTGCTGGGCGAACGTTTCAGCCACGTCTATCTGGCCTGTAAGACCGATGAGCTGGAGCAGTTTGAGCGGCTGATCACCGAAACCGAAATCGAGTGGATGCTGAAAAACGCCTGACGTCCTCAGCCCGATCCTACCGCGCGCCGGCGCATTCCCGCGGGCTACCTGTGGCCTGGCGAAGCCGTGCGCGACGGTGATGACTTCTTCCAACTTGGCGTACAGGACGCCGGTGAGGAATAACCCAATGACGATAAGTGCCATCGACGATAATGGCGCGGGCAAACCGCAACTGCGCAAGACATTGAAACTGTGGCAAGTGGTGATGATGGGCCTGGCCTATCTGACGCCAATGACGGTGTTTGACACCTTCGGTATCGTTTCTGGCGTGACGGACGGGCACGTTCCGGCGTCTTACCTGTTGGCATTGGCCGGGGTGCTGTTTACCGCCATCAGCTATGGCAAGCTGGTGCGCCAGTTCCCGACCTCGGGCTCGGCTTACACTTACGCGCAAAAGGCTATCAACCCGCACGTGGGTTTCCTGGTTGGCTGGTCATCGCTGCTGGATTACCTGTTTTTGCCGATGATCAATACACTATTGGCCAAAATCTATCTTACGGCGCTGTTCCCAGAGGTCCCACCATGGATCTGGGTGGTCGGCTTTGTGATCCTGATCACCGCCATCAACCTGAAAAGCGTCAGCCTGGTGGCAAACTTCAACACCCTGTTTGTTGTGGCGCAGGTAGCGATTATTGTGGTGTTTATCTTCCTGGTGGTACGGGGGTTGCACAATGGCGAAGGGGTTGGCCAGGTGTGGAGTCTGCAACCTTTTATCAGTGAAAACGCTCATCTATTGCCTATCATTACTGGCGCCACCATCCTGTGCTTTTCGTTTCTGGGTTTTGACGCCGTCACTACGCTGTGTGAAGAAACGCCTGATGCCGCCCGTGTGATCCCACGCGCTATCTTCCTTACCGCACTCTATGGTGGTGTGATCTTTATCGCCGTATCGTTCTTTATTCAGCTGTTTTTCCCAACACTTGAGCGTTTCAAACAGCCAGATGCGGCACTGCCGGAAATCGCGCTGTATGTGGGCGGCAAGCTGTTCCAGTCCATCTTCCTGTGCGTCACCTTTATCAACACCCTGGCTTCTGGCCTGGCTTCCCATGCCAGCGTGTCCAGGCTGCTGTATGTGATGGGGCGCGACAATGTGTTCCCGGAAAAATTCTTTGGTTACGTGCATCCTAAATGGCGCACTCCAGCGCTTAACGTGCTGCTGGTTGGTTTGGTGGCGTTATCGGCATTATCCTTCGATTTGGTGACGGCGACCGCCCTGATCAACTTTGGCGCGCTGGTGGCCTTTACCTTCGTCAACCTTTCGGTGATCAGTCACTTCTATATTCGTCAAGGGCGCAACAAGAGCTGGAAAGACCGCTTCCATTACCTGATTTTGCCGCTGGTGGGAGCGCTGACGGTAGGGATCTTGTGGCTGAACCTGGAAAAAAGTTCCTTGACCATGGGGCTGTTGTGGGCGGCGCTCGGGTTTGGCTATCTTGCCTATCTTACCCGTCGTTTCCGCCAGCCTCCTCCGCAGTTGGAGCGCCAGCCTCAGCAGTAAAGGTATGGGCGCAGCGTTGCGCCCTTTCTTTTTCCCCAGTAGGGCAGTAGAGTAAAAAACCGCGCAAAAATAACCAATTGGATCCTACGCTAATGCCTCCGTTGTCTACTTCCCATAAAGCCACCTTGCTCGGCCTGCTGGCCATTGTGTTATGGAGCAGCGTGGTTGGCCTGATCCGCAGCGTCAGTGAAGGGCTGGGGCCGGTCGGCGGGGCGGCGATGATCTATAGTGTGGGCACGCTGTTTCTGCTGGTGGTGATGGGCATTCCTAAGCTGCGCGAGTTCCGCCGTTCCTATCTGATCCTCGGCAGCCTGCTGTTTGTGCTGTATGAGATTTGCCTCTCGCTGTCGTTGGGCTTTGCCAGCAACCGCACACAGGCTATTGAGTTGGGGATGATCAACTATCTTTGGCCCTGTTTTACCGTGTTGATGGCCATCCTGTTCAATGGGCAAAAGGCCAAATGGTGGGTGGTGCCTGGTTTGTTGCTTTCCCTGTTTGGGATTGGCTGGATCATGAGTGGCAGCGGCGGTTGGTCACCGGCGCAAATGCTGGCCAACGTGCGCAGCAATCCGTTGAGTTACGGGCTGGCATTCAGTGGTGCGGTGATTTGGGCCATCTATTGCAACGTGACCAAGAGGATCGCCCAGGGCAAAAACGCGGTGGTGCTGTTTATCTCCCTGACCGCTCTGGCGCTGTGGCTGATTTATCCTTTCAGTAATGAAAGCGGCATGAACTTTAGCCTGCCGGTTGTGGTGGCGTTGCTGTGCGTGGGGACGGCGATGGGGGCTGGCTATGCAGCTTGGAACGTCGGGATCCTGCATGGCAATATGACGCTGCTGGCGACCGTATCTTACTTTACCCCGGTGTTGTCATCGGTATTTGCCGCCGTGGTACTCAGCACCGCGCTGACCCTCAACTTCTGGCAGGGGGTGATGATGGTAACGCTAGGGTCGCTGATTTGCTGGTGGGCGACTCGCGGCAACTGAGGCCTGTTTTTTACCTGCGCAGGCGGCAGAATAATGAATTTCGAGCTAATCTCAAGGTAAGTGTTCTGCCAGAAGGAACGGGGAAATGAGAAAAGATATTCAATTTATTCAGCAACCAGCGCTTAATGGCCACAGTTTCAGCACCGGCGATATCGTCCGACTGACCACCGCTAACCTGCCGCATGAATACCAGTTGGATGTGATGATCCTGCGCCGTGACGACAAGCTGATCCATGGCTCGGTAGTCGTGGCCTCGCCGAAAATCGATATCCCGGTCAGCCAATGGGAAATTGCCACGGGTGATGAGGTGGTGTTCCGGCAAGAGAACATTGCCAAAGCTGTGCCCGGAGCTCGCTGAAAAAACCAACCGGTTAGCCATATAAGGGGGCGTATGCTGCCCCAGCCTGCCACTAAGCCGACATAAGCGTCGGCTTTTTTACGCGATTTTTAACCCCTGGTTAAAATTTGGTGTTGAACACAAAGACACCAAAAATCGTCGTTTGAAATTTATCGATATGATGAAAATCACATCAAAAATGTTTTGCACTGCAATTTATTTTAAAAAATGAGAACGCAATCGATTACTTAATAGTAAAATGCCTAACTGGATCACAGATTATTACAGCGAGAGCTTTCTATAATGCGCACGGCAACCGGCAATAGGTAACCGTTTGTTTACAGCAGGCGTCGCCAGACTCATATCATTCTAACGGGCAGGGAATGGCCCACTCAGCATGTGGTAATAAAATGAAGAAAATAGCTCTCGCAGCAGGTGTGCTTCTCTCCGCGTCTTTCAGCCCCGCTTCCATGGCTGCAGAAAGCAAAGACAGCCAGTATCTTTCAGACTGGTGGCATCAGAGTGTCAACGTAGTAGGCAGCTACCATACCCGCTTCGGGCCGCAGCTGAACAATGACGTGTATCTGGAGTATGAAGCCTTTGCCAAGAAAGACTGGCTGGATTTCTATGGCTACGTGGACGTGCCAAAGTTCTTCGGCACCGGTAACACGCCAAACCGTGGTATCTGGGATAAAGGCTCACCGCTGTTTATGGAGATCGAGCCACGCTTCTCCATCGACAAACTGACCGGCACCAACCTGGGCTTTGGGCCGTTCAAAGAGTGGTATTTTGCCAACAACTACATTTACGACATGGGGCGTAACAACGCCTCCCGTCAAAGCACCTGGTATATGGGGCTAGGCACCGATATCGATACCGGTCTGCCGATGAGCCTGTCGATGAACATTTATGCCAAATACCAATGGCAGAACTATGGTGCATCCAACGAGAACAGCTGGGACGGCTATCGCTTCAAGGTGAAATACTTTGTGCCGTTGACCGAAATGTGGGGTGGCAACCTGAGCTATATCGGTTTCACCAACTTTGACTTTGACTCCGATCTGGGCAGCGACAACTTCGTAGTGGATGGCCGCCAGGCGCGTACCAGCAACTCTATCGCCTCCAGCCACATTTTAGCGCTGAACTACGATCACTGGCATTACTCCTTCGTGGCACGTTACTTCCATAACGGTGGTCAATGGAATGATGGGGTGGATATCGGTACGCCGCAGGGGCCAATCAAGTCCACCGGCTGGGGTTACTACCTGGTTGCCGGTTATAACTTCTGATTTTCCGTGGTATCAGAAACAGGAAACCCCGCACTGGCGGGGTTTTTTTATCATTATTTCAGGTAATTTTCTGCGGGTAAATGTTTAACCGGCATAACCAATTTGCCCTTGATAACGTAGCACTCATTATCGATCCACTTGAGGATTTGCTCACGGCTGACACCTTCAAATTGTGCATAGCGATAAATATCACCATTGAAGTGCAGCTGGATGTACTCCATCAGCGTCATGTGCATGGATATAACTCCTAAACGCCCAGAAATAGCGGTTTTGCCAAGCTGAGTGGTTGAGGTTTTCAAGGCCTAAAGGTAAATTATTTGCAACAAAACAGCAACAAAAAACGCTAAAAAGCGGCGTTACTATAGTAAAAAGTAGTAAAAGAATTCCCGCACGGGACGGCGGGAAATTGAGTACTATCATTTATCGATGACATAAGATGAGTTTTGAGGTGCAACGAAAAAGAGCTGGTTTACTCATTTTTGTGGCCCACTAAAATTACTGGATGGCTTATTTCGTCGCAAGAAAAATTTACGGCATTTACTCGGTTATCATGAGTAGTTTTGCGCGTGAACAATTTTTTGTCTGATGGCCACGATCCATTTTTTAATAGCTGGCGTGAATGATATGTCGGGCAGTGACCTGCTGATGAGGCAAAGGGGGGCTAGGCGGGCTCAGCATGCGGCGCCCCTCTATAGCACGGTGAACCTTTACGCGTGGGCGCTGATGCTCTTTTTGAAAGTAAGTACCCGGCTGCGGCTGGCGATCAGATCGACCTGGTAACCGCGGAAATACAGACAAAACCGATTCAGGCTGGGCCCATCGTTGCTTTCAACCAATATCCGCCCATCCCCCAGCGAACTCAGGGTGCCGGTTTGCGCTGCGGGGCCGACCCCGATGTGGATCTGGTTGCCGCAAATTTCGAACGCGGTGCGGTATTGTGGATGATACCAGTGCCCTTGAACCTGTTTTAGGCAAGCCGTTTCACTAGCCACCGGCAGAAAGCGGCGTGCAACGTGGCCAACTTCACCTTCTACGGCGTCACCCGTCCACTTAAGGCGCATTGGCTGATGGGCCGAGAGCGATACCGCATAACCATCTCCACTTTGATACAGCGGTTCGTTGGTGCCCAGATAAGCCACGTTGCCCCCTTTAACCTCCAACCAGTATGGTTCCGCCTGGGTGGCGTAGATGCCATCTGGGATCGCCGTGCTGCGTTGGGGCAGCGGTTCATTCAGCAGCGCCGCCATCACCTGTAAAATAATGGCAAAGCTGTCACAATCTTCACGGTTGGCGACCAGCAGGGCACCGGCTTGCCGGTCCGGCGCCAGCAGAAAATAGGTCTTGTAGCCTGCATGAGAACCGCCATGGCCCAGCAAAGTCTGGCTGCCAAGCGGCGTTTGTGCCAGCCCTAGTCCGTAATGGCTGATTTGGCCCTGGCTGAGCTTACGTGGGGCACTTAGCTGCGTCAGAACCCCTTTGCCAGGGCCGCTATTGGCCAGCAGGCATTGCAACCAGCGGGTGAGGGCGTTGGCGCTCCCCGTCAGGCTGCCAGAGGCGGAGAGATGCAAACCAGCACTGGTTTGCTGCCAACCTTTGGCCGAGTGCCAATAGCCCGGAGCCAGCCCAGGCACCACATCAAACCAGCCTTCGGGAGCTTGTAGCTGCACGTCCAGAGGGCGGGCCAGATGCTGCTGAACCAGAGCATCAAAAGCGTAGCCTTTCGTCTTCAATGCCGCCTCTACCAGACGGTAACCGGTATTGGTGTAGGTGATCTCACTGCCTGCGGGGTAGTTGAGCCGGGTTAAACCATGGATAAACTCCATCACCGGTTGGGCTTCACTGACGGTGTTGCTCGAGACGCCAAGCAGCCCCAGCGTTTGCCGAATATCGGGTAGCCCGCTGGTCATGTCCAAAGCCTGTCCTACCGTCACCTCCGCCAGTTGTCCCTGCAATTCTGGCAGTAGACTGCCAAGGCGATCGTCAAGCCGCAGGGCGTTGTCGGTGGCATTGAGCGCCAGCGCGGCAAAAATATGTTTGGTGATCGAGGCATAGCGCACCACGGTATCGGTAGTGAAAGGATCGCGGCGTGCCAGATCGGCCAGCCCTGCACATACCACCGCCTGGGTCGTATCAGTATCAAACAGGGTGATAGCCCCACCGGGTTGGCCTGCGGTTTGCCAGCCTGCCAACAGTTGAGCGGCGGCTGCCTGTGCGGCGCGCCAGTTTAGCGGGGTGTCAGACATAGTTTCCTCCTGAGATAACGAACGCCACACATCACCGTGGCCGACTACACACGAGTGTCTACCGCAGCCAGGATAAAGAAGTGGATGGCGGGTATGGCAAGGGTGGTCTTTCAATCCCTGATCTCTGGCTTGCAACGGGTTGGCATGGGATGAAAGAGGCCCAATTGTGGCGCAAGGAAAAAGTCACGGGCCGCTGTTTTGTGCGCTGTTCAGACCAGTGGGCAACCTTTCCATCAAAATTGGGATGCAGTGCTCAAATCATCATGGAAGGGCGTGAAAGACAGGAGGGGATAATGGTGAGGGCAAGGTCAACTCCGGCGCAATAGCGGCACCGGAGTTGTGGCGGATTAGCGTTGTTGTTCGCCCCAGGCCAGCATGCTTTCTATCATCTGCTGCAACAGGCGTTGTAAAGGTGCAGCACGGACGGCATCAAATTCGAATGTCTGCTCGGACATATAGTTCACTTGCGCTAACTCCAACTGTACCGCGTGCTGGTGTTCCTGCGGTTGACCATAGGCACGGGTAATATAGCCCCCTTTAAAGCGCCCGTTCAGCACGTGGCTGAACTGTTGTTGTTGCTGACAACAGGTGACCAGCCTGTCACTCAGTGAAGCAGGGCAGCTTTCACCACCGTTAGTGCCGAGGTTGAGATCGGGTAGCTTACCGTCGAACAGGCGCGGTATCACAGAGGCGATCGAGTGGGCGTCAAACAGTAAAGCGTAACCGTGTTGGGCTTTTAGCCGTGTCAGCTCATTCTGTAGTTGCTGATGGTAGGGCTGCCAGATGTTTTGCAGATATCCGGCCCGTTCTTGGTCAGAAGGGGCGGCGTCCGGTAGAAAACTGGGGCGGCCATCGAACAACACATCAGGAAACAGACCGGTGGTGGCAGTGGTATAGAGCGGTTTGTCATCTGCTGGGCGGTTGAGGTCAATCACCAGGCGCGAATAGTTACCCACCAGAATGCTGGCACCCATGGCACGGGCAAAATCGTACAGCCGTGGGATATGCCAGTCGGTGTCTTGCAGGGGGCGGGCCTCATCGGTCAGCCCTTTCTCAACCGCTGGCGTCAAGCGGGTACCGGCATGGGGAATACTGATCAACAGCGGCAGTTGGCCGCTCTGGAACTCGAAAGGATCGCAAATCATTAACGGACTTCTCCTCGGAAAATCACCGTGCAGGGCAGTTGACCGCCCAACCAGTAAGCCAGCTCTGCCGGGCGTGCCAGCGGCCAGTGAACAAAATCGGCCACTTTGCCCACTTCCAGCGAGCCGTGGGTTTCCTGCAGGCCCAAAGCCTTGGCGGCATGCAGCGTTACGCCTGCCAGCGCTTCTTCCGGCGTAAGACGGAACAGGGTGCAAGCCATATTAATCATCAGACGCAGCGATAGCGCGGGTGAGGTGCCAGGGTTGGCATCGCTGGCAATAGCCATCGCTACGCCGTGCTTGCGGAATAGCTCAATCGGTGGGCACTGCGTTTCACGTAACAGGTAGTAGGCACCTGGCAACAGCACCGCCACGGTTCCGGCTGCCGCCATCGCTATCGCATCTTGTTCGGTGGCATATTCCAGGTGATCGGCGGAAAGGGCGTGATGCCGTGCCGCCAATGCGCTACCGCCGAGCGCTGAAAGCTGCTCCGCGTGCAGTTTTATCGGCAGGCCAGCAAGCTCAGCGGCCGCGAAAACCCTCTCAACCTGCTCAGGGGAAAAGGCCAGGTGTTCGCAAAACGCATCCACTGCATCTGCCAGGCCAGCTGCTGCGGCTTCAGGGATGATGGTATTGCACACCAGGTCAATATAGTCGTCGCTGCGTCCGGCATATTCCGGTGGCAGGGCATGAGCGGCCAGGCAGGTAGTTTTCACTTCGACTGGCAATTTTTCTGCCAGACGACGCGCGACACGTAGCATTTTCAACTCGCTTGCTAGCGTTAAGCCATAGCCGGATTTGATTTCTACGCAGGTGACACCCTCAGCCAGCAATGGCCGCAGGCGGAACAGTGCTTGTTCCAGCAACAACTCTTCTTGTGCATCGCGCGTGGCCTTGACCGTGGAGATAATGCCCCCGCCCTGAGCAGCAATTTCTGCGTAGCTTACCCCGTTCAAACGTTGTTCAAACTCACCACTGCGGTTGCCGCCAAACACCAGGTGCGTGTGGCAATCCACCAGGCCGGGGGTGATGATGCCACCGTCAAGCTTCACCGTTTTGGTCGCGGCCAAGGCAGGCATGGCGGCCTGTTCACCCATCCAGACAATCTTGCCTGCGCGTACGGCGATCGCGCCGTTGCTGATGATGTGATACTTGCCGTCACGCATGGTGACGATATCGGCCCCGTGCCACAGGCTGTCGCAGTGGATCTCAGACGTCATGGTGTTCCCGCTCCCACATGGTTGTATATACAATTAAAAACAACCTAGCGCATTCGCCGGTCTGCGACAAGAGAGGGGATAAAAATTTGTTACCAAGATGTGATGAAACGCGAAAAAGGCAGGGATTAGCGTCACTGGACCCAACCAATGGGGCGCATGCTGCGCCCCATTGGTAACACGGTTGGTCTAACTCAAACCTGATTGGTAAAACGGCCAAACAGTTGATAGCGGCTGCCTGGATAGAGCAGGCGGGCGGAGGTTACCACCATTTTGCCAGACCAGGTGCGCCGATGGATCAGCAGGCCCGGTTCGTGGTCTTCCAATTGCAGCAGTTCGCGCTCTTGCTTGGTTGGCACAACGGCTTCGACAATATGTTCACCTGCGGTCAACGGGGCGGATTGGGTCAGGTAAATATAGGGCGTGACCCGATCGAAATCCTGCTTCATATAATCCGGGGCCGCCAGCGGGTTGACGCAGCGATCTTCCACCTGCACCGGCACGTCATTTTCATAATGCACAATCTGCGAGTAGAACAACTGCTGACCCGGCAGGATCCCCAATGCCGTCGCTTCCTCTTCGCTGGCCGGGCGGGCGGTCAACTGCAAAATTTTACTGCTGTGGCGGTGCCCACGGGCGGCGATCTCGTCGGCGATATTATGCACTTCCAGCAACGCGGTGTGTGCCTTGGCCTCGGCCACGAAGGTGCCTACACCCTGCATGCGGATCAAAAAGCCCTCGCTGGTCAATTCACGCAAGGCCCGGTTGATGGTCATGCGGCTGACGCCCAGCTCGCTGACCAGTTCACTTTCCGAGGGGACGCGTTGGTGCGGCTGCCAGTGGCCCGCACGGATTTGGCTTACGATGGCCTGTTTGACCCGTTGATAGATCGGGGCGGGGGTCTCGCTCATTGCTGCAGCCAACTGCAACACGGTCTGTTGATCTACCACGACGTTAACCTCGTCAAATAAAAAAATAATAACACCAGTTTACTGTTGATGTTGAAGATATGTATATGTATATACAAGTAAGCGTCCGTTCACCAGATGAATGAAACTGGTTTACAAATTTTTTACCTGCGCGGCGTGACAGTCGTGCGTTCTTAGCCGTTACACCTACTTTGGAATACTGCTATGCCTGCTTATTTTGCCTCTCGCGCACTGCTTCCGACCGGTTGGGCCCATAACGTACGGCTCGAAGTTGATGCTCACGGTCAATTGGTCCAAGTGACCCCCAATGCCGACCCTGACGGTTGTCTGCGGCTGCACGGTGACGTGGTGCCGGGCATGCCGAACCTGCACTCTCATGCCTTCCAGCGCGCGATGGCCGGGCTGGCAGAGGTAGCGGGCAACCCACAAGATAGCTTCTGGACCTGGCGCGATCTGATGTATCGCCTGGTTCAGCGCTTAACCCCGGAGCAGGTTGGTGTTATCGCCCGTCAACTGTATATCGAAATGCTCAAGGGCGGCTACACCCAGGTTGCCGAGTTCCATTATCTGCATCACACACCGGAAGGAAAAGCCTATGCCGACCGGGGCGAGATGACCGGGCGCCTCAGCGAGGCCGCGCTTCAGGCTGGCATTGGCATGACCCTATTGCCGGTGCTCTACAGTTACGCCGGGTTTGGTGCCCAGCCTGCGCAAGTGGGACAACGGCGCTTCATTCAGAGTGCAGAGAGCTACCTCGAACAGCAACAGGTGATAGCTCGCCAACTGGCAGGTCAGCCATTGCAGAATCAGGGATTATGTTTCCATTCGCTGCGGGCGGTTGAACTGGGGCAGATGCAGCAGATCCTGGCGGCATCTGACCAGGCGTTGCCGGTACATATTCATATCGCCGAGCAGCAAAAAGAGGTTAACGACTGCCTGGCCTGGAGCGGTCAACGCCCGGTGGCCTGGCTGTATGAACATTTGCCGGTGGATAGCCGCTGGTGTCTGGTGCATGCCACTCATCTGGATCGTGAAGAGCTTGAGCAACTGGCTCGCAGCAAAGCGGTAGCCGGATTATGCCCGACCACCGAGGCCAATCTCGGTGACGGCATTTTCCCAGGCGACAGTTACCTGCATCACCAGGGGCGCTGGGGGATCGGTTCGGACAGCCACGTTTCCCTAAACGTGGTGGAAGAGTTACGTTGGTTTGAGTATGGGCAGCGGCTGCGCGATCAACGCCGTAACCGCCTGACCACGCCGGAGCAACCCGCCGTGGCCGACGTGCTTTATCAACAGGCATTACGGGGCGGCGCTCAGGCCTGTGGTACGGCAATTGGCAAGCTGGCGGTAGGCTATCGTGCGGACTGGCTGGTGTTGGATGGTGACGACCCGTATCTGGCATCTGCGCCTGATGCATCTATCCTCAACCGCTGGTTGTTTGCCGGGGGCAAAGAGCAAATCCGCGACGTATTTGTTGCTGGTCGGCAGGTGATTGAGCAGGGGCGTCACGCGTTACAACAGCAAAGCAGCGCTGAGTTCCTACAGGTACTGAAAACGTTCCAACAGGAGGCATGATGAAACTGAACCGTTTCGATTTTGCCGAACTGCCGGTCAGCCCATGGCGTAATGGCGGCGGAGAAACCCGTGAAATTACCTGCCAACCGCCGGGTAACGCCGAATTCGGCTGGCGCGCCAGCATTGCTACCATCGCGCAGGACGGGCCTTTCTCGGCCTTTAACGGTATTGACCGTTCCATCACTTTGCTAGAAGGCGATGGCGTACATTTGTACAGCGAAGGACTGATCGATCACCAGCTGCAGCGCATCGGTGAGCCGTTTGCCTTCTCTGGGGATGTGGCGCTAGAGGCCAGATTATTAGGCGGCAGCAGCCAGGATTTCAACATCATGACGCGGCGTGGCCACTACCAGGCGCAGGTGCAACGCATTGCTGAGACCATCGGGCTGTCGTTACAACATGCCGGAGTGTTGTATGTGTTGCGAGGGGAATGGCAGTTGCCGGATGGAAGCTTGCTGGGCGCACGCCAGGGATGCTGGTGGCTACCAGGGGATGGTCCGCTGCGGCTGGTGGCTCAGGGCAATGATGCTCAGGTCTTATGGGCAGATATCGTGCCTGCCACGCTGTTGTAGGGGCGCTGTAGGCCGCGTCCGCGTATTCTTTGTCACCAATCTGGACTATTCCGATTACTCAGCCAAGGCTGACGTGAGAAGATAGCATCTAGAGAGGCCGGGCTTGCATACCTTGGGCTCTTACAGGATCGCCAACCACTTCGGTTGGCGATTCACTTTCCCTCTTTCAGCATGTTGATCGCCGCAGCGATCAGGATGCGCTGCTCGATATCGTGACTTTCCGCCAGATGCTGCGCCAACTGCCTGGACAGGCTCCCCACCGATAATTCCTCGCCGCGATGACGTAACTGCATCACGCTGTCGCCAATCAATCGGGCAACCTCATCCCATACTGGTTTGATCTCCTGTTCCGAGAACTTCATCGCTAACCTCGGCTGGGTGATTTTTGCTCAATGTAGCAGTTGCCAACCGGTAGCGCTACCCGTCAGGCCACAGAGAAAATAAAACCGGAAGTATAAAAATTATCCCATCAGTGTTTCTTCTGGTTTTTATATTCAATACTGGATTGGTCAATTCAACGAGAGGGGCGCAACCATGAAACTGGTCGAACAACTAGCGGCTTATTATCAACTTAGCCGACATGCCGAAGTGAACAATCGCTGGTGCCGTTGGTGGCTACCGCAGGGGGAAGCCCGGATGGCCTATTTGCGAGAGCTGTTTGAGCCAGTGGCCAAAGCGCCTCCTACCCGAGCGGGAGAGGCGGCTAACAAAATGCAGGATTAACCGAAGACGATAGCCGCCCAGCGCAATAACAGCAGGGCCAGACAGATCAGCACCAGGATCACAAACATTTTCCAGTGTTTGGTACGCATACGCTTGGTTGGCAATTCGGGGTTCCTTATTTTCCTTTAGACGCAGAGATACCAACTACCCAGAGCGATAAGGGTGATGGCTATAAAGGTGATGATTTTCAGTAAATCACTGAAGGTGTCATCGGGATCTTGCTCTGCCTGGTTCATTTTACTGCCCTGGCAGGTTGGCTGCCATTGAGGACGTCTTGATCCACAGTATGAATGCTGCACTGCGATACGCACAGAACTTTACCGTAAAGTCAGGTAAAAAGCAGGGGCTGCGAGCCTGCGCGACAACGTGATGGATGCAGACGTGAGGGAATACGGTGTAATATTGCCTGAGCACCTGTGACTCAATCAATAAAGGTAAAGCAATGGCCATTCCTGAAAAGTATGAAAATGTAGAACGTTGGGCGTTTGGTGATACCGAACAGCAGGCGGATGAGTTGGTGAAGCTGGTGCTGGATGGGGTCAAGATCGCCACCTGCTCCAATCTGGATGGCGAAGGGATCCCACAGCCTGGCGATGTCTTTGTGGTGGTGGACGGCAAGAACGAGCCAGTGTGCGCCATTGAGCTGACGAAAGTGGATATGAGCACCTATGAACAGGTGGATGCGGCTCATGCCTTGGCGGAAGGTGAAGGCGATCGCTCGCTGGATTACTGGCGCAAAGAGCACAAACGCTTCTTTGAAGAGTATGAACTGTTCTCACCGGATATGACGTTGGTGTTGATGCATTTCAAGGTTATCGAAAAGTTCTGAGTGATGTCACTGCCTGAAGTGCCCTACGTGTGTCAATGGGCGACGCCAGAGCTGGCTGCCAATCTGATTGCCGGGCGTGCTACGTTGGCGGATGATGCCAACTGGGTGCAGAGCGGGGCGGCTAGTCCGGCGGAATATGTCGAGTGGGCCAACCACGTGTGCGGTATGGCCTGTCTGAAAATGGTGCTGACGCACCGGGACGGTACTGCACCGCCATTGCTGGAGCTGGCACGCCGCAGCTTGCCTTACGGGGCCTATGTGCGTGACGGAGAACGGATCAAGGGGCTGATTTATGCGCCCTTTGTGAAGTTTGTGCGTGAACAGTTTGCGCTAACGGCAGAGGTGCGAGTCAATCTCGATGAACATCAGTTGCCGCCGCTATTGGAGCAACACCGCTATTTTATCGCCTCGGTGCATCCGAGTATCCGGCAACCAGCGATACAGCCGCCAGCGCGGGGTGGGCATCTGGTGCTGGTGTTCGCTGCGGATCGGCATAGTGTCACCTTTCATAATCCTTCCGGTGATAGCCTCGCCAGCCGTCAGAAGGTGACAATGTCACTGGCAGATTTCGGCCGTTTCTTTGCCGGGCGCGGTATCGCCATCGCATAAAACAACGTGCCGTGCCCAATGGGAACACGGCGCGTCCTTTCTCCTGAATCTCTCTACTCCAGCCGCATCACCCAGGCATCCGCATGTCGATCGTAATGCTGTTTGTACAGCAGCGACTGCTGGCCATCCAGCATAGCCGGAATACTGGTGTGCTCGTCCCAACCGTCCAGTTGCATGCACAGGTCGGGGTCTGATTTGCAGGGGATCGCCAGGGTGCTTTTCCCTTCGGCGTGTTCAGATGCTGGCGTTAAATGCGCGTCATCAACCTCGAAGCTGCCTATTTTCACGACGGTTTTGCCCATTGGAACTCCTTGCTGAAGCTAGTGGTATGAGGTGTGACCAGTTGCGACCACCCACTAAGCATAGACAAACAGGCGAAAAAGTCACAAAAAAAGTAGTTATCGGCCCGCCGGACACTGCTCGTAACACTAGACCCAGCCGTTAATACTGACTTAATTGCCACGATAAATATTAACGTTTCTCACCATCGCACTCCTTAACAATTTTAAAGTCGAGGTATGTCGAGTTTTACTGGAGTAAAATTTGTTAATAATATGAAAAATGGTTTTTTATCCTTATTTTATTAAAGGCAGATAAATTCCGCTTAAGCTAAATTTATTAATCTATATTTAACCACGAAAGCCTGTGTCATCAGGTTTTTGCCGCCAGGGTTCGCTAGCAAAAAAACAGAACCCGGTTTGAGCGTCGTCCTTTGGCAGTTTTTGGCAGTATGTGAGTCCACCAGAGAATTTCCATACGCAACCTGGTTGCATGAATACACATCGGTGTAAGTTGTTATTGGGAGTTATCATGGGCGAAAAAAAGAGTTTATTACTGGCCTTGCTGGCTGCTGCAACCTTGTCATTGGCTTCAGGTGTGCAGGCTGCGGGGACTTTGACAGGGCAAGTTGGCATTCAGTTGACGATCGGTAGCGGATGTACCGTGGGTAACGGCGGTGCAACCGGCGGTGCCAACCAATGGGGGACCTTGAACTTTGGCAGTTACTCCGATCTGACCAGCGTGATCAACGGTACGGTATTTGGTGCCAATGGTTCCAGCGCGGTCACCATCACCTGCAGCACTGGCCTGAGCCCAACGCTGTCGCTCAATGGCGGGCTGGCGGCAACGGGCGCGCTGCGTGCCATGAGTTCCGGCGGCGACACCATTCCTTATCGCCTCTATTCTGATAGTGCGCGTACCACGGAAATCGCCATTAATACGCCGATTGCCTTGACGACGGGCACGACCGCACAAAACATCCCGATTTATGGCCGCGTATTACCTGGCGACCAGCTCAGTACCACACCAACCGCAGGGACTTACAACGATACCGTAGTTGCCACGCTTTCCTGGTAAGGCTGTTATTCCGTCGGGGGCGAATCAGCCCCTGGCTGGTTTTCTCTACGGGAAGGAACGAGCATGGGGATCAAGGTATTGCTGCTGTTGCCAGCGATCTTGTCGCAGTCTTTACTGCTCAACATTCCCTTAGGTCAGGCGGCGACGATCGGCATTGCAGCCACGTTGCTGCCCGCCTGTGAAGCGGGAACGACAACGTCGGGCAATACCAGCTTTGGCACGATGAATTTCGGCACTTTTGCCGCTGTGAACACTGTGATCAACGCGACCAGCGCCCAGTTGGCGGGCTCAATCCGTGTCAAATGCGTCAGTGGTCTGAGTTATAAAATCTTGCTGGATGGGGGCAGCAGTGGCGTGGTCACGAATCGCAAAATGGTGAATACCAACAATAGCTCGATTAGCGTGCAGTACAACCTTTATACCAACCAACCCGGAGGGACGATTTGGGATAACACCACCGGGCTAAGTGACACCGGCAACGGAGCAGATCAATGGCACACCGTCTATGGCCGTGTTCCGGCGCAAACCACACCGGCTGCCGGTGTTTATCTGGATACGGTGAATGTCACCGTGTCCTGGTAGCGGGGGGCATTGATGCGCCATGTCTCCTTGATCCTGCTACCGTTGATGATGTGCGGTGCGCTACGTGCTGCCACGCCAACCACCACGACCTTTACCGTGACGGCAACCCTGACCAACGGCTGTGCTTTTGGCAGCTCATTTTCCAGCCCTACCTCCAACCTTGGCACCATCAATTTCGGATCCATGACGACCATTACCAGTAATGTCGATACCGTGAGTACCGCCGGTGCCGGTTCGGTGGTGGTGACCTGTACGCCGGGAACGACGGTCGCCATTGCTATGGATTACGGGACTCACGGTGGCAGCGCAACCCGGCGTTTCATGCAAAACACCGCCAATAGCGACACTCTGGGTTATCAGCTGTTTCGCGATGCCAACCGTAGTCAGGTCTGGGGCAATGGCGCATTGGTGATGTCTATCCCCAGTTTTCCCAGTACCACACAAACTTACCCGGTTTATGCCCGGTTATACGCCGTGACCACACTGCCTTCGGCAGGAACTTATACCGATACGGTCACCGTAACATTAACTTATTGAATCATCAGGATATGAGCTATGTCGACCTTGTTTACCCGCATTATCAGCGCTGTAGTACTGAGTTACACCCTGTGTGCTTCAATCACGGCACAAGCCGCCAGCTCGGTGCTGGTTTGGCCGGTATATCAAATCATTGAGTCCGATCAGAACGGCTCTGCATTATGGCTGGAAAATCGCGGGGCAGAGCCCGTTTCTCTCCAGGTGCGGGTGCTGGCATGGAAACAGGAAAATTTTAATGAGCGCTATGCCGATCAGAATAATGTGGTCGCCAGTCCACCTTTTGCTACCGTACCGCCGGGGCAACGCCAACTGATCAGGTTGATCCGCAATACGCCGGTACCGGCCAATACCGAGCAGGCGTACCGCATCATCGTTGATGAAATCCCGTCGCCGATCAGTGGCGCTGCCGGGGGGCAAAGTAAAGCGGTGGTCGGGCTGCAGTTACAGATGCGCTATCTGCTGCCGCTGTTTATGGATGGTGCTGGCTTGTGGACCAACGAACGTAGCGATATCAAACGCGATGCTGCCACGGCGACGCGTCCAGTGCTGCAATGGCGCACGGTCAATGACGGCGGGAAAACCTATTTACAGGTTCGTAATAGCGGCATTGTGCATGCGCGGCTGAGTAATGTGTTCTGGTCAGAGAAAGGCAACCAACAGCAGGGCGTGAAAACCATGATCGCGGGCTTTATGGGCTACGTCTTGCCAGGGCAGTCAATGCGCTGGCCGGTTCCTGCCGGGGTTAGTCCTGGTGCGCAACTCAATGCGCAAATTGCCGATAACACCAAACCCATCGTCATTCCGCGCGGCGAATAGCGGCAGGAAGCGCGACGAATGCCGAACCGAGCCATTACTCGTCCCGGTCATCAGTATCCGCTGTATTGCCGGGGCGGTCTGTGCCTGCTATGCCTGAGTACCTTCTGCGTTCAGGCGCAGGAGTACTCATCATTGCCCGATGCCCCGCGTGCGGCACCGGTGATCACCAATGCAATGTTCTACCTGACCCTGGTCGTCAATGGCCAGAGCGACGGCCAGGTGGTTCCTGTGACCTATCGGGAAAATGCGTATTACGTGGAGGCCGGCGTGCTGGCAAAGAACCACGTACGGACCAATGGCCAGCAAGGGTTGATTAAGGTCGAGGAGTTGCCAGGGGTGAAGGTGAAATATGATTCTGCCGCCCAGCAGCTGATTTTTCAGGTACCGGATACCTGGCTGCCAAAACAGGACGTCGGCGGCGGCGAGCTGATGAATTACACCGTGGCGCAAAGTAGCACCGGTCTGCTGCTAAACTACGATGCCTATTATACCGATCCCCACGAAGGTTCCAGTTCGGTTGCCACCTGGATGGAGCAACGCTTGTTCAGCAATGCGGGGATTATCAGTAATACCGGGACCTATCGCTACAATATCGACACCGTATCGGGCGACGGCGGCAGTGCCGTTCAAGACCGCTATTTGCGCTACGATACGTTCTGGCGTTATAGCGATGAACAAGATCTGATCAGCTATCAGCTTGGGGATTTTGTCAGTAACTCGCTAACCTGGAGTAATTCGGCCCGCATGGGGGGATTACGCATCAGCCGCAATTTTGCCCTGCGCCCGGATCTGGTGACCTATCCGCTGTTGCAATATAGCGGTACCGCAGCGGTCCCCAGCACTGTGGATTTATTTCTCAACGGCTTTAAGGCCAGCAGCAATAACCTGAACTCCGGGCCGTTTACCCTCACCAATGTGCCTTACATCAACGGGGCCGGTGAAGCGACGATCGTTACCACCGATGCGGTCGGGCGCCAGGTATCAACCACGGTGCCGTTTTATGTATCCAATACCCTGCTGCGTAAAAACCTGAGCGACTTTGATGTGTCACTCGGCGCGGTGCGCCAGAATTATGGCATCTCTAATGGCGATTATTCAGATGCAGCCTTCAGCGGAATTTACCGCTACGGGCTGAGTAACTATTTGACGCTTTCAGGGCACAGCGAGGCCACGCAAGGGCTGGCGCTCGGCGGGTTAGGGGCCGATATTGCGGTGGGAACCTGGGGGACGCTAAGCCTGTCTGGTAGCCAGAGCAAAGCCAACCATCCGCCAGTAGCGACCAGCGATGTGGTGAATGATCAGATTGTCCTGCCAAATACACCAGGTATGTCTGGCACCAATCAGGGTATTGATAATCCGCTGGGAACTAACGTGACGGACAAAAAAGACGGTAGTCAGTACACGTTGGGCTACTCCTATAATTCGACGTTATTCAGCTTTTCGGCACAGCGGGCCTCGCGCACCGTGGGCTATCAGGATCTCACATCTTACACCAGCAATACCCGCCTGAGCCGTCAATCCGATCAGGCCACCTTCAGCGCTTCGCCGTTCGGCTCAAGCAATGGCACCCTGGGCTTGGGCTATTACGACGTCCAGGCCTATGATAACTCTCATACCCGCCTGGTGAACTTCTCTTACAGCCGTGCCCTGTGGGGGCAGAGCAGCATGTTTGTCTCACTCAACAAAACGTTGGGGGATAACGGCTACAGTGCGCAGCTGCAATTCATTATTCCACTGGGCAGTGATGTCAGCCTCAATGCGGGGTTGGCACGTAACAATAATGGGCATTATCAGCAGCAGGTGGGGGCCAGCAAGGCGGCTCCCACGGATGGCGGCATGGGCTGGAACCTGGCTTACAGCGGCGGTGGTGATGGCTATCAACAGGCCGATGCCACCTGGAAAACCCGCTATGCTACGCTGCAAGGCGGCATCTTTGGCCCACAAGGGGAATACACCAATTGGGCAGACCTGAGCGGCTCAGTGGTGTTCATGGCCAACTCCTGGTTCCTGTCGGACAAGATCAACGACGCGTTTATCGTGGTGGATACCGACAATTACGCCGGGGTTTCGGTACTGTACGAGAATCAGAAGATGGGCACCACCGACAGCAACGGGCATCTGCTGATCCCGTCGATCAGCTCGTACTATCCGGCCAAGGTCGAGATCGACACGCTGCCGTTACCGGCGGACGTGGTGGCCAACCAGGTCAACAATCGCATTGCCGTTAAGCAAGGTAGCGGGATGGTGGTGAAATTCCCGGTACAAAAAGTCCTTTCGGCCAATATCACGCTACATGACACCGCCGGGCAACCGCTGAAGCTGGGCACCTTGGTCACGGAACAAACCACGCAACAAACCACCGTTGTCGGTTATGACGGGCTGGTGTACTTCTCGCATTTACAACCCCATGGCCAGTTAAGTATCCAGCGGGAGGATCGCTCGGTATGCCGTGTGGGCTTCGACCTGAACCCTAATTATCACAGCATTGAACAGGTCGGGCCGCTGGTCTGCCAAGGCAGTGCTGAAGAGAAGAAATCATGATTATGCTATTACGATGGATGCGAGCAGGATTGGCATTGATGCTGTTGGCGGGTTTTATTCCATCAGGAAGGGCGGGCTGCACGGCTACTCCCACCAACGGTTCGCTGGGCACGCAAAACTCCTTTGCGGTCAGCAGCGCCCCATTGGTCACCTCCGTAAGTAGCGGGCTGACCTGTACTGGCGGGTTGCTCAATATTGGCGGCACCAATACCATTACCGCCACCATCGGCACGACGTTGCACCCTGTCAGCACCCAGCCACGTTTATTCAGCGCGGCTACCGGCCAGTATTTGCCTTATAGCCTGTGCCAGGATGGTGGCTGCAGTACGCTTTATAATCAGGGCAGCGTTATTACCTGGAGCAATACCACCGCGTTGGGTTTACTCGGTTTGTTCACCGGGCCAAACAGTACGCTGCCGATTTTTATTCGACCGCAAATGAACTCTAATCTGGCTGCCGGCACTTATACCGACACCATCCCGATTACCTGGTCCTGGAGCATCTGCTCAATTGCGGTAGGCAATCTGCTTTGTCTCCCTGATACCGGTAGTATAACGAGCGGTTCCAATATTAATCTGTCGCTCGTCATCACCAACTACTGCTATATCGACAGCGCGCCGAACGTCGGTTTTGGGACTGCGGCCTTGCCGTCTGGCCTCACCGCGGTTGTTGCCAATACCATCAGCGTACGTTGTACCCTAAATGCCAGCTATTCTGTCAATCTGACCAGCAGCGTCGCCAGTTCGGGGCAATATCGGCAAATGGCGTCTACGGTAAACGGCACCACCAGCTATATTCAGTATCAGTTGTTCAAGGGGGATAGCACCGTTTGGACCGCCGCCACCAATAGCAACGCGACGGGCACGGGCACCTCGCAATCCTTCCCCTATACTGCTTCGGTTAATCTCTCGCAAAATAACCAGCCAGCAGGGAGTTATAGTGACACTGTAACGGTGACCGTGGCCTATTAAATGTTATTGATGGAAATCCAACACTCCATCACGCACCAGTTCGCGGGGCAGGCTGTTTTTAATCCGGCTGCCGATCAGTTTGGCCAGCCCTAGCGGCTGATGCTGATAAGTGACGATACACTCATTGCTTTGTGGGGGTTGCGAGGGGTAGAGATCGCGGCCATGAAACCACTCCTGGGCCAGCGCCGCATCAAGCTCAAACGTCTGTGGGTTGCCACTGGCAGCCAAGGCGATCACCGCCTCATGCTGCCAGCGGAACCCTTTTGGGAAGCGTTCCGCCAACTTAAGGCCAATGCGTGAAAAACGCACTTTGCTGACTAAAGGCTCCAGCTCGGCGGGGAACAGCCAGATTTCTTTATCCCGCGCCCATAATTTGCTGGTGTCATCCCAGGTTAAGCCAGAAGCTGCGGCAGCCTGTGCCACCAGTGCGGACTCCTGGGCCGAGAGCGGGGTGAAGGGGAACTTACCCAGTTTATAGCTCGGTTTGGCCAGGGCCGGAACGCTGTGATTTTTACGCAGCCGGGCGACAAAGAAGCCTTCACTGTCATAAATCTGCGGGAATACGTGCAGGAAGCCTTCTGGGGTGAGGGCAAGCTGTGCCTGTGGGAACAGATCGTCCAGTGGCTCTACGCTGACGGCATCGCCGTAGGTGGCCAACAGTTGATGCACCACTTGCTGATTTTCCTGAGCATTCAACGTGCAGGTGGAGTAAACCATCACGCCGCCGGGTGCCAGGGCGTGGAAGGCGCTGTCGATCAGTTCCCACTGGGTTTGCGCGATGCTCGCTACGCTTTCTGGTGACCAGTTGCTCATGGCATCCGGATCTTTACGCACCACGCCCTCACCAGAGCAGGGCGCATCCAGCAGGATGGCGTCAAAGCTTTCCGGTAAGGCGGCGCCAAACACCCGGCCGTCGAAATGGGTCAGCGCCGTATTTTTGACGCCGCAGCGGCTGATGTTGGCGTGTAATACCTTGACCCGACTAGCCGAATATTCATTGGCGACAATGCCGCCCTGGTTGCCCATCAACGCGGCGATCTGGGTGGTTTTGGAACCCGGCGCGGCGGCGACATCCAGCACCCGGCGCGGGGTCTCACGCCCGGCAAACAGGGCGCTCACCGGCAGCATGGAGCTGGCTTCCTGAATGTAGAACAGGCCGCTTAGATGCTCCGCCGCGCTACCCAGCCGTAATGCTTCGTCCTCGCGCTCGATCCAAAAGCCTTCTGAGCACCAGGGGATGGGTTCCAGCCGCCAGTCGTAGTCTTTTACCAGCGCCAGAAAGTCGGCAACGCTGATTTTCAGCGTGTTGACCCGCAGGCTACGCCGCAAGGGTTGTTGGCAAATAGCGATGAAGTCATCCATGGATAAATGGTCAGGCATGATGGCGCGAGTCGCGTCGAGAAACGCAGGAGGCAAAAAAGCAGGGGCAGGTTTAGCCACAGGGAGCTCTCAGGGCGGAAAAAAATCGAAGGGGCTAGTTTACCATAAACTGCCTGCCTGAGAATACCGGCAAGTTACGGTCAATGAGATGGATGACAAAGCAGCAATGATAGGGATTATTCAGGTGGCGGCAGCTTCGGTACGGTGAACTCGGCAGGGTTCAGAACAGTGAACCCTGCCGATAGCTATCAGTTATCCCTCGGGATGGCGGTGCCCCATTCGCGCCAATCTTTCGGCTCTTCCGCATTCAGCAGGAAGTGTTTGTTCGGCGTGGCTTTAGGGGCCAATGGAATGCTTGGTGGGGTGGCAAAGGCAATACCACCGCGAATAAACTGCTGGAAGGTACCGCTCTTTATCACACCGCCCGTCAGGCCAAACTGCAGGTTATAGCCAGAGGCCAGCCAGAAGACGCTGTTGTTACGCACCAGATGCTGGTATTTCTTGCTGACGCGCAGTGAGACGTGAACACGATCTGACATCGCCCCCAGATAGAAACCGGTCACGGTACCCACCTCAATGCCACGGAACAGGATCGGCGTGCCGATTTGCAGCGAACCGGTTTCTGCGGCGTCCAGGATCACGCTCAGCCCATCCAGGTAGCGGGAGTCGGTAATGCTGGCTTCCTGTAGCTCAAAAGTGCGCATTGAGCCGCCGTGGCCAGGTTCCACGTTGATATAGGGCTGCAACAGGGAGTCCAGATTATTGACCCCCGCGGCAGAAATCTCCGGTGACACGATGGCGAAACGGCTGCCGAGACGGGCAAAGGTTTTCACATACTCTGGGTACAATACTGCTTTTGCCAGCACCTCGTTACGCTCCGGTGCCAGTTTCAGAGATTCAAGCTGGCCGATATCAATGCCCAGATAGCGTATTGGCATGCCAGGGGACAGTTTGCTGGCATCATAGGTGCGTAGCGTGATCTGGCTACCCACGGCGCGAGCGGCGGTTTCGGAGGCGTACAGCACGCGTTTGGCCCCTTTATCCAGCGTAACGCCCTGCAGGTTATCAAAGCTGATGGCGCCTTTCAGCGCGCGGTTGAGCGGAGAAGCCTGCACCGTGAGGCCGCTGCCGTTCAATTGCACCTTGGCACCACCTTCCGCCCAGAAAATGCTTTCGCTGGTTAACAGCTTGCGGTATTCCGGGCTGATATAGACCTCAACGTCAAACTCGTTGGCTTTGGGCCGTACGTTGACAATCTCACCCACCTGGAACTTGCGGTATAACACCACCGAGCCGGCTTGCACATCTGGCAGGCTGGCAGCGGTAAGCGTCAAGGTCGGCAGTGGGTTGTTGCCGACGATGCCCTCGGCGGCTTTTTCCGCGTTGCTGTACAGCGGATACTGAGCGTCCGGTTCGCCTTTACCTCCAGGGATCAGGCGTACGCCGCCGTCCAGCCACTCCTGGGCGCTGGCACCCAACACCTGCACGCCGTCCAGCCCGAATTTGACATCCACACGGCTGTTGACCACGAATTTACTGTCTTTATGCAGCAAACTGCGGTGTTGAGGTTCGATCGCCGCCGTAAAGGTTACGCCGCTGTCGGTCAGGGTTCGTGTCAGGATCTGGCCAATCTTGATGCCGTGCACGATTAACGGTTGCCCGACGTCGATGCCGTAGCTTTGCGGGGCATTCAAGGTGACCGTTACCACGCCAGGCTGTTGCAGCAGCGTTTTACTGCTGTCCAACACGGTAAAGTGCTGCTGGGGTTCTCCATCACCCGGCACCAATTCCAGGGTGTTGCCGGTCAACAGCTGGCTTAGCTTGGCGTCGTTAAGGCTGATTTTTGGGCTGCGCATCTCAATGCGCGTGCCACTACGCATCAGATCGACCACCGAAGGATCGATGGTGAGTTCGCCGGTTACCTTGCTATCCTGTTGCAGAGCCAGGCGAGTCAAGGTGCCGACCTGCAATCCTTGATACATCAGCGGTGTGCGCCCCTCGCTAAGGCTGTTGCCGTCGGGCAGGTCCAGCGTGATATTCACCCCGCGTTGGCTGCGGGCCAGGTCCGGATACAGCGTATAGTTTTGATCGGCTTTGGCCTGCTTGCCGTCGAGCGGGGAATCAAAGGCTATCGCACCATTTACCAGCGCTGCCAGACTTTCCATCTGCACGCTGGCACCGGACAGGCTGAAATCGCCTTTAAAACCGGAAACGTTCCAGAAGCGGGTGTTATCCTTCACCAGATTGGCAAAGCGGCGGTCGATCAGCACGTCGATGATCACGCCCTTGTTACCTGGTGAAATAGTGTAGTCGTAAACTTTACCAACAGGGATTTTGCGATAATAGACCAGCGAGCCAGTGTTCAGGGAACCGAGGTCGTCTGCTTGCAGGTGGATCATCAGCTCACCGGTGTTCAGACGGTATTTCGGCTGCGTGTCCAACGCGGTGAAGTGGGTTTGTGGCTTGCCCCTGCCCGGCATCATGCCGATGTAGTTACCCCCTACCAGCGCATCCAGGCCGGAAACCCCGGCCAATGAGGCTTTAGGGGTTACCAGCCAAAATTGTGTGCCTTCCCGCAGTGAGTCTTCCAGATCGCTCTTGATACTGGCTTCAACCACGATACTACGCAGATCCTTGCTCAGCGAAATGCTTTGCACGGTACCCACCTCCACACCCTGGTAACGTACCGGCGTGCGGCCAGCGACAATACCTGCCGCAGACTGGAAGTCTATGGTGACGCTATTGCCGCTCTCCTGGTAATTGGTATAGACCAGCCACCCGGCAATCAGCAGGGCGATAAACGGCAGTAACCAGAATGGCGAGATACGGCGCTTGTTTTTGACCCGCGCCTCAGTCGGCGTATTCGGCGTTTCCTGTTGCATGTGCATCCCAAATCAATCGGCTGTCCAGCCACTGTACGGCAAGGATAGTTAAAATAACCGCAGACCCAAAGTAAAAAGCTGCTGGCCCCATAGTAAAAGATAACAGTTGGTCGCGATTGATCAGCGACATCATCAACGAGATCACGAACAGATCGAGCATCGACCAGCGGCCAACCCAGGTGACCAGCCGGAGCAGCCGGATACGGGTTTTGAGGCTGTGCGACGTTTTGAAATGAATGCTGAACAGCAGCACCAGCAGGACGATCACCTTGGTAAAGGGTACCAGGACACTGGCGATAAATACGATGGCGGCGATCGGCATATTACCCGAATTGGCCAGCGAAACGACGCCGCTGAAAATGGTATCTTCCATACGCGCGCCGTTGGCGTAAACCACCGAGATCGGCAGCAGGTTGGCGGGGATCAGCAGCACGATGGCGGCAATCAGCGCGGCCCAGGTTTTTTGCAGGCTGTAAGGTTGGCGATGGCACATCGGCACATGACAGCGGGGGCAGCGGCCACGCTCATCCTGAAAACCGGTAAAATGGCAGGCCAGGCAGACGTGTAACGCCTCTGGTTTACCCTCTGGCTGTTCCTGCGGATAGTAGCGTTCCCACATCTGCTCCAGGTTCATGTGGATCAGCGTCAGCAGGCTGAGCAGGGTCAATGCCAGATAGGCAATCAGGGCGCTGCCGGGGTGAATATCTGCATATTCCTTGACCTTGATCGCCGCGACCACCATACCGATCAGGTAAATATCGAGCATGATCCACTCTTTCAGACGCTCCAGCATCAGCAACACAGGCCGCAGGTTCATGCCGAGCGCATGGCCAAACCACAGATACAGCAATGACAGTGATAGCGTCAGCGGCGCGCCGATGGTGCAGAAGGCGACCATACTGGCAGTAAACGGATCACCCTGGCTGCTCATTTGCCAGATGCCTTCCAACAGGCTAGCGTTAATCTTCGTGCCGAGCAGACGAATGCTGATCAACGGCTCGCTAAAGGCAAAGGGCATCAGCAACAGCATGGTGACGGCTACGGCGGTCAGGCGAGTCATTGACCAGTCGCGGCCATTCACCACCTTGGCGTTGCAGCGTGGGCAGTAGGCGGCCTGATTGCGGGTTAACGACGGCAACGTGAACAGTAAATCGCATTCACAACAGCGTTGGTGGCGAGCCTTGGAGAGCGGGCCGGTAATGGCGAGTATCTTCATCATGAGTGCTGTTTGGCGACCTGAGGTCTACTTAGCGTAGCTGGAAAACCAACCCGTCAATGCCATCAACCGGTAAAAAGGGATTGGCATCGCAGGTTACAAATGATTTTTAGACGGCAAACATACCCTGTTGTACCGTGTTTTGTGAAGCAACAGATGATTAACCTTGTGGCTATACGCATTTAATGCTTATTTTATAGGGGTTAAGTCTGGGCTATTTGAGTATTTGAACGGTTAATCATGACTAAAGAATCATTCTACGCGGAATTAAAACGCGATTTGAGCGCATTGCTGGATGGGGAAGATAATTTTATCGCCGCATTGTCTAACGCCAGTGCGCTACTCAATGAGCGTCTTGATGACGTAAACTGGGTCGGTTTTTACCTGATGGAAGGCCATCAACTGGTGCTAGGCCCGTTCCAAGGCAAGATTGCCTGCGTGCGGATCCCGTTGGGTAAGGGCGTGTGCGGTACGGCAGCGGCGCAGAACCAGGTGCAGCGCGTTGGCGATGTTCATGCATTTCCTGGACATATCGCCTGCGATGCAGCCAGCAACGCGGAAATTGTGTTGCCGTTAGAGGTCAGTGGTCAGGTCATCGGTGTTCTGGATATCGACAGCACAGTTTATCAACGCTTCGATGAACAGGACGAAATCGGCCTGAAAGCAGTGGTGGCGGGGCTTTGCGCACGGCTGGCACAGAGCAATTTTGCGAAATATGTCACTGTAGCGGCAAGTTGATCTACGGTTAACGTGGCATTTAGCGATGGCGTCATTATAATGACGCCTGTTCATGCCTGCGGCTTGTTGGCAACCCGTTGTAATCAGGAAATTTCATGGAAAATCAACACAAGTTGAACACAGTTAAAGAAGTCATTGCTTTTCTTGCCGAGCGTTTCCCGCTCTGCTTTAGCGCCGAAGGCGAAGCACGCCCGCTGAAAATCGGTATTTTTCAGGATCTGGTAGAACGTGTACAAGGGGAAGAGAACCTCAGCAAAACTCAGCTGCGTTCAGCTTTGCGCCTGTATACCTCAAGCTGGCGTTACCTGTACGGTGTCAAAGTTGGCGCCCAGCGTGTAGACCTGGACGGTAACCCGTGCGGTGAGCTGGAACAGCAGCATGTCGATCATGCTCGTCAGCAGCTTGAAGAGGCCAAAGCGCGAGTTCAGGCGCAACGTGCCGAACAGAATGCCAAAAAACGTGAAGCTGCTGGTGAGTCTGCCACTGCCGAGCCTCGTCGTCCGCGTCATGCCGGCAAAAAGCCAGCCGTACGTCGTGAAGGCGGAGCCGCAGCAGAGAACCGCAAGCCGCGCACACAACAAGCACGCCCACAGCAAGCTCGTGAACCTCGTGTAGCCAAAGAGGCCAGCCAGCCGCGTCATGTGCCAGTCACAGACATCTCAAAACTGCAAATTGGCCAGGAAATCAAAGTCAGAGCAGGTCAGAGCGCGATGGACGCAACCGTACTCGAAATCGCTAAAGATGGCGTTCGTGTACAGCTCTCCTCCGGTCTGGCGATGATTGTGCGCGCAGAACACTTGCAGTTCTGATACGGAGGCCAACCAAGGCATGAACAAATTTGTCAGATTAACCGCAGTTGCGGCTTTGCTGTGGGCAGGTGTCAGTTACGGAGCGGATACAGCCAACATCCGCATCGATCAACTGCCCAAGCTTGAGCAGGAAGCTGAACATGCAACCGTGAGTGAGCGCGTAACCTCGCGCTTCACTCGCTCTCATTATCGCCAGTTTGTTCTGGATGCGGATTTTTCAGGCAAGATCTTCGATCGTTACCTGAATATGCTGGACTACAGCCACAATGTGCTGCTGGCCTCCGACGTCGCGCAATTTGCCGACAAACGCAGCACGCTGGGTGAAGAGCTGAAATCCGGCAAACTGGTTACGCCTTATGCGCTGTTCAATCTGGCGCAAAAACGCCGCTTTGAGCGCTATCAGTATGCGCTGTCACTGCTCGACAAGCCGATGAACTTCACCGGCAATGACACCATTGACGTAGACCGCAGCAAAGCGCCGTGGCCGAAAGACAAGGCCGAATTGGATCGTCTGTGGGACGCCAAGGTCAAATACGATCAGTTGAACCTGAAGCTGACCGGCAAAACGGATAAAGAGATCCGTGACACATTGACCAAGCGTTATCAGTTTGCGATCAAACGCCTGACGCAAAGCAACAGCGAAGACGTGTTCTCGCTGATCATGACTGCGTTTGCCCACGAAATCGATCCGCATACCAACTACCTGTCGCCACGCAATACCGAACAGTTCAATACCGAGATGAGTCTCTCGCTGGAAGGGATTGGTGCCGTGTTGCAGATGGATGATGATTACACCGTGATCAACTCCATGGTGGCAGGCGGCCCGGCAGCCAAGAGCAAGGCGATCGCCGTGGGCGACCGTATTGTCGGCGTTGGCCAGGCAGGCAAACCGATGGTGGATGTGATCGGCTGGCGTCTTGACGACGTCGTCTCGCAGATCAAAGGGCCGAAGGGTAGCAAGGTTCGCCTGGAGATCCTGCCGGCAGGTAAAGGCACCAAAACCCGTATTGTTACGCTGACTCGTGAGCGTATCCGTCTAGAAGATCGCGCAGTCAAAATGACGATCAAGACCGTCGGCAAGCAGAAGGTCGCGGTGATGGACATCCCTGGCTTCTACGTCGGCCTGACCGATGACGTAAAAGTCCAGCTGCAAAAAATGGCCAAGCAGAATGTCGACAGTCTGATTATCGATCTGCGCGGCAACGGCGGCGGAGCATTGACCGAGGCGGTATCGCTTTCCGGTCTGTTTATCCCAAGTGGCCCAGTTGTTCAGGTGCGTGATAACAACGGCAAGATCCGTGAAGATGCGGATAACGACGGCGTTGTCTACTACAAAGGCCCGCTGGTGGTGCTGGTTGACCGCTTCAGCGCCTCCGCTTCCGAGATCTTTGCTGCGGCAATGCAAGACTATGGCCGTGCGCTGATCGTGGGCGAGCCTACCTTCGGTAAAGGCACGGTGCAGCAATACCGTTCACTGAACCGGATTTACGATCAGATGCTGCGCCCTGAATGGCCCGCGCTGGGCTCTGTCCAGTACACCATCCAGAAGTTCTACCGCGTTGACGGTGGCAGCACCCAGCGTAAAGGCGTCACACCAGATATTCTGATGCCAACGGGGATCGATCCGGCAGAAACCGGCGAGAGCTTCGAAGATAACGCCATGCCGTGGGATAGCATCAATGCAGCTGCCTACACCAAAACCGGTGATTTGAAGCCGTTTGAACCGCAACTGCTGAAAGACCATGCGCAGCGTATCGCCAAGGATCCCGAGTTCCAATACATCGCGCAGGATATTGCCCATTACAAGGCGTTGAAAGACAAGCGCAACATCGTTTCTCTTAATCTGGCTATCCGTGAGAAAGAGAACCATGACGATGATGCTACGCGCCTGAACCGTATTAATGAGCGCCTGGAGCGTGAGGGTAAGAAACCGCTGAAGTCCCTGGAAGATCTGCCAAAGGACTACAAGGAGCCGGATCCGTATCTGGATGAAACGGTCAAGATCGCGCTGGATCTGGCCAATAACGAAAAGCAGCAGCCATCGCAACAGACGGCCGCCGCCAAGTAAGTTATTTGCGGATTTAACGTTATCGAGCGCACCTACGGGTGCGCTTTTTTTTCGCTATACTCGCACTAAAATTTCTGTTGGGGTCTCCACTCTGTGCTCCGAGATCGTTTACACTTTGTAAAACCCTTGTTTCTTCGTGACTTTGTAAAGTTACGTATTTTTAGTGGCTTAATGGCCTGCCAATCTTGAAATTGTGACCAATGCCCATAAGATCTGGGTATCTGAGGTCGCCTTTTGTTAACAAATAACGAGGAAGTAAACATTCTATGATGCGTATAGCTTTGTTCCTGCTCACCAACCTGGCGGTGATGTTGGTTTTCGGGCTGGTGCTTAGCCTGACAGGGATCCAATCCAGTAGCGTTCAGGGCCTGATGATCATGGCCGGTCTGTTCGGTTTTGGCGGTGCATTTGTTTCACTGCTGATGTCCAAATGGATGGCGCTGCGCTCCGTCGGTGGGGAAGTGATTGAACAGCCGCGTAACGAAACCGAACGCTGGCTGTTGGACACGGTGCGTCGCCAATCGCAGCAGGCGGGTATCGCCATGCCGCAGGTGGCTATCTACCAAGCGCCTGACATTAACGCCTTTGCAACCGGCGCACGCCGCGATGCATCGCTAGTGGCGGTTAGTACCGGCTTGCTGCAAAGCATGAGCCGTGATGAGGCGGAAGCGGTTATCGCCCACGAAATCAGCCACGTTGCCAATGGCGACATGGTGACCATGACGCTAATCCAAGGGGTGGTGAACACCTTCGTGATCTTCGTGTCTCGCCTGATTGCTCAGGTGGCCGCCGGTTTCCTCGGTAACCGTGATGGGGAAGGCGAAGGTAACGGCAACCCGATGATTTACTTCGGTGTTTCGATGGTGTTGGAGCTGGTATTTGGTATTCTGGCCAGTATTATCACCATGTGGTTCTCACGTCATCGTGAATTCCACGCCGATGCGGGTTCAGCCAAACTGGTTGGCCGTGAGAAGATGATCGCTGCGCTGCAGCGCTTGAAAACCAGCTATGAACCGCAGGAAGCGGGCACCCTGATGGCTTTCTGCATCAACGGCAAATCCAAGTCGTTCAGCGAGCTGTTTATGTCGCACCCGCCGTTGGACAAGCGTATCGAAGCGCTGCGTTCCGGCCAGTATCTGAAATAACCCTGTATCAAGCAAAAACCCCGGCGAGCCGGGGTTTTTGCTATTCAAACGGGCGCAGTGCTCGATAAGCTATTTACCGGGTTCGGCGAGGTTCGCACGGGGTTGAGTGATGCGCAGGCAGCTCACCACGGCAGCGACGCTGGCGAAAGCTCCCGCCAATACCAATGAAGCGTGTGTGCCGCTGGTGGGGAACAGGTTGAACATTAATGCCACCAGCGCCGCGCCGGAGGTTTGCCCCAACAGGCGCGCAGTACCAAGCATGCCACTGGCTCCGCCACTGCGGTGGCGTGGAGCGGCAGAAATAATGGTATGGTTGTTGGGCGACTGGAATAACCCAAAGCCCGCACCGCAAAGCACCATGCGCCAGATGATATCCAGATCCGTCGGGTTATGTGGCAACAGTGCCAGCAGGAACAAACCGAGCGCGAAGGTCGCCAAACCAATCCCTCCCAGTAACCCCGCATGAACACGCTCCACCAGGCGGCCTGCAATCGGTGCCATCACGATAATGGCCAACGGCCAGGGCGTTAACAGCAAACCCGTCGCCACCTCGTCACGGCCCAGAGAGGCCTGCAGGAAGAAGGGCAACGACACCATAGCCAACATCTGGGCGGCAAAAGAGCAGATCGAGGTGCCCATCGACAGCGCAAAAATAGGGATGCGCAGCAGATCCACCGGCAGTAAAGGGGATGTCTGCCGCAACTGACGGCGCACAAAGAAGTAACCGATCACCAGCAATGCCGCGATTTCAGCGGCAATCAGCAGCAGACTTTGCCCCTGGGCAAAACCGCTAATGGCGGTGATCAGTAGACCAAACGTCAGGGCATTCATCAGCGCACTGGTGGGGTCAAAGCGCTGATTGCTGCTTTTCTGGCTATTAGCCGGCAGATATTTCATTCCCAGCATCAGTGCGACGATGCCGATCGGCAGATTGATGGCAAACAGCCACTGCCAGGAGGCCACGGATAAAATGGCGGCGGCGACCGTAGGCCCAGCGGCGGAAGAGAAGGCTACGATCAGCGAGTTTATTCCGATGCCACGGCCAAGAAAGCGTTGCGGATAGATAATGCGGATCAGTGCGGTATTGACGCTCATAATCGCCGCGGCACCAAACCCTTGCAGCACGCGTGCAATCGTCAGTGTTAATAGCGAATCGGACAGTGCGCAGAATAATGAAGTAATACTGAATACCAGCAGACCAGCCTGATAGATACGGCGATAGCCAATCAGATCGCCCAAGGACGCCAGCGATAGCAACGAGATGGTGATCGCCAACTGATAGGCATTGACCACCCAGATCGAGCTGGCCGGGCTGGCGTTGAGATCGCGGGCGATGGTCGGCAAGGCCACGTTGGCGATAGCTCCGTCAAGTACTGAAACGGTAATGCCCAGCGCAATGGCCAGGATCGCTCCGTAGCGTTGCGGGACGGGTAAGCCGTCGGAATTAGCAAGCGTTGTCATGGAGATGGTTACTAAACAGGGGGAATATTACAATGCTAATCATATTTCCCGCCGAATGCACCCGCCGTTTCTGTGCTAAATGTAAAAGCAGTGGGATGTCTGCCGCTAATCCCATCAATAATGGCGAATATTGCGCAACTTCCATTGCATGGGGTGAAATGTTCCGATTATACTGAAACTCTTGTTCAAATTTCCTAAAACAAAAATAGTTAAGTTAAGGTATTAACCATGGCTAACGCAGATCTAGACAAACAACCGGATTCCGTTTCATCAGTGCTGAAAGTGTTTGGCATCCTGCAGGCACTGGGTGATGAGCGTGAGATCGGCATTACCGAGCTTTCACAGCGGGTAATGATGTCCAAAAGTACCGTTTACCGTTTCCTGCAAACCATGAAGTCGCTGGGTTATGTCTCACAGGAAGGGGAGTCGGAGAAATATTCGCTGACCCTCAAGCTGTTTGAACTGGGTGCCAAATCGCTGCAAAACGTCGATTTGATCCGCAGCGCGGACATCCAGATGCGTGAACTGTCTAACCAGACGCGTGAGACCATCCACCTGGGGGCGCTGGATGAAGACAGCATCGTCTATATCCACAAAATCGACTCCATGTATAACCTGCGTATGTATTCACGCATCGGTCGCCGCAACCCGCTACACAGCACCGCGATTGGTAAAGTTCTGCTAGCCTGGCGCGATCGCGGCGAAGTGGAAGAAATCCTGTCCCACGTCGAGTTTACCCGCAGCACTCCGCACACCATCGCCAGCGCCGCTGAATTACTGCCGCTGTTGGATAAGGTCCGTGAGCAGGGGTTTGGCGAAGATATCGAAGAACAGGAAGAAGGCTTGCGCTGCATCGCGGTGCCAGTATTTGACCGTTTTGGCGTGGTGATCGCGGGCTTGAGCATCTCCTTCCCGACCATCCGCTTCTCTGAAGAAGGCAAAGAGGGCTACGTGGCGCAGTTGCACACCGCCGCTCGTCTGATTTCAGCGCAAATGGGTTATCACGACTACCCGTTTTAAGCTTGCCGCAGTTGTAGGGGGCCGAATATAGCTTCGCCCCTACGCTTTCCCTCCCAGCCTTTGTTATCTCCCTCGGTTTATAAAATCCCACTGCTCTGCTATCGGCCCATCTTGCACTCTTTGAACAAGTGACGTGGAACACCGGCAATAGCTGGGCGAATAGCAAAGAGGTCGCCAGAATCAGGGTATTCAGCCAGTTCAGAGCGCGTCATGGCAAAGCGCGCCGTAGTGATGAATAAGGTTTCCAAACCTTCCCCGCCAAAGCAGCAACTGGTGGGGCGCGGCACGGGCATGGCGACGCACTCGCCCAGGCTGCCGTTACGGTCGTAGCGCAGCAAACATCCTCCGTTGAACATACAGACCCACAATCCACCGGCTCGATCCAGGGCAATACCATCGGGACGTCCAAGTCCTGCCGGGGTTTCGGCGAAGCGCATTACGGCCTCCAGTTCCCCGTTGGGAGTGTATGCGGCCCGAAATATTGAACGTGCGATGGAATCGACAAAGAACAGCGTGTGGCCATCTTCCGACCAGGCCAGGCCATTAGGCAGCGCGATATTCCTCTGGATGGTTTGGGCGTTCAGTTCACTGTCATAGCGGTACAGCGCTCCGGCCTCACGGTTCGGCCCCTCGTGCATCAGGCCGGTAATAAAGCGTCCTTGCGGATCGCAGGCCCCGTCGTTGAACCGATAGCAGCCTTTGTTATGGACAGCGGTAGAGTGCGTGCGGACCACGCCTTCCTTGGGATCCAGAATGGCAACCCGCGTATCTTCGGTGAAGATCAGATTGCCTCTATCCGTAAGGGCCAAGGCACCGATGCGCGCCGTCGATTGATAGACGGATGCCACTCGTGCTTGCGGGGTCATGACGTTAATCTTGCCACCAGAGATATCGACGAAGTACAAAAGGCGGTTGTCTTTATCCCAGACTGGACTCTCGCCAAGGTCGGCACGGACTTCGGCGATCTTGTGCAGACGACACTCGTCACACATCGCCAAACTCCTTGATGCGCGGCCAATTGTGGGCGACATCCTCCACGCTGGCACACTCAATTCGCGACAGATCCGTAGGATAGGTTACGCCGGGGTTTTCACAAAAGCGGGTTGCAGTGAACTGACCGTTGCTGGCGCGCAGGATAACGCCTGTGTCCTGACATAACGAGCTGGCCAGATACAGCAAGCCCGGCACCACCCACTCGGGTTTTAGGTCTGTGGGTGGCTGTGTGATCCCCCACATACGGGTCTTGGCTACTGGAGAGATGGCGTTGACCAGAATGCCGTCCGGTTTTCCTTCCATACTCAGGGCATTCATGATGCCCACTTGGGCCATCTTGCCAGCGGCGTAGGCCGTCAGGCCTGGCTGCGCGTAGCGTTGATACATGGCACGGTCAGAGGTTGTCAGCACGATCCGTGGTGATGGGGAAAGCTTGAGATGCGCCCAGGCGTGCTTGCTCAACCAGATCGGCGTACGCACGTTGATGCCAAGGGAGCGCTCAAGGAATTCCTCTTCCTGTGTCTCAATGGGCTGATAGCCGACCCAACCCGCGTTGTGGATCAGGATATCCAGCGCGCCGAATTGCTCGATGGCCAGCGCTACGAGTTGTTGGCAGCCATCCTCGTTATCCAGGCGCCCGCTGTGGGTGATGAACGATCCACCGTCGACCTGCAAGGCATGTATCGCCTCCCTCATCACGTCTGGGTCAGCCCCGTCTCCGGTAAGGCTGGTTCCCAGGTCGCTAACGATTACCCGTGCGCCACGCTCCAAGAGGGCCTTGGCGTAAGCTTTCCCAAGTCCCCGGCCACCGCCAGTGACAATCGCTACCTTGTCTTTGAACGGCTCGTTTAAGCGTCGATCTGTCATCATGTACCTCCGTTTGGCAATAGCACGATGATGGAGCGACCGCTCCTGAGTGTAAAATATCTTATTTGTACCGAAACAAGACTTATCAGGTTTCAATCAAGGGCGAGATGCCATGGCATCTCGCACCTCATCGATCAGTTTGTCTCGAATAGGACAAGGCGAGTGCGGGTTCCAAGCCATCAGAAATTCCACATTCCGCAGTGCGTCTGGTGCATTGACCTGGATTGGCCGGAATACCACGTCTTTGCGACCCTCCTGCGCCAACGACGCGGGCAACAGTGCAACGCCGAAGCCGCTGGCCACCAAAGCAACCAGAGTTTGCAGCTGACGCGCCTGTTGAGCAATGCATGGTATGAACCCTGCTGCTGCGCAAAGCTGAACCAGCTGGTCATGGAAGCCCTGGCCCAGGTGCCGTGGTGACGATACGAAGGCGTCATCTCGCAGTGCGGCCAGTGGAATGATCTCATGGCACGCGAGAGGGTGTGTGGCTGGCAGGCCAATCATGATGGGTTCTCGCAGAATGGACTCGAAGCGCAGCTCCGGAGCCGTCCTGCCCGGTGACCTCATGAAACCGAGCTCGGCGCGGCCATGTTCCAGTGCCTCGACCTGCTCTTGAGTCGTGGCCTCACGCATCGTGAAGGAGATGGCGGGGAATGCAGAGCGGAAGCGCTGCAATGCGCCTAGCAATGCGTCATAGGGGGCGATATTAATGAAGGTTAACGTGAGATGGCCTTCGATGCCTTGCGCTACTCGCCTGGTCTGTTCGACGCCTTCATCAAGCAGGCGCAACACTTTTCTTGCCGTTGCCAGAAAGTCGGTTCCAGCAGGCGTGAGCGACACGCTGCGATTGGTGCGTTCAAACAGGGGAGCGCCGATCTCATGCTCCAACCGACGAATAGCCTGACTCAACGGGGGTTGTGCCATATGCAGCCGTTGTGCTGCGCGATTGAAGTGTAATTCCTCGGCGACGGCGATGAACTGATGTAGCAGGCGCGTTTCAATCATAATGGGCTCCACGGATCCTATTTGCTACACACTAATACTAATGAGATATCATTGGCAGTCATGACGAAAAAAAACCGGCGCCTGGGCACCGGTTCAGTTTGCGGATCAGTCTAGTATTACCGGTGAGCCAGTTCCGTTTCGTCTTCGCTGTCCATAATGGCTTTGTCGGTCTGCTTCATCAGTTGGCTGGTGACGGTACCTGCGGTCATCGAACCACTAACGTTCAGCGCGGTACGGCCCATGTCGATCAACGGTTCAACCGAAATCAGCAGGGCGACCAGGGTCACCGGCAGGCCCATCGCTGGTAGCACAATCAGCGCAGCAAAGGTCGCGCCGCCGCCCACACCGGCAACACCGGCTGAACTGACGGTAACAATGCCGACCAGCGTTGCGATCCACAGTGGATCCAGCGGGTTGATACCCACGGTTGGCGCAACCATCACCGCCAGCATTGCCGGGTAGAGACCCGCGCAACCGTTCTGACCAATAGTGGCACCAAAGGACGCTGAGAAGCTGGCAATCGACTCTGGCACGCCCAGACGGCGAGTCTGCGCTTCGACGTTCAGCGGGATGCTGGCAGCGCTGGAACGGCTGGTGAAGGCAAAGGTCAGCACCGGCCACGCCTTGCGGAAGAATTTCAGCGGGTTAACGCCGGTGAAGCTCAGCAGCAGACCGTGAACCACGAACATGATCGCCAGACCAAGGTAAGAGGCAACCACAAAGCTGCCCAGCTTAATAATGTCGTGGATATTGGAGCCTGCAACGACCTTGGTCATCAACGCCAGTACGCCGTAAGGAGTCAGCTTCATCACCAGACGGACCAGCTTCATCACCCAGGCTTGCAGGGTATCGATAGCTACCAGCACGCGCTGGCCTTTCGGTTGGTCATCTTTAAGCAGTTGCAGAGAAGCCACACCGAGGAAGGCAGCGAAAATCACCACGCTGATGATTGACGTTGGGTTAGCCCCGGTCAGATCGGCAAACGGATTTTTCGGCACAAATGACAGGATCAATTGTGGCACACTCAGATCGGCCACTTTACCCGCGTAGTTGGTTTCAATCGCCGACAAACGAGCCGTTTCTTGTGTGCCCTGGACCAGACCCTCTGCGGTCAACCCGAATAGGTTGGTGACCAATACGCCCACCAGTGCGGCAATCAGCGTGGTAAACAGCAGGGTACCAATGGTCAGGAAGCTGATTTTGCCCAGTGAAGAAGCGTTATGCAACTTGGCTACCGCGCTCAGGATAGAGGCGAAAACCAGCGGCATCACGATCATTTGCAGCAGCTGTACATAGCCGTTACCGACGATGTTAAACCAGCCGATGGACTCTTTCAGCACCGGGTTGTCCGAGCCGTATACCAGTTGCAGTGCCAAACCGAACACCACACCCAGTGCCAGGCCAACCAGCACTTTTTTAGCCAGGCTCCATTGCTTATGGCGGGTTTGCGCCAACAGCAAAAGGAGGGCGGCAAAAACCAGCACGTTTAATACGAGCGGTAGATTCATCCCCAGTTTCTCCAATCTTGTTTTCTTATAATAAAAGGTGCCACGCACCGATGTAATGCGATGTAAATATCCTAACAGTTTGCGGTGCAGCGCACTTATATCCAAAAAGAATTTAATATAACTTTTGGCTTAAAAACGGTGATGTAATGAGCGGGAAGGTGGAAAAATAGGCGTTATTTTGTGATCACAGTCTAATATTTTTTATTTGCTCAAAATAGGACTGCACCGGAAGAGTGTAATCCCCTTGCCAGTAAATGGCGAAAGCCACCAGGCATAGACACAGCACCCGCTCCAGCTGGTTGCCTTTTTGTGAATTCAATATTGGCAAGCAGAAACGCCAGCGGCAGGGCCAAAGTAACGGCACGCCGGCAGGGGTGAGCATATCGGCCAGCAGGTGGCTGAAATACCCGATAATCATGGCGTGTAGCACGTCTGCGGGGATAGGCCAACTGCGCGGCACTTCTAGCTGAAATAGCCACATGCCGCCGACGATCGCCAGCAGGCTGTGGGTGAAACCACGGTGACCAAAGGCGCGTGAGATTGGGATCGCGATCCAACGCAGGCGCTGGCCCAAGATGGATTTAGGGTGATCGATGTCGGGTAACAGCGACGTCAGCAGCGCGGCAGGAATGATGTGCCACCAATCGCCAGCGGCGAGCACGGGGGTCACCTCCGCTTTCTTGGCAAAGATCGCGCAGGCAACTGAAAATATGAGATGTCCTTCCGCGGTCATGTTGCTATATTCCGGCTACTAAACTGTTAATTTATCCAGTATATGGGAATTTTTACAGTTACGGAAGCGGTTACCCTGTAACGAGTTGTTAATTTTACGCCGTTTTACAAAGGGTTGAAACGGCGTGCTTGACGGGTAAGTTACACAGCTAGGCTCGTAATGTAGGGGCGCTGCAATGCTGCGTTCGCTCAACTTCGCGGGAAGATAATGTCGCAACCGGCCTGCGCCAGCCCAATCGCAATGCCTTGTCCCAGGCCGATATTGCAGCCGGTGAACAGCGCCACCTTTCCCATTAAGTCGAAGGAATTCAGAATAATAGCATTGCTCTCTAGCCGTGAGGGAAGAAAGCACCGGGCTTACGACGGCTACTGCGTGGCAGTGACAGTGTCACCGATTCGCCCGGTGTTTTCTTTATGCGATTAGCATAATTTGAATGGGATGTTAATTCAATAAAAATGAAATTACGTTTTGTTTTTTTGGGGAAAGGGCACCGGCAGGACCGATGCCGTCAAGGTCAGGCCAGGTGGGCGGCGGTCAACTGCTCGAGGCTTTGCAACTTAAGGTCAGCCAAGGCCCAGCGCGGATCCTGGCTGTATTCGTGCGCAGGGATCACGATCGATTTCATACGCGCCGCTTTGGTGGCAATCATACCGTTGAAGGAGTCTTCCAGAGTAATGCAGTGCTGTGGATCGCTGCCCAGGCGTTCGGCGGCGATCAGATAGACTTCCGGGTGAGGTTTGCTGTAGGGCAGGTATTCGGCCGAAACCAACTGATCGAAATAGCTCTCCAGATCGAACATCTTCAGCACCTGCTGCTGCATATGTAGCGGAGAGGCGGAGGCCAGCCCAATATTCAAATCCAGGCTACGGCACAGTTCCAGCGCTTGTTGCACCCCAGGCAGCAACGGGCGCTTTTCCCGTACCAACTCGATGGCCCGCTCGATAATGCGGCCAGCGACTTCCTCCTGAGAGGGGCCTTGCCACGGCATGGCCTGGAACCACATCCGCACCACCAGATCGATGCGTAAACCTAGCGTATCCGGAAGTTTGTGACGGTCAGACAGATCCAACCCCAATGAGCTGAAAATGTCCATTTCCGCCTGTAACCATAGGGGTTCAGAGTCGATCAGTAGACCGTCCATATCAAAAATTGCGCTTGCTATGCGTTGCGAATAAGCCATTAACAATTAACTCCTGCAGCACCAGTAAAAGAAAATGTTTTCGCCACTCTATCATTTTTGTTCAGGCACCTGCACCCTTCGGGCCGGGGGGTTATCTCAAAGTGCTGGATCTCACTGGATTCAGACTGGAAGACGAAGAAAACGGTGGGCGAGTTTCATTAACTACAGGTAGACTTAGCGCAACAACGGTTACGTCGCTTACAAGGGGAACACATGACGTATCAACAGGCTGGGCGCGTTGCCATCTTGAAACGCATTTTCGGATGGGTCGTTTTCATCCCGGCGTTACTTTCAACGCTGGTTTCACTGCTGGGTTTTGTTTATCAACACAGTGAGAAGTCCAGAGGGATCAACGCCGTGATGCTGGATTTTGTCCACGTTATGGTCGACATGGTGCGCTTTAATACGCCATTCCTGAATATTTTCTGGTACAACTCACCGGTACCGGACGTGGATAAGAGCCTGTTTAGCGGCGCTAATCTGATGTTTATCATTATCTATTTCCTGATTTTTGTCGGCCTGGCATTGCAGACTTCCGGTGCGCGCATGTCGCGTCAGGTGAAGTTTATCCGTGAGGGACTGGAAGATCAGATGATCCTCGAACAGGCCAAGGGCAGCGAAGGGCACACGCGTGAGCAATTGGAAGAGCGGGTGACGTTGCCGCACCACACCATCTTGCTGCAATACTTCCCGCTGTATATCTTGCCGGTGGTGATCGCCGTGGTGGCTTATTTCGTGCTCAAGCTGCTAGGGCAAATGGCCGGAGTGGCCTAGATCTGAAATTAAAGGGCGGCACCAATGTGCCACCCTTTATATTACAGCGTTTCTGGATGGAGCAACTTGTCGATGGCCCGTTGTGCCATGACCAGATGTTGCCCGCCAAACAGGTTGCTGCGATTGAGCAGATAATACAACTGATACAGCGGTTGACGTTCTATAAACCCGGCCTCCAGCGGCCACACGCTCTGATAGCCGTCATAAATCTGGGCGGGCAAATCGGGATAAAGCGGCAGCATCGCCAAATCACACTCTCTGTCGCCCCAGTAACAGGCTGGATCAAACAGCAAAGGCCCATCGGCGGCCTGAGCACAGTTGGCAGGCCACAAATCGCCGTGCAGCAGGGAGGGCTGTGGCTGATGGTTTTGCAAGCGTAGGTACACCACGTCGATAATTTCGTCGATATCACCGAAGGTCATGCCCTTTTCCGCTGCCAGCTGTAGCTGCCAGCCTATGCGTTGCTCGGCAAAAAATTCGGCCCAGCGGCGTTGCCAGGCGTTGGGCTGCGGCGTGGTGGAAAGATGGTTATCGAAGTCGAGGCCGAACTGCGGTTGTTCGCTCCATTGGTGCAGGCGGGCCAGCTGTTGGCCGAGACAGTGCGCCCCGTGCGCATCCAGCGGCTTAAGGAGTTGATACTCCAGCAGCAGGAAACTGTAATCGCGATCGCTGCCAACCCCATACACTTCGGGGACACGCACGGTCTTGCTGCGCGCCAACAGCGCCAGTTGGTCTGCCTCTGCGGTGAATATCGGCAGCATTTCGCGGGCATCACATTTAACAAACACCTCGCTGTCACCGTAACTCACGCGCCACGCCGGGTGGATTTCTCCCCCAGGCAGTTCAGTCCTTTCGCGGATTTCTGCGCTGCCAAGATGTTCACTCAACAGACGGCTAACGGCTTGCCACATAGTAATCCCCTTCTGTGTTGCCTGCGATTTCATTAGGTTAGCGTCTTTCCTGCGGCGAAAACACGATGTGGCGCACAGCTGCGCCATCTATTGACGAAAATATCATCGCCGCGTGTCTGGTCAAAGTATATACGCTATTGATTAATTTAAGTACGTCTCAGCTTGCAACTTGGCAAAAGCTCGACGATGTTTAGACGTTACTTTCAAACCAATCAATTTTCACGGGAGTGGGCAATGGAGCCGAGTCAGCAGTGGCAGCGCGGTGAGTTTCGTATCAACAGTGATAAAAGCGAGTTGGACCTGGCTGTCACCCACGCTTTTTTGGCGACTACCAGTTGGGCGCAGGGGATCTCGTTGACAACGGTGCAGCAGTCGATCGACAACAGCCTGTGTTTTGGCCTTTATCATCAGCGCCAGCAGATTGGTTTTGCCCGGCTGGTGACGGACTACTCCACGTTCGGCTATTTGTGTGACGTGTTCGTCATCCCCGAGTTTACGCGGCAGGGGCTGGCCAAATGGTTGATGGCCTGCATGCTGGAGCATCCGGTGTTACAACGCTTGCGGCGCATTATGTTGGTGACCAGCAGTGCCCCGGGGCTGTATCAACAGGTAGGCTATCAGCCGGTCAATAAGCAGGACTTTGTCTGGCAGATCGCACGGCCCGATATTTATCAGCAACAATAAATGGGCGCCGCATGCGGCGCCTACGGGGTGGTTTTAACTACGGTGATTTCGTGACGTTGCACGGGTTTGAAGTGGCTATAGAGCAGGGCGATGACAAACAGCAGCGCCTGCACGATCACGATGCACGGCCCGGTTGCGCCGTCGATATGAAAGCTGATCAGCGTGCCCAGCACGCAGGAAAAAACCGAAGCGACGGTGGCGACGATCAGCATCCGGTTGAAACTGCGGCACAGGGTGAATGCAATGATCCCCGGTGCGATCAGCATCGCAATCACCAGGATCACTCCCACCGCCTGTAGCGAGGCCACAATGGTTAACGCTAGCAGGCACAGTAAGCCGTAGTGCAGTAACTTCACTGGCAGACCAATGACGCGCGCATGGTTCGGATCGAAACAGTAGAGCATAAAGTCCTGGCGCTTGAGCAGCACGATCGCCAGCGTGATCCCGGCGATCCACAATGTTTGCTGCAGTTCACCGTCGGTGATCCCCAGCATATTGCCGAACAGGATATGGCTGAGGTGTTGATCGGTATCTATGCGGGCAAACAGCACCAGCCCAAAGGCAAACATGCCCGAGAATACGATCCCCATCACCGTATCCTCCTTTACCCGGCTGTGTTCTTTCAGATAACCCGTCGCGACCGCGCAGAAAATGCCGGAAAGAAATGCGCCAATCGCCAGCGGAATACTGAACACAAAGGCCAGCACGATGCCGGGAAGCACAGCGTGAGAAATGGCATCTCCCATCAGTGACCAGCCCTTCAACACCAGATAACAAGACAGCACGGCGCAGACGACACCGGTGACGATAGCCGCGATGATGGCGCGCTGCATAAAGGGATAGGCAAACGGCTCAGAGAACCATTGCAACAGGAGTTCCATCAGTTGCCCTCCGGAGAATTGCCACGGGTGACGCGGCGTTTTGAGGCTAACAGCCCGTGCTTCGGTGCGAACAGGAAGGCCGCCAGGAACACCAGCGTTTGCAACGTGACGATCACGCCGCCGGTTGCCCCGTCGACGAAGAAACTTAGATAGGCACCCAGGCCGCTGGTCAAGGCGCCGATCGCGATGGCGATAATCACCAGCCGACCAAAACGGTCGGTCAGCAGATAGGCGGTAGCACCGGGAGTGATCACCATGGCGATCACCAGAATGGCGCCGACGGTTTGCAGTGCGGCCACGGTACAAGCGCTCAGCAGGGTAAAGAACAGGATCTTCAACTTTAATGGCGAAAGCCCGATCGATACCGCGTGGTTCTCGTCGAAAAATACCGCCAGCAGGTCTTTCCACACCAGGCATAAGATCAGTAACGAAACGCCGATAATAATCTCCACCTGTAACACGTCTTCATCTGCGATACCGAGAATATTGCCGAAGATGATCGACTGCACGTTCACCGAGGTGGGATTGAGTGAAATGATCAACAGGCCGACGGCGAAAAAGGTGGAGAAAATAAAGCCGATAATCGCATCCTCACGCAGGCGGGTAACGTGGCGTACCAACGTCATCGCCAGCGCGGCCAACATACCGGTGAAAAACGCACCGGCTGCATAGGGCAGGCCAAGGGCATAGGCACCGGCCACGCCAGGCACCACGGAGTGGGAAAGCGCATCCCCCATCAACGACCAGCCTTTCAGCATCAGATACGCCGACAGAAAAGCGCAGGCCGCACCGACGATGGCGCTGACCCACATAGCCTTGACCATGTAGTTGTAGTTGAACGGCTGTAGCAGGAGTTCGAGCATCAGGGATTATTCTCCTTTTGCTGACTTTGCGCTGGAGGATCGCTCTTGGTATGGCCATAAAACACCGCAGGGCGTTCATCATCGGTTAATACGGTCACGGTGCGGGGATCGTTGTCATCGTGCAAATCGGGCCCGGAGAGGTTGATATGGCGCAATACACCACCGAATGCCAGTTCCAGATTGCTTTGCGTGAACGTGGTCTCGAGCGGGCCGGCGGCCAGCACGGTACGGTTAATCAGGATCACCCGATCGCAAAACTCCGGCACGCTACCAAGGTTGTGGGTCGATACCAGGATCAGGTGTCCCTCATCGCGCAGCGAACGTAACAGCTCGATAATGGCGTTCTCGGTTTTGACATCCACGCCGGTAAAAGGCTCATCAAGCAACAGTACCGTTCCTTGCTGAGCCAGGGCACGGGCCAGGAAAACACGTTTTTTTTGCCCGCCGGAAAGCTCGCCGATCTGTCGGCTACGCAGCTCACTCAGGCCAACGCGCTCCAAGGCCTTATCGACCCGTAGCCGGTCTTCCTTGGTAGGAATGCGCAAGAAGTTCATTTTGCCGTAGCGGCCCATCATCACCACGTCTTCCACCAGCACCGGGAAGTTCCAGTCAACTTCTTCGGTTTGCGGCACGTAGGCGATAATATTTTTCTTCAGCGCGGCGACAACCGGTTGCCCGCTCAGCATCACTTGGCCAGATGTCGGTTTTACCAGGCCCATGATGCTTTTGAAGAGGGTCGATTTTCCGCTGCCGTTAACCCCCACCAGCGCACAGATCGAACCACCGCTAAGGGTAAAACTGGCGTTATGGATCGCCGTATGGCCGTTGTTATAGGTGACCGATACGTCATCCACGCTGAGCTCAGGGCGGATAAAGGTCTCTGCACTCATTGATTGAATCCTTTGGCGATGGTCTGCACGGTGGCATTGAGCAGATCGATATAGGTGGGCACCGGCCCGTCGGCGGCAGACAGCGAATCGACGTACAGCACGCCGCCGTATTGTGCGCCGGTTTCTTTGGCCACCTGCTTGGCAGGTTTATCCGAAATGGTGCTTTCGCTGAACACCACCGGAATGTGGTTGGCCCGCACGGTATCAATCACCCGGCGCACCTGCTGCGGTGAACCCTGTTCGTCTGCGTTGATCGGCCACAGATAGACTTCTTGCAGTTGATAATCTTTGGCGAGATAGCTAAAGGCACCTTCGCTGGTTACCAGCCAGCGCTGGGCTGACGGAATACGCGACAAACGCTCGCGTAGCGGGGCATCCAGCGCCGCGATTTTTTCAGCGTAGGCTTTGGCATTGCGGTTATAGGTTTCCGCGTTATCAGGATCGTGCTGTACCAGCGCTTTGCGGATGTTCTCGATGTAGATCAGCGCATTGCTTGGCGACATCCAGGCATGGGGGTTTGGATTACCGTTATACGGGCCTTCGTGGATCGGTAGCGGGGTGATCCCCTCGGTCACTACGGCGGCAGGCACTTGTTTGATATTTTCGAAGAAACGTTGGAACCAGCGCTCCAGGTTCATTCCGTTCCATAAAATCAGATCGGCGTGCTGTGCCTTAACGATATCGCGCGGCGTGGGCTGATAGTCGTGGATTTCCGCCCCAGGCTTGGTGATGGACTCTACCACGGCGGCGTCGCCTGCCACGTTCTGGGCGATATCCTGGATAATGGTGAAGGTTGTCACCACGCGCAGTTTGTCCTTTGCCAAAGCCGGTTGGCTCACAACAATAACGCTGAGGCATACGCAGAGCAGGGCAAGGGGGCGAAAGTGGGACAAGCTAAAACGACGACGAGTAAATACGTTGTTTTTCATTGGCATGATGACGTCTCCTGATTCAAATGAAAATGATTATCAATATCAATTGAGCGGAAGTCAAGCATCACCCAGCTTTGCCAAGGGGTTAGTTTGTTGTTAATGAAATAGTACCGCCGTGTGAGTTATAACATTTTATGTATCGGGATGTAACCGCTTAAAGTAGTCACTGCCAGTGACTATCTCGACCTCGGGTTTTGCCCCCAATGCCACCTCGCCCAGCCCCTGTGCCAACTGTTTTACATCTTCTTGATTTAATGGCGTTGTTAGCGAAAAACTGTTGATCCCCAGCTCATGGGGTACGCCATTGCTGTCGCTGAGCATGGTGGAAAAACCGGCCAGCGTCATTTGTCCGGTTAATTTGGCTAAATCGGTTAAGCTCTGTTCCGGATAGGTGAAAGACACCACAAATCCTATGGACGAAGATTGACTCATAAATCACCTCTTGGTATATGGATAGCCTGAGAATAGACCAAAAAAGTTATGCAGGTATCCTTACCAGTTGTATATGCTACGCAACTCATTGAAAGGAGTGAGGGATTCTGTGAAAACAAAAATAGGTTGCCTGATGGCAATCGTACTATTAGCCGGTTGTGCGAAAGATCCGCAAACAACCGGCAACCAGACAGGCAGTGGCACTTCGGGCGGTTGGCTAAAAACCCCACCGCAAACAACAAGCAACCGTACCGGTACACCGGTCGCTTATAACGATTATATCCGTCAGGCCGCCAGCAACTATGGCGTCGATGAAACGCTGATTAAGGCGATCATTCAGGTGGAGTCCGGGTTTAACCCGAATGTGGTCAGCACCTCGAATGCCGTGGGGCTTATGCAGCTGAAAGCCTCAACCGCTGGACGTGATGCTTACCGTATGAAGGGAAAGAACGGACAGCCAAGTTCACGTGAGTTGAAGGATCCGGCGGTCAATATTGATCTGGGAACAGCCTATATCAATATTCTTCAAAGCCAGCAGCTAGCCGGGATCACTAATCCACAAACGTTACGTTATGCCACCATCGTTTCCTATGTGAACGGGGCTGGCGCGATGTTACGGACCTTCTCATCAGATAAACGTGTGGCGGTAAACCGCATCAATCAGATGAGCCCGGACGAGTTTTATCAGCATATCCAGAAGAAGCACCCGGCACCGCAAGCGCCGCGTTACTTGTGGAAGGTTACCACCGCTTATCAAGCGATGGCCTACTAGCCTAAGATTGTCTACGGCTGGCCTCGCTAAGGGGCCGGTTTTGCTATTTCTTGCCGGTAAAAATGTGCTACACATCCCATTTCCGCTGCTCTCCCGCCTTTTGAACTAAAAAACCGCACAAATTGTTAATTTTACATTAACAAAGAAAACTTTACGTTCAATCAAATAGTTACCGGTAACATTGCTACCAAAGCTCACATTCTGACCTTCAAAAAATAAACAATTACGTAACAATATATGTTTAAACTCCGTATAGACCGCGAGGTTGAGGTTAAATAGTTGTGATTTTTTTTGGAAGGAATGTGCTATGTCGAACGATAAAACCAACAACTCCCGGCGTGATTTCTTGCTGAAATCGATGACGCTGATCCCCGCAGCCGTTATCGGTGGCAGCGGTGTGAGTGCCCTGACGGCGGCCACACCGGTGCTTGCCGCTAGTGATACTCCCAAGCAGACTGACTATCAACCTACTTTCTTTACCCCCGAAGAGTGGGCCTTTGTTCAGGCGGCGGTTGCGCGTTTGATCCCTGCGGACGAGCGCGGCCCGGGCGCTTTGGAAGCCGGCGTGCCGGAGTTTATCGATCGGCAGATGAATACGCCTTATGCCACCGGTTCAATCTGGTACATGCAAGGGCCGTTCAATCCCGATGTCGCACCGGAAATGGGTTATCAACTACCGTTGGTGCCGAAACAGATTTATAACCTCGGTATCAGCGATGCGGATGCCTACAGCAAGAAAACGACAGGTAAAGTATTCGCCGAGCTGGATGGCGCACAACAGGATGCGCTGTTGCAGAGGTTCGAATCCGGTGAGGCCGATTTTGCGCAACTGCCTGCCAAGCTGTTCTTCTCTTATCTATTGCAAAATACTCGTGAAGGTTTTTTCAGCGATCCGATCCATGGCGGTAACAAAGAAATGGTGGGATGGAAGCTGATTAATTTTCCGGGCGCACGCGCTGACTTTATGGACTGGGTTGAGCGAGGGGAACGTTATCCCTTCCCACCGGTATCGATTCGTGGGGAGAGAGGATAATTATGGCAACGGTAATGAAGAAGCAGGATGTGGTGATCGTCGGTTTTGGTTGGGTTGGTGCCATTATGGCCAAGGAGTTGACCGAGGCCGGGCTGAACGTGGTGGCGCTTGAGCGTGGCCCGATGCGCGATACCTACCCAGACGGCTCCTACCCGCAGGTGATCGATGAGCTGACCTATAATATCCGCCGTAAGCTGTTCCAGGACCTTTCCAAAAGTACGGTGACCATCCGTCACAACACCAGCCAAACCGCAGTGCCTTATCGCCAGTTGGCGGCTTTCCTGCCAGGCACCGGCGTGGGTGGAGCGGGTCTGCACTGGTCTGGCGTGCATTTCCGTATCGATCCTATCGAGCTGCGTATGCGCAGCCATTATGAAGAGCGCTACGGCAAAAATTTTATTCCAAAAGACATGACGATCCAGGATTTTGGGGTGAGCTACGACGAGCTGGAGCCGTTCTTCGATAAGGCCGAGAAGGTATTCGGCACCTCAGGCACTGCCTGGTCGGTGAAGGGGCAGTTGGTGGGTAAAGACAAAGGCGGAAACCCCTTTGCGCCAGACCGTTCCGACCATTTCCCACTGCCAGCGCAGAAGAACACCTTCTCCGCGCAGCTGTTTGAAAAGGCGGCGCGTGAAGTGGGTTATCACCCTTACAATCTGCCCTCTGCCAATACCTCAGATTCCTATACCAACCCCTATGGCGCGCAGATGGGTCCTTGCAACTTCTGCGGTTACTGCAGCGGTTATGCCTGCTACATGTATTCCAAGGCCTCGCCAAACGTCAATATCCTGCCAGCACTGCGCATGGAGAAGCGCTTTGAGCTGCGTACCAACGCCAACGTGTTGAAGGTTAACCTGACCGCCGACAAAAGCCGGGCGACCGGGGTCAACTATATCGATGCCCAGGGGCGCGAGATTGAACAACCTGCCGATCTGGTGATCCTCGGAGCCTTCCAGTTCCACAATGTGCACCTGATGCTGCTCTCCGGCATTGGCAAACCTTACGACCCACAGACCGGTGAAGGGGTGGTTGGGCGTAATTTTGCCTACCAGAACATGACTACCATCAAGGCGTTCTTCGATAAGGACGTCCACACCAACCCGTTTATAGGCGCTGGCGGCAACGGCGTCGGTGTGGATGATTTTAACGCGGATAACTTTGACCACGGCAAAGAAGGCTTTGTCGGTGGCTCACCATTCTGGGTTAACCAGGCGGGTACCAAACCGATCTCCGGCCTGCCGACGCCTCCTGGCACTCCAGCCTGGGGCAGCAAGTGGAAAGCCGCGGTGGCGGATGCTTATACGCACCATGTCTCTATGGATGCGCATGGCGCGCACCAGTCTTATCGTAGCAATTACCTCGATCTCGATCCGACCTATAAAAACGTCTTTGGTCAACCTCTGCTACGGATGACCTTCGACTGGCAGGAAAACGACATCAAGATGGCGCAGTTTATGTTTAACAAGATGGCTCCGATTGCCAAGGCGATGAACCCGAAACTGATTTCCGGCAGCCCGAAAAATGCCAACAGCCATTTCGATACCACCAGCTATCAAACTACGCACATGAACGGCGGTGCGGTGATGGGAGAAGATCCCAAGACCAGCGCGGTAAACCGTTATCTGCAAAGCTGGGACGTGCATAACGTGTTCTCGATCGGCGCATCGGCCTTCCCGCAGGGGCTAGGCTACAACCCGACCGGCACCGTTGCCGCGTTGGCCTACTGGTCTGCCCGTGCCATTCGCGAGCAGTATCTGAAAAACCCAGGCCCATTGGTACAGGCATGAGGAGGCGAGTGATGAAAGCTTTGGTTCCCGCACTGGTTCTCAGTGCACTGAGTTTTTCCGTTTTGGCGCAGGACGCGGCGGTCAGCAGCGAATTGCTCAAACGGGGTGAATATCTGGCACGTGCCGGTGACTGTGTGGCCTGTCATACCAATGGTAAAGACGGCGTGCCCTTTGCGGGTGGTTTGGCGATGGAAACGCCGATTGGCACTCTCTATTCCACCAACATCACCCCGGACAAAACTACCGGGATTGGCGATTACAGTTTTGAAGATTTCGACAATGCGGTACGTAAAGGTGTCGCCAAGAACGGCAGCACTCTGTACCCGGCGATGCCTTATCCTTCTTTTGCGCTGGTAAAAGAGGAGGATATGCGTGCCATGTACGCCTATTTCATGCACGGCGTGCAACCCGTCGAACAAGCGAACAAAGACTCCGATATTCCCTGGCCGCTGTCCATGCGTTGGCCATTGCACATCTGGCGTTCGATGTTTGCACCCACGCCTGCCGATTTCGCGGCAAACGCTAACGCCGATCCGGTTATCGAACGTGGTCGCTATCTGGTCGAAGGCCTTGGGCACTGTGGGGCATGCCATACGCCGCGTAGCCTGACCATGCAAGAGAAAGCATTGAGCAACACGGAAGGGGATGACTACCTGTCTGGCAGTAACGCGCCGATCGACGGTTGGGTGGCATCCAGCCTGCGTGGCGATAATAAAGATGGCCTAGGCACCTGGAGCGAGAGTGAACTGACCGAGTTCCTGAAAACCGGCCGCAACGATAAGTCTGTGGTTTTTGGTGGCATGAGCGACGTGATCGAACATAGCCTGCAATATCTCAGCGATGAGGATTTGACCGCGATCGCCCGCTATCTGAAAACCTTACCGCCGAAAGACGGTAAACAGCAGGCCGCACCGGTTGAAGACAGCGTTGCCAAAGATTTGTGGCGTGGTAACGACAGTAAGCCCGGAGCCGCGCTGTACGTCGATAACTGCGCCGCTTGTCATCGTACCGATGGTGTTGGTTACAAGCGCGCCTTCCCGGCGCTGAAGGGCAACCCGGTGGTGCAGACCGAAGACGCGACTTCGCTGATCCACATTGTGTTGGTCGGCAATACCACGCCAGCGGTGAAGGGAGCAGTTTCCAATCTCACCATGCCGCCGTTTGGCTGGCGCTTGAACGACCAGCAGGTGGCGGACGTGGTGAACTTTATCCGTTCGAGCTGGGGGAACAATGCCAAGGCCATCAGTGCCTCCGATGTGGCTGACGTGCGTAAGGATCGTTCAATAATCCGCGATGAGAAGGCGATGGGCAGTTCTGCTGTCCCAGAGCCGCTGGGTGCCAAGTAAGCTTCCCAAGGGCCTCGTTCGAGGCCCTTTAATCGTCTTAATTACCCTTAAATAAATTAGATTTGTTAATCATTTCAGGGTGGTTGATTTTTGATCACCTTTATCGGTGTGTTCCTAGGGTTTTAAGCTATTTTATCTGAGTATTTTACCTTTTTGCGAGATGTTTAACTTCACATTTCATATATGTCATTGTTATTGATTAGGTTGTTGTGGGTTTTTTAGGTGGTGAATAAAAATTTCATTAATGTTATTAATGTTAATCGTAAGGGAGAATTGAAATTAAAGGGAGGTTAGGGGCGTGATGGTAATAGTTTTATTGATAGTAGTGTACGTTTCCGTCGCTTTTGAGGTCGATAGGCGTAAGCGTATCTGTATTAGTCTTGGTAAAAAATACACCTACAGAAAGCGCATCAAGTTCAAAAGGAAATGTGTAAGGTTAATCGATACGCTGCTTTTCCGAACATGATAAGTTGCGGTTTACCCTATTTGACCAAAAAGCAGATTTCTTCAGGTGAAATGCCCCGGAAAAGCGGGGCATTTTAGATTGATGACCAAGAAGCCGCAGCTATTTGACACCGGCAATGCCTGTTAACAGTTTGCACCGTTATCGATCTCGTCAGAATCTCGATCTACTACCCGTGAGCAGACCCACGCTTTTGTGATCCCGTCTATAAAAAGTGTCAAATCCGCTGTATGCATTCAGCGGCTGCTTTAGTATGGTTTTGGTTTGAGCATTCGTCAAAGGACATTGCCATGGAAAAAATCGACCTGCATATGCATTCTAACTACAGCGATGATGCAGACTTCCCGGTTGAGACGGTGATTGCACGCTGCATGGCCAACGGCATCAGTACGTTGGCGGTGACCGACCATAATAATGCCAATTCGGTGCCGGAGGCCAAGGCGCTGGCATCGTCCAGCCTCAATGTCCTGTCCGGTATCGAGATCGACTGCACCTTCGCTGGGCGTAACTTCCACCTGTTGGGTTACGGGTTTACCCCCAGCAATGACTTTGTGGAAATCTATAATAATTTCAGTGCCATTCAACTGGAACTGACGCCGCTAAAGTTTGCCAAACTACGCGGGTTGAAATTCCATCTGGATGAGCAACGTCTGGAGCAGGTATGCGGTGGCGCTATCCCGCAGGAAGAGCAGATGGGTGAAGTGATACTCGACGATCCGCGTAATGACGGGCATCCGTTGCTGATGCCTTATCGGCCCGGGGGGGAAAGGGCCGATATGCCACTAATCAATTTCTATTGGGACTTTTTTGGCCCAGGAAAGGTGTGCTATATGCCGGTCACCTATCCCGCCATGAGCCGCATGGTGGAGGTGATCCGCCATAACGGGGGAATACCGATCCTGGCACATATCGGTGCCAACGTTAAACAGGACCATACCCAAGTCATCGATGAAATGTTGAAGATTGGTGTGATGGGGGTAGAGGTGTTCTCAAGCTATCATTCACCCGAATTGGCTAGCCAGCTGTATGAGTTTACCGTGGGCCGCTCGGCGTTTGTTACCTGCGGCAGTGACTTCCACGGGCGTAACAAGCCAAAAATAGAAGTAGGGCAATGTGCTTACGGCCCGCAGCATATTGGTGAAATACGCCGGTTTGTCGCCGCCGCCAGCGCCTAGGCATTGTTCCATTCCATACGGCTCGTGGGCGGCATCGGCTGCTCACGAAGCGCGCAGTTAACCGCCGAAATATAGACCATTCCAGAGATTTTCTTTATCCTTTGCCGTCCTTTTATCAGGTAGGTGAATTTCTCTCGCCATTAATATCCTGTTTTATATAAACATTCTACGGAGAAGGGAGTTTCCGTCGGGCGCAATCGTTGGCGCTGTAGATTAAGGTAAGCTGTCTCATGAGTACGATTTCTCCAGATCATGGCAGGTTGGCCATTGCCCAAGCTGCCAAATGGAACAAGACCGACACCGTCTGGATGTTCGGGCTTTACGCTACGGCCGTGGGGGCCGGCACCCTGTTTCTGCCGATCAATGCCGGTCTGAATGGCCCGCTGGTGCTGCTATTGATGGCACTGTTCGCTTTCCCTCTGACCTATTTACCCCATCTGGCGCTAACCCGCTTTGTCCTTTCCGGCTCCAGCCGCGATGGCAATATTCAGGACGTGGTGGTCGAGCATTTCGGCGTGTTAGCCGGCAAGATCATTATGGTGCTATACCTGATGGCGTTTTTCCCCATCGTGCTGGTTTACAGTATTTCCATCACCAACGCGTTGGACAGCTTCCTGACTCACCAATTTCACTTCAACCCGGTACCCCGTATCTGGCTGAGTTTGGCGGTAGTGGTGGTGCTCAATCTGGTGCTGTTGCGCGGAAAGGATACTATTGTGGCCGCGATGGGCGTTCTGGTATTCCCATTGCTGGTGTTTCTGATGGGGATTTCGCTGTATCTGGTACCCACCTGGCAGACCGAGAACTTTGTCAGTGGTTTGGCCAACACGCAATTTGACAGCCCCGACCTGTGGCATTCGCTGTGGTTGGCGGTCCCGGTGATGGTATTTTCCTTTAGCCATGCGCCGATCATTTCGTCGTTCGCGTCCACCCAGAACAGCTTATATGGCGACAAGGCCGAGCGCCGTTGTGCGCGGATCATGCGTTACAGCTACCTGCTGATTTGCGTCACCGTGCTGTTCTTCGTGTTCAGCTGCGTACTGAGCCTTTCGCACCAGGAGATGGAGCAGGCGAAAGCGCAGAACATCACGGTGTTGACCACCCTGGCCAACAAGTTTTCCAATCCGCTGATTGCCTATCTTGGGCCGGTGATGGCGATGTTGGCGATGGCAAAGTCCTATCTTGGCACGTCTCTAGGCGTAACCGAAGGCGCAACCAGCCTGATTGATGGGCTAACCCGCGCCGTTGGCAAGCCGTTAAATGCCAAGACGACTCATCGTATCTCCGGCGTGGCGCTGTTCTTGCTCACCTGGGCGGCCACCGTCTGGAATCCTAGCGCCTTGCATATCATTGAAACCATCAGCGGTCCGCTGATTGCGGTGATCCTGTTTATTCTGCCGATGTATGCGGTGCGCGCGGTTCCGGCTATGCGCCGTTATCGTGCCTTGAGTAATGTCTTTGTACTTGTGATGGGGTTGATTGCACTTTCCGCTTTGGTTTACGGGTTGGCATAGCGATCAAATTGGCCCCGCGACTGCGGGGCCGGTTGGGTTAGGTCATTGGCACATAGGTAGAGATCAGCTCCAACACGCCGTTGATAATAAACTGTACGCCCATACACACCAGCAGGAAGCCCATCAGGCGGGAAATGGCCTCAATACCGCTTTCGCCAACCAGTTTCATGATCGCCGTGGAGCTACGTAAACAGACCCACAGAATGATCGCTATCGACAGGAAAATGGCCACCGGCGCGGCCAGCAGCACCCAGTGGGCAAAGCCCAGGGTATTTTCATTGACGCTGGATGCGGTGCTGATGATCATGGCGATAGTACCCGGCCCAGCGGTACTTGGCATGGCCAGTGGGACAAAGGCGATATTGGCCGAGGTTTTCTTGCGCAATTCTCTGCTTTTGGTTTCTACCTCCGGTGTTTCATCGGCACTTTGCTGTGGGAACAACATGCGAAAACCGATAAAGGCGACAATCAAACCCCCGGCGATCCGCAGCCCGGGGATGGAGATCCCAAAGGTGCTCATGACAAGTTGACCGGCATAGAACGCCACCGTCATGATGCAGAACACATAGACCGAAGCCATCAGCGACTGATGGTTGCGCTCTTCGTTGGTCATATTTCCCGACAGACCAAGCAGCAGCGCCACGGTGGTCAGCGGGTTGGCCAGTGGCAACAGTAGGGCTATCCCCAGCCCGATGGCCTGAAACAACTGCAGAATACTCGACATAAAACAAACCCCAGCAAGAGAATGAAATGGGGGCGCAGTCACTACGCCCAAAAAGTATTGTGACTACCAGCGTCAGACCAGACGCTCAATTTTTCTGTGTCGCCATACCAGCCTATAAAACGTTGTCTGCAATGCCAGCATTGTCAAATAGGCGATAGGGAACGCCATCCATACCCCCTCTAATCCAAAGTGATTGCTGAGCAGATAGGCCGCTGGCAACTGTACGGCCACGATGCAGAGAATGGAGATCGTCACCGGCACCAACACCACGCCGCTGGCGCGCATGATGCCGCCGACAATCGCCTGGAAACCAAATACCAGCATGCTCCACAGCATGATATGCAATAAATGCTCTGCTTCTGCCAATACCACCGGGCTGGTCAGGAACAAACCCAGCAGCCAATGTGACAGCAGGTAGACCAGAATAATCAACGAGCCGGTCAGCCAGAGGTTGATATATAGCCCGGTACGCAAGATAGGAGCAATGCGCTCGGTTTTGCCAGCGCCGATGGCCTGAGCGCCTAAAATAGAGGCGGTGATGGCAATCGACAGGGCAGGGAATTGCACATAGTTTACGATCTGTGTCACTGCGCCGTAGGCTGCCGTGGCATCCGAACCGTGGCGATTGACCAGCGTCAGGATGATCAGCTCAGAGATAGAAATTACCACCATTTGTAAACCGGTGGGCAGGCCAATACGTAATACTTTGCGTAGCACCACCGTATCCAGCTTGAGCGCGGCCAGCATGGCCCGGTCGGGGGCCAACACGTGTTTTTTGCGGCGCAGACGCAATGTCAGATACAACATTGCCAGTGCGTTACCGACCATACCCGCCAGAGCCGCGCTCTGTATGCCCATGGGGGCAAAGCCCAGCCAGCCACGGATCAGGGCAGGTGTGAGCAGCAAGCCAACGATGGTAGACAGCAGCAGGGCCAAGAGTGGTGAGACCGTGTCACTGACGCCGCGCAGCAACTGGGTGAACAACACAAATACCAGCAATAACGGCATAATCAGCATCATGATGCGGGCGTAAGAGACCGCTTCTTCCAGCACGTCCGCTGGCGTGCCTAGCGCTTGTAGCGCCTGGCGGGCAAACAGACTGCCAAATACTGCCGCCAGTAAGCCAAGCGACACGCCCAGCATCAAGGCCGTACCGGCAATGGTTTTCACTTTTTCCGGTTCATTCGCGCCCCATGCCTGCCCAATCAGCACCGAGGCACCGGCACCAACGCCAATCACCAGTGAGATAAAGAAGAACACCACCGGGAACATACCGGAGATGGCGGCCAGCGCATGGGTGCCGAGCATCTGGCCGATATAGATGCCGTTTAGCGTGCCTGAAAATCCTTGCAGGAAGTTGGACAGCACCATGGGCACCAAAAAGATCAGATAGATGCGCCAAAGCGGTGGCTGCTTGTGCTGCGGAAGGGTTTGCATTTAATCGTTTTTCCTGCGCCTAAAGGCCTGTAACGAGCACTAACGGTGCTCATAAATAACGTTATTGTAGCTGACAACCAGTGCGTTCAGCGGGGGAACGCATCGCGAGTCATCCAGGCCAGATGCGCCTGGATATCGGCAGGCCATTGCGCAATTCGCTCGGCAAACAGCTTGCCGTCGTGGCCAAACAGTGCGCGCGTGGCTTCTTCATAGCCCGGTAAAGAGCCGGCGATGGCGCTCATAAAGCGATAGCCGTTCTCTTTGATACGGCGTTCATTATCCTGCTCGACCGTGGTGCGTCTGGCTTCATCAACCAGACGACGTAGCGCAGCAGAAGCACCACCGCGCTGTTGTGCCAGCCATTCCCAATGACGGGGCAGGAGGGTCACTTCGCGGGCCACTACGCCGAGTTTGGGCCGACCAACCGAGGGTTGAGTTGTCGGTTCTGCATCAAGCTCAGCGACACCGCCATCAGGCTGGGGCCAAACGTAACCTGCTGGCCAAGGGTAATCCACTTGGGAGCCGGTGGCATCATCAAACACTAACAGCCCCCCGGCAGTGAGATCCATCGCAGCAAGCGCCTGAGCGACATCGGCATAAGACCCGGCAGCCACTCGTTGATGCTGCAAGAAAGCGGTGCAGCTCGGCGTATTGAGGGTTTTCATATTTTTATATCCGGGTTAAATTATTTTACCCGGGTAATTTGACCGAGTCATCGTGGTAAGTCAAGTGCGATCAATTATGCAGCAGGGTATCTGGCTAGTGTATCTGCCGCATCATCTGCTTTTGTACCGGCACCTTGTTGAACTCAGTTAACCGGGGTTTTTTGCTTCCCATTGCCGTCACCTTTGCTAACATCTACCCATTACTTACCTATGAGAATGGGATATGAGGAAGCTATTGGCTATTGGCGTAATGACCAGCGTGGTGATGCTTTTGGGGTGTGGTGAGGAAACCGCATCGGATAAGGTTAGGAAATTTATAGAAACAAAAGATACAGGGTTGCTCTCGAAATCAAAGACATCGATGTGTACTGATGAGTGGTTAAAGAGTGCTCACTTTATTGATGGGAATTTATTACCGACCACCAACGATTACTATCAAGTCAGTAAATATTTATATGGGAAAATAAAGTATAGCATTGTTTCTGAAAAAAAAGTTGGTGACTCATATATTGTTACTGTCAAAGTGACATACCCTAAAGCAATTAGAGATGCCAAATCATTCATTTGGGCCGAAAGCGAATATGCAGATGAACGAGATAAAAAAAATTTAGATAATCTCAATGCATTATATGAGAGTGGTGGGTTGAAAGATTTGGAGTTCGAGGAAGAAGTTGGTGAGTGGATAGTTCTGAATGATGGAATCGATCCAAAACTATCAGAAGGCGCAGTTAAAGCGTGTTCTGCATCGAAAAGTTAGAGAAGTCTCACTAAGTTAAGAGCCCACTCCACTGGTGGGCTTTTTGCTATCTGCCTTATCACCAAGCAATTTTAACCGGAGCGGAGATCATCTCTTGGATGATGAACCCGAACTTGTGCGCCGTTCCGTTCACGATTGACTCCGTCGTGTTGCATCCACCTTTGAAGATTTCTTCCTGGCCGGTCTGGTTGTCGTGATAACGCAATTCGACTAGATAGCGGAAGACAGGAACAGGTGCCGAGGTGTTGACCATCTCATACTTGCCAGTCTTGCGGTTTTGCGGGAGAACCTCGTTTGTTACCGGCATGTGCTCGGCATCGAGGTTCACCACACGCCGGACTACGAAGCCGGGGCTGATTTTGTGACGTGCTTTGATGGCGATGTGGTGTTTTGGCGGCAGGTCGATAATCCAATATTCGTTGGCTACAAAGGCTCACAGCCTGCCCATGTTGGCCTGATTGCATAGCAGAGGTGAGGGCTGTGGCGTACGGATGGATACAGTGATGATTATCGAAAGGGCTTTCACTAGAGTGGAGTATTTCCAATATGCCGTTGATTGAGACTCAGCGATTCCTAGGAACGCCAAAAGAACGAGACGAGGTGCCAAGCGGCACTTTTTTTTATACCTGGTTATCAGAACATAACCTGCACCAGGACATCTGCATTCGTGTTAATGGCGTTGCCCTAAAAGACGATGACTAACTCAACTTTGAACTGAAAGAAACGGATCACGTTGTCGTCTATTGACCAGCCGAAAGGCGTTATCGGCGACATCCTGAGCTCTATTTTTAAAGTGATTGGCCAAGTGTTCTCGTTCCTCATGCCGAAGCCAAGCATTCCTAATGCCGCGGGCGCCGCTGAAGAGTCCCCGAATAACAGCTTAACCGGGCAGACGAACACTGCACGGTTAGGAGCATCATTCTCGTTGCTGTTGATGGCGAGTACGTCATTCGCAGATTGCGCCTGGTTCCAGTGCGGTGTTTGGAGTATATCGATGGGTCAGGGAATGTGACGATTGTCGATGATGAAGATTTTGGAGATGATCGAGTGGTCGAGGTGTTTGGCGTGGTCACGTATGCGCTGAACGATATGCACACGAGCGAGTTTGACGATCTGGTGGTGTGAGTTGTTCATTAAGTAACAGCTAGAAGTCGCGTAAACCATGATGTTAGAATGGTCAGTCCGTTATCGCGTCACACCATGGGTGCATTTTGAATTGTGTACATATGAGTGTACATATTTGGCAGAGTGAAGCTGAATAGCGTAGATAACATCATGTATGTAAACGATATTGTATTTCTATATGTGATCTGTCGTGTGGGTCACCACTGTAGATAAGGAATTATGAATGCCTGTTATTACTCTTCCTGACGGAAGTCAGCGTCAATACGACCATGCCGTTTCCCCGATGGATGTTGCCCGTGATATCGGCCCTGGCCTTGCCAAAGCCTGTATCGCCGGCCGCGTTAACGGTGAACTGGTCGATGCCAACGATGCCATCGAATCCGATGCACAGTTGGCCATCATTACCATCAAAGATGCCGAAGGCCTGGAAATCATGCGCCACTCCTGTGCGCACCTGCTGGGTCATGCGATCAAACAGTTGTGGCCTGACACCAAAATGGCCATTGGCCCGGTGATCGACAACGGTTTTTACTATGATGTTGACCTCGACCATACCCTGACGCAGGAAGATCTGGATCTGCTGGAGAAGCGGATGCATGAATTGGCCGACAAAGATTATGACGTCATCAAGAAAACAGTGAGCTGGCAGGAAGCCCGCGACACCTTCGCAGCCCGTGGCGAAAGCTACAAGGTGGCGATTCTGGATGAAAATATCAGCCATGACGATCGCCCAGGCCTGTATCATCACGAAGAATACGTGGATATGTGCCGTGGCCCGCACGTGCCGAATATGCGTTTCTGCCACCATTTCAAACTGCAGAAAACCTCCGGTGCCTACTGGCGTGGCGACAGCAAAAACAAAATGCTGCAGCGTATCTACGGTACCGCTTGGGCAGACAAGAAGCAGTTGAACGCCTATCTGCAACGCCTGGAAGAAGCAGCCAAGCGTGACCATCGCAAGATCGGCAAGCAGCTCGACCTGTATCATATGCAGGAAGAAGCCCCTGGCATGGTGTTCTGGCATAACGACGGCTGGACCATCTTCCGCGAACTGGAAGCCTTTGTGCGCATGAAGCTCAAAGAACACCAGTATCAGGAGGTGAAAGGGCCGTTCATGATGGACCGTGTGCTGTGGGAAAAAACCGGCCACTGGGAAAACTACAAAGACGCCATGTTCACCACTTCTTCAGAGAACCGTGAATATTGCATCAAGCCGATGAACTGCCCGGGCCACGTGCAGATCTTCAACCAGGGCCTGAAGTCTTACCGTGACCTGCCGCTGCGTATGGGCGAGTTCGGTAGCTGCCACCGTAACGAGCCATCCGGTTCGCTGCATGGCCTGATGCGTGTACGTGGTTTCACCCAGGACGATGCCCATATCTTCTGTACCGAAGATCAGGTGCGTTCCGAAGTGAACGACTGCATCAAAATGGTCTACGATATGTACGGTGTCTTTGGCTTCGAAAAGATTGTGGTGAAACTGTCCACCCGTCCAGAGAAGCGCATCGGGACTGACGAAATGTGGACTCGAGCCGAAAACGATCTGGCCGCTGCGCTGACTGAAAACGGGATTCCGTTTGAATATCAGCCGGGTGAGGGCGCTTTCTACGGACCAAAAATTGAATTTACCTTGCATGATTGTTTGGATCGCGCATGGCAATGTGGTACCGTGCAACTCGATTTCTTCTTACCGGGCCGTTTAGGCGCGTCGTATGTTGGCGAAAACAACGAACGCGTGGTACCGGTAATGATACACCGTGCTATTCTTGGCTCCATGGAGCGCTTCATCGGTATCCTTACCGAAGAATATGCCGGTTTCTACCCAACCTGGATTGCTCCAGTGCAGGTAGTGGTGATGAATATCACCGACAGCCAGTCTGATTACGTCCAGCAATTGACCAAAAAACTGCAAGATGCAGGCATTCGGGCAAAAGCGGACTTGAGAAACGAGAAGATTGGCTTTAAAATTCGCGAACATACTTTACGACGGGTTCCATACATGTTGGTGTGCGGTGATAAAGAGGTCGAATCAGGCAAAGTTGCCGTTCGTACCCGCCGTGGCAAAGACCTGGGGAGCCTGGACGTACAAGAAGTCGTAGACAAGCTGCTACATGAGATACGCAGCCGAAGTCTTCATCAACTGGAGGAATAAAGTATTAAAGGCGGAAAACGAGTTCAACCGGCGCGTCCAAATCGCATTAACAAAGAAATTCGCGCGCAAGAAGTTCGCCTAACCGGCGTCGATGGCGAGCAGATTGGTATTGTCAGTCTGAATGAAGCTCTTGAAAAAGCTGAGGAAGCGGGTGTTGATTTAGTAGAGATCAGCCCAAATGCCGAACCGCCAGTTTGCCGGATCATGGATTACGGCAAATTCCTCTACGAGAAGAGCAAGTCGACCAAAGAACAGAAGAAGAAGCAAAAAGTTATCCAGGTTAAGGAAATCAAATTCCGTCCTGGCACCGATGATGGCGACTATCAGGTCAAACTACGCAACCTGATTCGCTTTCTGGAAGACGGCGATAAAGCCAAGATCACCCTGCGTTTCCGTGGGCGTGAAATGGCGCACCAGCAGATCGGTATGGAAGTGCTTAACCGCGTCCGTAAAGACCTGTGTGAAGATATTGATCTGGCAGTGGTCGAATCCTTCCCAACAAGGATCGAAGGCCGTCAGATGATTATGGTGCTCGCACCCAAGAAGAAACAGTAAGGCTTCCAAGTAATCGAACCCACGCCGTGCAAGCGTGCGTGGGTTTTATTCGCCTCACTGATTCGTTGTTTAACAATGCGAAGTGGATTTAATTAACATGCCAAAGATTAAAACTGTACGTGGTGCAGCCAAGCGCTTCAAAAAGACCGGCAGCGGTGGTTTTAAGCGCAAACATGCTAACCTGCGTCATATTCTGACCAAAAAAGCAACCAAGCGTAAACGTCATCTGCGTCCGAAAGGCATGGTGTCTAAAAACGATCTGGTCCTGGTTATCGCGTGCCTGCCGTACGCATAAGCCACATTTTTTGAATCTAGAATAAGACTTTAGGAGAGAGCATATGGCTCGCGTAAAACGTGGTGTAATTGCACGCGCACGTCACAAGAAAATACTGAAACAAGCGAAAGGTTACTACGGTGCCCGTTCGCGCGTTTATCGTGTTGCCTTCCAGGCAGTAATCAAAGCAGGTCAGTATGCTTACCGTGACCGTCGTCAACGTAAGCGTCAGTTCCGTCAGCTGTGGATTGCACGTATCAACGCAGCTGCTCGTCAGAACGGCTTGTCTTACAGCAAATTCATTAACGGCTTGAAAAAAGCTTCTATTGAAATTGACCGTAAGATCCTGGCTGACATCGCAGTATTCGACAAAGTGGCCTTTGGCGCACTGGTTGAAAAAGCGAAAGCAGCACTGGCGTAAGCTGGTTGAAAAGAGGGAGCTTGCTCCCTCTTTTACTGTTTGTTCTCAATACAGATATTGACTTTTATCGGCTGGCGCTATCACACTGGTTGCCAATCCATCGACAAGGTACTACCAACATGCACGCTGTTATTTTCCGCTTCTTTTTTTACTTTAGCGCCTGACTTCAGGAGGCTTTGCGCGTAAGAAAAGAAACGGAAAGTAGCGCCTAAGCCTCCCAAGTGGAGGCTTTTTTGTTTTTGGCCACCTTCTGCGCCTTTTGGGCCTGCGGCACTTGCTTGGCTACGGCTTGAAATTCTTTGAAGATCAACCAAAGGCGTGTTGGAATAATAGATAACAATTACTTAGGGCCACAAGGCCAGAGGAAGAGGAAAGCAATGTCACATCTCGCAGAGCTGGTTGCCAACGCCAAGGCAGCCGTAGAAGATGCCCAAGATGTTGCCGCGTTAGATTTGGTACGCGTCGAATATTTTGGCAAGAAAGGTCATTTTACCTTACAGATGCAGTCCCTGCGTGAAGTGCCAGCGGAAGATCGCCCGGCAGCCGGGGCGGTGATCAACCAGGCAAAACAGGAAGTTCAGGATGCGCTGAACGCGCGTAAGAACGCGTTGGAGTCTGCGGTGCTGAACGCCCGCCTGGCGGCAGAGACCATCGACGTCTCTCTGCCGGGGCGTCGCCTGGAGAACGGTGGCCTGCACCCGGTCACTCGCACCATCGATCGTATCGAAACCTTCTTTGGCGAACTGGGCTTCTCGGTAGAGACCGGCCCGGAAATCGAAGACGATTACCATAACTTCGACGCGCTGAATATCCCAGGGCATCACCCGGCCCGTGCCGATCACGATACCTTCTGGTTTGACGCGACGCGCCTGCTGCGTACCCAAACTTCTGGCGTGCAGATCCGCACAATGAAGAACCAGCAACCACCGATCCGTATCATCGCGCCGGGCCGTGTCTATCGTAACGACTACGATCAGACACATACGCCGATGTTCCACCAGATGGAAGGGCTGATCGTCGACAAGGACATCAGCTTCACCAACCTGAAAGGGACGCTGCACGATTTCCTGAACAACTTCTTTGAAGAAGACCTGCAGGTTCGTTTCCGTCCTTCCTATTTCCCGTTCACCGAACCTTCTGCCGAAGTAGATGTAATGGGCAAAAACGGTAAGTGGCTGGAAGTGTTGGGTTGCGGCATGGTGCACCCGAACGTACTGCGCAACGTGGGTATCGATCCGGAAATCTATTCCGGTTTTGCCTTCGGTATGGGTATGGAGCGCCTGACGATGCTGCGTTACGGCGTCACCGATCTGCGTGCGTTCTTCGAAAACGATCTGCGTTTCCTCAAACAGTTTAAGTAAGGCGGGAATATCACATGAAATTCAGTGAACTCTGGTTGCGCGAGTGGGTAAACCCGGCCATCAGCAGCGAAGCATTATCCGATCAAATCACCATGGCTGGCCTGGAAGTAGACGGCGTTGAGCCGGTGGCTGGCGTATTCAACGGTGTGGTCGTGGGCCACGTGGTGGAGTGCGGTCAACACCCGAACGCCGACAAACTGCGCGTAACCAAAGTCGACGTGGGCGGTGAGCGCCTGTTAGACATCGTTTGTGGTGCGCCAAACTGCCGCGTGGGTCTGAAAGTAGCCGTTGCTACTGTCGGAGCCGTACTGCCAGGCGATTTTAAAATCAAAGCCGCCAAGCTGCGTGGCGAGCCTTCTGAAGGCATGCTGTGTTCGTTCTCCGAACTGGCGATTTCAGACGATCATGACGGCATCATTGAGCTGCCTGCAGATGCGCCGATCGGCACCGATATCCGTGACTATCTGCAACTGAACGATAGCGCGATCGAAATCAGCGTTACGCCGAACCGTGCCGATTGCCTGGGTATCATTGGTGTCGCGCGCGACGTTGCCGTGCTGAACCAACTGCCGCTGACCGAGCCGGATATGAGCCCGGTTGCTGCCACCATCACCGACACCCTGCCAATCCGTGTAGAAGCCCCTCAGGCGTGCCCACGTTATCTTGGCCGCGTAGTGAAAGGCATCAACGTGAAGGCACCTTCACCACTGTGGATGCGTGAGAAGCTGCGTCGTGCTGGTATTCGCTCGATTGATGCCGTGGTCGACGTCACCAACTACGTGCTGATGGAGCTGGGCCAACCGATGCACGCCTTTGACCTCAATCGTATTGAGGGCGGTATTGTGGTGCGTATGGCCCACGAAGGTGAAACGCTGCGCCTGCTGGATGGCAACGAAGCCAAACTGCAGGCAGACACCCTGGTGATTGCCGATCAGCAAAAAGCGCTGGCCATGGGCGGCATCTTTGGTGGTGAGCACTCTGGCGTGAATGACGAAACCCAGGATGTGCTGCTGGAATGCGCCTTCTTCAGCCCGCTGTCGATTACTGGCCGTGCTCGTCGTCATGGTCTGCATACCGATGCTTCACATCGTTACGAGCGTGGCGTAGATCCGGCACTGCAACATAAAGCGATGGAGCGTGCTACACGCCTGCTGATCGACATCTGCGGTGGTCAGGCTGGCCCAATCATTGACGTTAGCGATGAAAGCACCTTACCTAAGCGTGCCACCATTGCGTTGCGCCGTGAAAAGCTGGATCGTCTGATTGGCCACGTAGTGCCAAGCGAGCAGGTGAGCGATATTCTGCGTCGCCTGGGTTGCCAGGTTACCGAGCAGGGCGACAACTGGCTGGCGGTGGCGCCAAGCTGGCGTTTCGATATGGAGATCGAAGAAGATTTGGTGGAAGAAGTGGCCCGTGTCTATGGCTACAACAACATCCCGGATGTGCCAGTGCGCGCCGATCTGGTGATGACCAAACACCGTGAATCCGATCTGACCCTGAAGCGCGTGAAGACCATGTTGGTCGATCATGGCTATCAGGAAGCAATTACTTACAGTTTTGTCGACCCGAAAGTGCAAGCGTTGCTGCACCCAGGTGAAGAAGCCCTGATCCTGCCAAGCCCTATCTCGGTAGAGATGTCTGCCATGCGTCTGTCACTGTGGACAGGCCTGCTTTCGGCGGTGGTTTATAACCAGAATCGCCAGCAAACTCGGGTGCGCCTGTTTGAAAGCGGCCTGCGCTTTGTCCCTGATACTGCGGCAAATCTGGGTATCCGTCAGGATGTCATGCTGGCCGGCGTAATTGCTGGGCATACCCATGATGAGCATTGGGATCTGGCAAGAAAGCCGGTGGACTTCTATGATTTGAAAGGGGATCTGGAATCGGTATTGGAGCTGACCGGTAAATTATCCGAAATTCAGTTCAAGGCAGAGTCCAATCCCGCCCTGCATCCTGGGCAAAGTGCGGCCATTTATTTACACGGCGAACGTGTCGGTTTCATCGGTGTGGTTCACCCAGAACTTGAACGTAAACTGGATCTTAACGGCCGTACTGTGGTATTTGAATTGGAGTGGAACAAGCTCGCAAGCCGCGCCGTGCCTCAGGCCCGTGAGGTTTCTCGCTTCCCTGCAAACCGCCGCGATATCGCCGTTGTAGTGGCTGAAAACGTCGCCGCAGAAGATATTTTGGCAGAGTGTAAGAAAGTTGGCGCAAATCAGGTAGTTGGCGTAAACTTGTTTGATGTGTACCGTGGCAAGGGCGTAGCTGAGGGTTATAAGAGCCTGGCTATCAGTCTGGTGTTGCAGGATACCGCCCGTACACTGGAAGAAGAGGAGATTGCCGCTACCGTTGCAAAATGTGTAGAGGCTCTAAAACAGCGATTCCAAGCATCCTTGAGGGATTGAACCTATGGCGCTTACTAAAGCTGAAATGTCAGAACACCTGTTTGAGAAGCTAGGGCTTAGCAAACGGGATGCCAAAGACCTGGTAGAACTGTTCTTTGAAGAGGTCCGTCGAGCTCTGGAGAACGGAGAACAGGTCAAGCTGTCTGGTTTTGGCAATTTTGATTTGCGAGACAAGAACCAACGTCCGGGACGCAACCCGAAAACCGGTGAGGACATTCCGATTACGGCGCGCCGCGTGGTCACTTTCCGTCCGGGACAGAAACTGAAAAGCCGGGTGGAGAACGCCAGCCCGAAAGAGTAGGTTATACAACGCCAAAAAGGCCGCGCAAGCGGCCTTTTTCTTTGGGCGGTTTACCAACCTCACAGGTCGGCGCTGCATGCTGTTCCCGTCTATTACCATCATTACCTCGATGACCGGCGGTGCCAGCCGCTGCTTTCACCACCATTCGTTCACTCAGTCCTTCCCCTAAACGTCCTAACCTCCTACTATTTGCTGCAAGACGTTATTTTCAGGTCGTTATCCTGGCCAGTAGGGAAGTTGTGTAGTTATGCCGAGCAGTCAGACCTTCACTTTGTTACAACAGTATCAACACCGTCGCGATAAACGCTATTTGACCTGGCTGACGCTGGGCGTCGTACTAGCGTTCGCCTTCAGCCTGAGCGCCGGGGATCTGTGGATCTGGCCTGCGCAGTGGTTGAGTGAACCTGCACAGCTGTTTGTCTGGCAATTGCGTCTGCCACGAGCGCTGGCGGTGATGCTGGTGGGGGCAAGCCTGGTGGTGGCGGGGGCGGCGATGCAGGCCCTGTTTGAGAACCCGCTGGCAGAACCTGGGCTGCTTGGCGTATCCAACGGTGCCGGAGTGGCGCTGGTGCTGACGGTGCTGTTCGGCAACGGCCTGCTGCCAGTGGCGCTGATGAGCATGAACGCCATCGCAGGCGCCCTGGTGATGACCTCCCTGTTGCTGATTTTTGCCCGCCGTCGTAGGTTGAGCAACGCACGTTTGCTGCTGGTAGGAGTCGCACTGGGGATTGTGTGCAGCGCGATTATGACTTGGGCCGTGTATTTCAGTTCGAGCCTCGACCTGCGGCAGCTAATGTACTGGATGATGGGCGGTTTCGGCGGGGTGGATTGGCGGCAGAAATGGCTGCTGTTAGCCTTGTTGCCGGCGCTGCTGTGGCTATGCGCGCAAGGCAAGGCGCTGAACTTGATGGCGCTTGGCGAGATGCAGGCCCGGCAGTTGGGCCTTTCCCTGCACATATGGCGTAATCTGCTGGTGCTGGCCATCGGCTGGCTGGTGGGAACCAGCGTGGCCTTGGCGGGTGTGATTGGCTTTATCGGCCTGGTGATCCCGCATATTTTGCGCCTCAGCGGTTTGACCAACCAACGTTATCTGTTACCTGGCTGCGCGCTGGCGGGCGCGGGCGTGCTGTTAGTGGCTGACGTGGTGGCGCGGATTGCGCTGTTTTCGGCAGAATTACCCATCGGCGTGGTTACTGCAACGCTGGGAGCCCCTCTTTTTATCTGGTTACTGGCCCGGACAAAAAGCGTAAGGTAAACCGGCTGCCGGTAATGACCGGCGGCGTTTTTCTGTCTCACCTGCAAATAAAACCAAAGGAAAACATCTGATGAGCAACCCCATTTATGCCATTCCCCTGCAAACCATTGAGAACCAATCTACCACACTGAACGCCTATGCCGGCAAAGTACTGCTGGTGGTCAACGTAGCGTCGGAATGCGGCCTGACCAAGCAATACGAAGGTCTGGAAAAACTTTATGAAACCTGGCGTGAGCAGGGTTTTGCGGTGTTGGGCTTCCCCTCTAATGAGTTTCTTGGTCAGGAGCCGGGCAGTAATGAAGAGATCCTGGCGTTTTGCCGGGGCACCTTTGGCGTCCAATTCCCGATGTTTGCCAAAATTGAAGTCAATGGTGAGGGCCGTCATCCGCTGTATCGGGAACTGATTGCCGCACAGCCAAAGGCCGTCGCACCAGAAGGCAGTGGTTTCCTGGAGCGGATGAGCAGCAAAGGCCGCGCGCCGAAGCACACTGGCGATATCCTGTGGAACTTTGAGAAATTCTTGATTGGCCGTGATGGTACGGTGATCCAACGCTTCTCACCGGATATGACGCCAGAAGACCCACAGGTGTCCGAGGCCATCAAACAGGCTTTGGCCAAGTAAAGGAGCGAACAGAGCCATGCTGCAACTCAGTGAGGTGGGGGTAGAAGGGCGATTAGTGCCGTTTTCTGGGCAGATCGCCGCTGGGTTGCAGGTGCACCTGATCGGCCCAAACGGCGCGGGTAAGAGTACGCTGTTGGCCAGATTGGCGGGTATGCTGCCAGGGCTTGGCGAAGTTCGGCTGTCTGGGCGTTTGCTGGAAGCGTATGCGGGGAATGAACTGGCAAGGCACCGGGCTTATCTGTGCCAGCAGCAGCCTCCGGTTGCGCTGATGCCGGTATTTCAATATCTCGCCTTACATCAGCCCGCCGGAGCGGACGAAAGCGAGCTGGAGAACGCCATCTTGTATTTGGCTCGTAGCCTGAAGCTGGCGGATAAATTATCCCGCATGCTGACTCAACTCTCCGGGGGGGAATGGCAGCGGGTGCGGTTGGCCGCAGTGCTATTGCAGGTTTGGCCGACAGTCAACCCGCGAAGCCAATTACTGCTGCTCGATGAACCGACCAACAGCCTGGATGTGGCGCAAAAGGTGGCACTCGATCGCCTGCTGCGCGAATTTTGCCAAAGTGGCCGCAGTGCACTGGTCTGCGCTCACGATCTTAATCATACCTTGCAACAGGCCGATCGAGTCTGGTTACTGCAAGCCGGACGGCTGGTGGCCGAGGGGATCACCCACGAGGTAATGGAGCCGGGGTTATTATCCAAGGTTTATGACGTGGATTTTCATCTGCAGGCGGTAGGGGAACAGCGCTGGATTATGACCAAAACGGCCTAGCGATGTTTAGCTGCTATTTTAACCGATTAAATGGAGGTTAAACGAAAAGTAAACGTGCTCGATATAATTACCCTGCAAGGGCGCAAATTCTCACGTTAATCTCACAAAATAAGATGGAAAATCCACGATTACCTGCTACGCTGAACGGGTTGAAAAAAAATAAGTAAAAAAATATAACTGCATAACTCAATGATTATGCAACTAATTATTGGTTCCTTGATGAAGAAGTTTTACAGAAGGTTTCCTGATAATAATTTCTCCCTTAAGGTTTAGTTAAGCTTGCCCAAGTACATTGGCAGTTAATCCACCAGTGATCATTCTTTGCGACGTTTACTATTCGTTAAATGTAAAAGTCTTACAGTGGCTTAAAGAAAATCTAGACGTTTGGGGTTTAATTATGGATCAATTCCTGCCTTTTTCACGCCCGGCAATTGGGGATGAAGAAATTGCGGCGGTAGAAAAGGTGTTGCGTTCTGGCTGGATCACCACCGGGCCGCAAAATCAGCAGTTGGAAAGCGAGTTTTGCCGAACTTTCGGCTGCAAGCATGCGGTTGCCGTCTGCTCTGCAACGGCGGGGATGCACATCACTCTGATGGCTCTGGATATCGGGCCAGGGGATGAAGTCATTACCCCTTCACAAACCTGGGTTTCCACCCTCAACATGATCGAATTGCTTGGCGCTACGCCGGTGATGATCGATGTTGACCGGGACACTTTGATGGTCAGTGCAGCCGATGTTGAGGCGGCCATCACCCCACGTACCAAAGCGATTATTCCCGTTCACTATGCGGGCGCACCATTACCGATGGATGAACTGCGCGCCGTGGCTGAACGCCACAACCTCCCCCTGATTGAAGATGCGGCTCACGCCGTAGGCACCCGTTTCAATGGTGAATGGGTGGGCGCGCGTGGTACTGCCATTTTCTCTTTCCACGCCATCAAAAACCTGACCTGTGCTGAAGGCGGCCTGATCGCGACCGATGACGATGAACTGGCCGATCGCGTCCGCTGCCTGAAGTTCCACGGCCTGGGTGTTGACGCTTTTGACCGCCAACTGCAGGGGCGTAAGCCGCAGGCAGAAGTGGTTGAACCTGGCTACAAATACAACCTGTCAGATATTCATGCGGCGATCGCTGTGGTGCAGCTGGCGCGTTTGCCAGAGTTGAACGCCCGGCGCAAGGTGCTGGCGGAACGTTACCTGGCCGCGCTGCAAGATTCGCCTTTCCAGCCGTTGGGGTTACCAGATTATCCGCACGATCACGCCTGGCACCTGTTTATGGTGCGTGTTGATGAACAACGTTGCGGCATTGGGCGCGATCAACTGATGGAACGGCTGAAAGAAGTTGGGGTCGGCACCGGTCTGCATTTCCGCGCCGCCCATACGCAAAAATTCTACCGCGAACGTTACCCACAGCTGTCACTGCCCAATACCGAATGGAACTCGGCACGCCTGTGCACTTTACCGCTGTTCCCAGATATGACCGAAGCCGATGTCGATCGCGTGGTCAATGCCTTGTCTTCCGTATTGGAGTCTTCCCGTGTCTCGCGCTGAACCTATTAGCAAAGTTTCGGTGGTGATCCCGGTGTACAACGAGCAGGAGAGTTTACCTGCCTTGTTGGAGCGCACCACCGCCGCCTGTAAACAACTATTGCAACCTTACGAAATTATTCTGATTGATGATGGCAGCAGCGACAACTCTGCCGCCATGCTGACCGCCGCGGCGGAACAGCCTGATAGCTGCATTATTGCCGTGTTGCTGAACCGTAACTACGGCCAGCATTCCGCCATCATGGCGGGCTTCAATCAGGTCAGTGGCGATCTGGTGATCACCCTGGATGCCGATTTGCAAAACCCGCCGGAGGAAATTCCCCGTCTGGTCAGCGTCGCGGAAGAGGGTTATGACGTGGTGGGTACCGTGCGTGCCAACCGTCAGGACTCCTGGTTCCGCAAGACGGCCTCCCGCATGATCAATATGATGATCCAGCGCGCGACCGGTAAATCCATGGGCGACTATGGATGCATGCTGCGTGCCTATCGTCGCCATATCATCGAAGCGATGCTGCATTGCCATGAGCGCAGTACCTTTATTCCGATCCTGGCCAACACCTTTGCTCGCCGTACCACGGAGATCGAGGTGCGTCACGCTGAACGCGAGTTCGGTGACTCCAAATATAGCCTGATGAAGCTGATCAACCTGATGTATGACCTGATCACCTGCCTGACCACCACGCCGCTGCGTCTGCTTAGCGTGATAGGCAGCGTGATTGCACTGTCGGGCTTCGTGCTGGCGGTGTTGTTGATCGTGCTGCGCTTGGTCTTGGGGCCAGAATGGGCGGCAGGCGGAGTCTTCACGCTGTTTGCAGTGTTATTCACCTTTATCGGTGCACAGTTTGTCGGTATGGGATTGTTAGGGGAGTACATCGGCCGGATTTATAACGACGTCCGTGCTCGTCCCCGCTATTTTGTCCAGAAAGTGGTCGGCGCCAAGCCAACCCAAAATACTCAGGAAGAAGAATGATGAAAGCTATTGTATTTGCTTACCATGATATCGGCTGCGCAGGCTTGAAAGCGCTGACAGAAGCGGGTTATGACGTACAGGCCGTATTTACCCATACCGATGATCCAGGTGAAAACAACTTCTTCTCTTCCGTTGCTCGCCAGGGTGCTGAACTGGAGCTGCCGGTGTATGCACCGGAAGATGTCAATCATCCGTTGTGGGTTGAGCGTATCCGTGAGCTACAGCCGGATATCATTTTCTCTTTCTACTACCGCAATATGTTGAGCGATGAGATCCTGTCTCTGGCTCCAAAAGGTGGTTTTAACCTGCATGGTTCACTGTTGCCACGCTACCGTGGCCGCGCGCCGATCAACTGGGCGCTGGTGAACGGCGAAACCGAAACCGGTGCCACGCTGCACAAGATGGTCAAACGTCCGGATGCCGGTGATATCGTAGGTCAGCATAAAGTGGCGATTTCCGATCAGGACACCGCACTGACGCTGCACAAAAAAGTGTTGGAAGCGGCGCAGATCGTCTTGAAAGAACAACTGCCGAAACTGAAAAACGGTACGGCCAGCCTGACGGTGCAAAACGAAGCGGATGCCAGCTATTTTGGCCGCCGTACCGCTGCTGATGGTGAGATCCAGTGGCACAAGTCTGCTCATGAAATCAACAACCTGGTGCGAGCTGTCACCGAACCTTATCCGGGCGCATTCAGCTATCTGGGGCAGCGCAAGGTGATCGTTTGGCGCGCACGCGTTCTGGATACCGCGCATGATAAGCAGCCAGGCACGGTGCTGAGCACCACCCCACTGGTAATTGCCTGTGGTGAAGGTGCGCTGGAAATCGTGGCTGGCCAAAGCGAGTCTGGTTTGTATGTGCAAGGCAGCCGCCTGGCAGCGGAAATGGGCATGGTGAGCGACGTACGTCTGGCTGCCAAACCAAGCTCTGTGATGAAGCGCCGGACCCGCGTGCTGATCCTGGGTGTCAATGGCTTTATCGGCAACCATCTCACCGAACGTCTGCTGCGCGAAGACCGCTACGATATCTACGGTCTGGATATCGGCTCTGACGCCATCAGCCGCTTCCTGGATAACCCGCGCTTCCACTTTGTGGAAGGGGATATCAGCATTCATTCCGAGTGGATCGAGTATCACATCAAGAAGTGCGACGTGGTACTGCCACTGGTGGCAATCGCCACACCGATCGAATACACCCGTAATCCGCTGCGCGTGTTCGAGTTGGATTTCGAAGAAAACCTGAAAATCGTCCGCGACTGTGTGAAATACAACAAACGCATCATCTTCCCGTCCACTTCAGAAGTTTATGGCATGTGTGACGATAAAGAGTTTGATGAGGACACCTCGCGCCTGATCGTCGGGCCAATCAATAAACAGCGCTGGATCTATTCGGTCTCCAAACAGCTGTTGGACCGGGTTATCTGGGCTTACGGGGCCAAAGAAGGCCTGAAGTTCACGCTGTTCCGTCCGTTTAACTGGATGGGGCCACGCCTGGATAACCTGGATGCGGCACGTATCGGCTCATCGCGTGCAATCACCCAGTTGATCCTGAATCTGGTCGAAGGCTCACCGATCAAGCTGGTGGACGGTGGGGCGCAGAAACGTTGCTTTACCGATATCAACGACGGTATTGAAGCGCTGTATCGCATTATTGAAAACCGCGATGGCCAATGTGATGGTCAGATCGTCAACATCGGCAACCCAACCAACGAAGCCAGTATTCGTGAGCTGGCGGAAATGCTGTTGGCCAGCTTCAATGAACATCCGCTGCGCGGCAATTTCCCGCCGTTTGCCGGTTTCAAGGACGTGGAAAGCAGCAGCTACTACGGCAAAGGGTATCAGGACGTTGAGCACCGTACGCCAAGCATCAAGAACGCGCGCCGCCTGCTGGGCTGGCAGCCGACGATCGCCATGCAGCAAACCGTTGCCGAAACTCTGGACTACTTCCTGCGTACCACGGTAAAGGAAGGTGATGGTGCATGAGGAAGGTCGGCCTGCGAGTTGATGTAGACACCTTTAGCGGTACCCGTGAAGGGGTGCCGCGCCTGCTGGAACTGTTTGCCAAGTACGATATTCAGGCCAGCTTCTTCTTCAGCGTCGGGCCGGACAACATGGGGCGCCACTTGTGGCGCCTGCTTCGTCCCCAATTCCTGCTGAAAATGCTACGTTCCAAGGCCGCCTCCCTGTACGGCTGGGATATCCTGCTGGCGGGGACCGCGTGGCCTGGGAGGAATATTTCCCGATCTTTGGGGCCGTTGATGAAACGCACGTTGGAGATGGGCCACGAAGTGGGTTTGCATGCCTGGGATCATCAAGGGTGGCAGGCCAAGGTGGGGAAGTGGTCCAAACCCGAGTTGACGCACCAGGTTCAGTTGGGCGTTGATGCGCTGTCAAACGCGATCGGTCAACCGGTCCGATTTTCGGCGGTGGCGGGGTGGCGTGCCGATCAGCGCGTCGTGGAGGTTAAGCAAGGTTTTAGTTTCGAGTATAACAGTGATTGCCGTGGCACCCACCCGTTCCGTCCGCTATTAGAGAATGGCCAACCGGGCACGGTGCAAATCCCCGTGACTCTTCCAACCTTTGATGAGGTGATTGGTCGTGAGACCAGCATGGCGGATTTCAATGATTATATTTTGCGAGCGATAGAAAACGATCGTGGGGTGCCTGTGTACACCATACATACCGAGGTGGAAGGCATGTCGCAGTCGGCCATGTTCGAACAACTGTTACAGCGTGCAAAACAGCAAGGTATCGAGTTCTGCCCGCTGAGTGCATTGCTGCCCCAAGATGTGTCATCACTGCCGTTAGGCCGCATTACTCGCGCACCATTTCCTGGCCGAGAAGGCTGGTTGGGTTATCAAACCGAAGTTGGGGGAGAAAAGGTTTCATGAAAGCGTTGAAAGGATCCTGGGCCATTGTATTGGCCATTTTTTTTGCCCTGGTGTATCTGCTGCCGGTGAATGGGCGGCTGCTATGGCAGCCGGATGAAACCCGCTACGCCGAAATTAGCCGTGAAATGCTGGCGCGCGGAGATTGGATAGTGCCTAACCTGCTAGGCCTGCGCTATTTTGAAAAACCGGTTGCCGGTTACTGGTTTAACAACATTAGCCAGTGGTTGTTCGGCGATAGTAACTTTGCCGTGCGCTTTGGCTCGATATTCAGCACGGGTCTGACTGCCTTGCTGGTCTTTGCTCTGGCCTGGCTGATGTGGAAAAATGCGCGTCGTGCCTATCTGGCGGTGCTGATCTTCCTGTCGATGGTGCTGGTATTCAGTATCGGCACTTACAGCGTGCTCGATCCGATGATCTCGCTGTGGCTGACGGCAGCCATGGTCAGTTATTACCTGACGCTGAAAGCCTCCACAGCCAAAGGTAAGCTGGGTGCCTATGTGTTGCTCGGGCTGGCCTGTGGTATGGGCTTTATGACCAAAGGCTTCCTGGCGCTGGCGGTGCCGGTGATTGCCGTTATCCCCATTGTTATTCAGCAGCGTAAGGTCAAAGATCTGTTCTGCTATGGGCCAGTGGCGATTGTGGTGGCGGTACTGCTCAGCCTGCCGTGGGCGCTGGCGGTGGCTCAACGAGAGCCGGACTATTGGAACTACTTCTTCTGGGTGGAGCATATTCAGCGCTTTGCCGAAGACAATGCCCAGCATAAGGCACCTTTTTGGTATTACATCCCGATCCTGATCGCTGCGGTACTGCCGTGGTTGGGGTTATTGCCAGGTTCCCTGCTCAAGGGATGGCGTGAGCGTGTGCAGCGCCCGGAGCTGTTTTTCCTGTTGAGCTGGGTGGTGATGCCGCTGATCTTCTTCAGCATCGCCAAAGGCAAGTTGCCTACCTATATTCTGCCTTGCATGGCGCCGTTGGCACTGCTGATGGCGGCTTACGCCGAGGATTGCGCGGGGCAGTTACGTACTCGGGTATTCAAGATGAATGCCGTGCTAAATGGCCTGTTTGGGCTGATTGGCATTATCGCGTTGTTGCTCATCGGCTCAGGTGTGTTACCTAAAGTGCATCTGTTTACCGCCGATGAGTGGCCGAAAATCGTGCTCGGCCTGATTGCCTTTGGTGGTTGGCTGCTGTTTGCCGTGATTTCCGCTCGTGATAACGCGAAACGCTGGACCTGGGCGGCCGCTTGCCCGCTGCTGCTTTGTCTGTTGATCGGTTACGCTATTCCGCAACAGGTGATCGACTCCAAGCAGCCGCAAAACTTCATTCGTGAGAATATAGCTACGCTCAGCCAGAGCCAGTTTGTGCTGGCCGATCGCGTGGGTATCGCTGCAGGCCTGGCCTGGGAACTGAAACGCAGCGATGTGCTGATGTACGGTGAAAAAGGCGAGCTTACTTATGGCTTGGCGTATCCCGATGCGCGCGGCCACTATATCAGCGAAGAAGATTTTGCTGGCTGGTTGGCTGAGGCTCGCAAACAAGGGGATGTGTCACTGATCATGCAACTCTCCCGTGGTGAGCACGTGCCGACAGATTTGCCAACGCCAGACAGCGTTGTCGAGATGCATCGCATGGCATTGGTATGGTACAAGCAGCAGCCATGATGGCGTATTTATTGGTGATCCTGGTTAGCCTGTTCACCTGTGCGGGGCAGCTGTGTCAGAAGCAGGCTGCCCTTACCTGGCAACAGGCTGGCGAGCGGCGACGGGCTTTAACGCTGCGCTGGTTGGCGCTGGCAGTATTGTTATTGGGGCTGGGCATGCTGGTGTGGCTAAATGTATTGCAGCGCCTGCCGCTCAGCTTGGCCTATCCGATGCTGAGCCTCAACTTTGTCCTGGTGACGCTGGCGGCACGCTGGTTGTTTAACGAGCCGACCACGGTGCGCCACTGGTGCGGCGTGGCGTCGATTATGCTGGGGATCCTGATGATGAGTCTGCAATCATGAAAGGTTATCTTTGGGGGGCGGGCAGCGTTCTGTTAGTCACGTTGGCCCAGCTGTTGATGAAATGGGGGATGGGGCAGATCCCGCTGTTGTCCTTTGCCGATGTTACCTGGCCGTTACTCAACCAGTATGGAATGGCCTTGCTGGCGGTGGCCGCCGGGATTTTCGGCTATGGATTATCAATGCTGTGCTGGTTCTTTGCGCTTCATTACCTGCCGCTGAACCGGGCTTATCCGCTGTTGAGCGTCAGTTATGCGCTGGTTTACCTGGCGGCGGTGATCCTGCCCTGGTTTAATGAATCGGCCACCTTGCTTAAAACGCTGGGGACAGTGTTTATTCTGTTCGGCGTCTGGTTGATTAATAGCCATCGGGCGGAAAAAAACCGTTAATAGCGGAAAAAACGCTGTCGATTCGAATATCTCACGCACAAAGCTTGCCTTTTTATTATCTTGGGCGATAAATTAACGCCAAACAGCATTCTCCTTACCTGGAGTGGCGTGGTGAAATACCGCAGGCGGTTGATCCGGTTCGGTGTTCAAGTGAAAGGTAAAATGCGATGCGTGTGTGGTTTCTATTAGCCAGTTTAATTCTCGCCGGTTGCAGCAGCCATGCGCCACCGCCGAGTGGCCGTTTGTCCGATTCCATTGTGGTGGTAGCGCAATTGAACGAGCAACTGCGTCAATGGTATGGCACTCCGTATCGCTACGGCGGGCTGGATCGCGGCGGTGTTGACTGTTCCGGCTTTGTCTATCGCACCTTCAGCGATCGTTTTGATATGCAATTACCGCGCTCCACGGCGCAGCAAACCGGGCTGGGGACCAAAGTCTCGCGCGACGAGCTGATGCCGGGCGATCTGGTGTTCTTTAAAACCGGCAGCGGAGAGAATGGCCTGCATGTGGGGATCTACGATACCAACGACGAGTTTATTCATGCCTCGACCAGCAAAGGCGTGACGCGTTCTTCACTCAACAACGTTTACTGGCGCAAGGTGTACTGGCAGGCGCGCCGGATTTAACGACCCAAACCCCCTATCTGGTGTATTATGGCAGCACTGCATGATGAGGTGACTGCCATGAATTCCTTACGTTTATTGATTTCTGATTCCTACGATCCCTGGTTTAATCTGGCGGTAGAAGAGTGCATCTTCCGCGAAATGACCACGCAAAAAATCCTCTTCCTGTGGCGTAATGCTGAAACCGTGGTAATTGGCCAGTCGCAGAACCCGTGGAAAGAATGCAATACCCGGCGGATGGAACAGGATGGCATTCGTCTGGCACGGCGCAGCAGCGGCGGCGGGGCGGTGTTTCACGACCTGGGCAATACCTGCTTTACCTTTATGGCCGGTAAGCCCGGCTACGATAAAACCGTTTCTACCGGCATTATTTTGGCGGCGCTGAAACAGCTTGGGATTGATGCATTGGCTTCCGGGCGTAACGATCTGGTGGTTGAAACGGCCGACGGAATGCGCAAAATTTCCGGTTCAGCCTATCGAGAAACCCAGGATCGTGGCTTTCATCACGGTACGCTATTGTTGAATGCCGATCTCAATCGCCTGGCGGATTATCTCAATCCCGATCCGAAAAAATTGCAGGCGAAAGGCATCACTTCTGTACGTTCCAGGGTCGCTAACCTGGCCGAGTTTGTGCCAGAAATCGACCATCAGCAGGTTTGTGACGCCGTTATTCAGGCTTTCTTCGCCCATTATGGTGAAACGGCACAGCCGGAAGCGATCTCCCCGGATGTCTTCCCAGACCTGCCTGATTTTGCCCAGCAATTTGCCAAGCAGAGCAGTTGGGAATGGAATTTTGGCAAAGCGCCAGCGTTTAGCCACTTGCTGAATGAACGATTTACCTGGGGTGGGGTGGATATCTTTTTTGACGTCGAGAAGGGCGCGATTGTACGCGCGCAGATATTCACCGACAGCCTCAACCCTGCGCCATTACAGACTTTGGCCGAAAAGCTGGTGGGATGTGCCTATCGCAGCGAGGCGTTGGCAGACTGTTGTGCACAGCTGGTAGCGCAATATCCACAGCAGGAGAGCGAGCTTAGTGAGTTGCAGCGTTGGTTGTTGGAAACCATTAAGTAGTGCTGTGTGGTAAATAAGTTAGGAATTTTATTAATGAAATCAGGTGGTCGCCGCATCACCTGATCGTTGAACATAAAAAATAACTCACGCATTGCGTAAAGCTTTTAATGTGTAACGATAGATGCCGCAAATATAATTATCGCACCTGACTGCCTGAACAAAAAAACATCGCTAAAGCTATCAATTACTTGGCAACGCCTAGCTAATCACATTACTATTTATGAACTATTCCCGAGGGATTGATCGGTATAACTTATTGTTATACGATGGTTTGCACGTCATTAAGCCTCTGGCATTAAAATGAATATTCAATCTGACGTTGATTTTATTAGTCAGTACGTCTTCTTGCCGATTTACGCCATGACGGGAAGATTGCTGGCGGTGGAACTTCTCACCCGTTTTACTGGCTCGGGCGACAACCTGGCGATGCCTACGGAGATCGGCCTGCGGTTATTAACCCCAGAACAAAGGATTGAGTTATTCAACGACCAACTCACGCTGGCTGAAAAGCACGCGTCATGGTTTGTTGCCAGCGGGGTGACATTGACCATTAATATCGAAGAAACGGTTGTCGATTGGTTACTTGGCAGCGAGACATGTCGTCAGCGAGTGCAGCAGCTGCCGTTTATTGCTTTTGAAATTAATGAGAGTTTTCCCAACCTTTCCGCGGGGAAAGACAACGGAAAAATCCGCTTGTTAAGTTCCTACTTTTCGCTTTGGCTCGATGGTTTCGGTTCTGGCAAAGCGACGTTGACCGCGTTGTACGATGGTTTATTTGATTTTGTGAAGATCGACAAACGCTTTTATTGGCAATTGGTTACCCAACAGGGATATGACCTGGTCATCGATTCACTGCTTAAGAATATCAATCAACTTTGTAAGGGAGTTATTGTTTGCGGCATTGAGAAACATGAGTATTTCAATAAACTGACTAACACCGGTGTTTTAGGGCTACAGGGGTTTTTATGGCCTGCCATCAGTGTGGATAATCTGCGGTCTCTACGCAGGATTGCTGAAGAGTTCGATAATAATAGCTGATTTTTACTTACATACCGGGGTAAATAGTGGACTGGATGATTTTTACCGTGATCCCAGTACTGATAATTATTGTCGCTTTATCATTGATAAAGCACTTTAGCCATGCGCGTAGTAGGTCATTAAAAGACTCACGCCGCAGGCGCTAAATAACCAAGCTGCAGCTTTTTAGTCTACCGCGCCCCTGCAGGTTATCGGCCAGGGGCGAATCCCTTGTAAATCCTCCGTGTTAATCCGCACCTCCAGGCTCTACACTAAGTGTTACGGAGGGCCTATGCCGCAATTTGAAAACGCTTATTACCAACAACTGCCCGGTTTTTATACCGCACTGCAGCCGACGCCGCTTAAAGCGGCCCGTTTACTGTATTACAGCCAGCCACTGGCTCAGGAACTGGGGTTGGACGCAAGCTGGTTTACCCCGGAGAAAACGCCAATCTGGGCAGGAGAAACCCTGTTGCCCGGCATGCAGCCTTTGGCGCAGGTTTACAGCGGCCATCAGTTTGGTTCCTGGGCGGGTCAGTTGGGAGATGGCCGGGGGATCCTGCTGGGCGAACAGCGGCTCGTGGACGGCCGCAGTATGGACTGGCATCTGAAAGGCGCTGGCTTAACGCCATATTCACGCATGGGCGATGGGCGGGCGGTGCTACGCTCGGTGATCCGTGAATTCCTGGCCTCCGAGGCGCTATACCATCTGGGGATCCCGACGACGCGGGCCCTGACAATTGTCACCAGCGAACATCCTGTGTTCCGTGAACAACCGGAGCGCGGGGCAATGCTGCTGCGGGTGGCGGAAAGCCATGTCCGCTTTGGGCATTTCGAACATTTCTATTACCGCCAACAGTCGGAGCAGGTCAGGCAATTGGCGGACTTCGTTATTGCCCGCCATTGGTCGCAATGGGTTGATGAGCAGGATCGCTATCTGCTGTGGTTTACCGATGTGGTGGAACGCACCGCTCGTATGATTGCCCATTGGCAGTGTGTGGGGTTTGCCCACGGCGTGATGAATACCGACAATATGTCGATCCTCGGCCTGACGATGGATTATGGACCTTATGGCTTCCTTGATGACTACCGGCCCGATTATATCTGCAACCACTCCGATCATCAGGGTCGTTATGCGTTCGATAACCAGCCTGCCGTGGGGTTATGGAACCTGCATCGATTGGCGCAAACGCTATCCGGTTTGCTGAGTGCCGAGCAGTTACAGCAGGCACTGGCCGCCTATGAACCGGCGTTGATGCAGGCTTATGGTGAGCAAATGCGTGCCAAACTGGGCTTGTTTACCCAGTCAAAACAGGATAACGATCTGCTGACCGGCTTATTGAGCCTGATGGCGCAAGAGGGACGTGACTACACTCGCACCTTCCGCTTATTGAGCGCCGTTGAGCAGCAGCAGGCGCAAACGCCATTGCGTGATGACTTTATCGATCGCGGCGCCTTTGACGGTTGGTATCAAAAGTATCGCCAGCGCTTACAGCTTGAGCAGGTGAGTGATGCCGAGCGCCAGCAAGCGATGAAGCTGGCGAATCCTAAACTGATTTTGCGTAATTATTTGGCGCAGCAGGCTATCGAAGCGGCAGAGCAGGACGATGTCAGCAAGTTGGCGCGTTTGCACCAGGCGTTGCTGCAACCTTTCGCCGACGATGCTCAGTATGACGATCTGGCGGCCTTGCCACCGGATTGGGGCAAGCATCTGGAAATTTCCTGTTCGAGCTGAATGTAGCAAGCCCTCCATGGCTTAGCGTTACTGACGTAAAAACACCTGCGGCAGTGCGGTCTCCGGGTGGGCGGCGACACCGAGATCTGCCTGATACCAACGTGTCAGGATATCTGTCTGCAATACCTGCTGTGGGGTACCGGAAGCGACCAGGCGGCCCTGATGCAACAACAGAATACGATCGGCATACAGCGCGGCCAGATTAAGATCGTGCAATACGCAACAGACCGCCAACGGCTGCTGACGCGTCAGGGAGCGCAGCAGGCGTAAGGTATGCTGTTGATGATACAGATCGAGCGCCGAGGTGGGTTCATCAAGAAATAACCAGGATGGTGCGGGTTGCGGCTGCCACAACTGCACCAATACTCTGGCCAGTTGCACCCGTTGCTGTTCCCCGCCGGAAAGCTGGCGGTAATCACGTTGGGCCAGGCTGGTGCAATCGGTCTGCTCCATCACCTGTTGGATCGCCCGTTTGGCATCGCGCCCGCTATGCGGAGAGCGACCCATGGCAACCACTTCTTCCACGGTAAACGGAAAGGCCAGTTCGCTGTGTTGACGCATTACCGCCCGGACCTTGGCTAACTGCTGCGGTTGCCACTGCTCAAGCGGTTTACCTTGCAGGCGGCACTCGCCACAGTCTGCTGCCAGATAACCAGTAAGTAAGCGTAGCAGGGTCGACTTCCCCGCGCCGTTGGGGCCGATAATCGCCACCATTTCGCCACTGGTGATGCTGAGGGAGACATCGGTGATCAGCCTGCGATCCCCCAGGTTGTAACGCAATTGCCGTGCTGTCAGCTTTGATGAATCATCCACCGGTGCGCTCCCGCTGGCGCATCACCAGCCACAGAAAATAGGGACCACCGATCAGGCTGGTCATCAGGCCTACCGGCATTTCTGCCGGAGCGACCAGCGTCCGTGCCAGCGTATCGCTCACCAACAGCAGGCAGGCACCGCCGAGGGCAGAGGCTGGCAACAACCAGCGGTGATCGCCCCCAAGCCGCATACGCACCAGGTGGGGTACCACCAGGCCAATAAAGCCGATCACGCCACTCATCGCTACGGCAGCCCCAATCAGCAGAGCGCTCAACAGTAGCAACTGCAGCTTGGCGCGTTGCACATTAACTCCAAGGTAATGTGCTTCTTCATCACCCAGCTGTAGCAGATTCAAACGACGAGCCTGTAACAGCGTCAGCAATGCGGCTGGCAGGATCAGCGAAGCGGACACTACCAGGGTAGGCCACTGTGACTGGCTAAGGCTGCCCATCATCCAGAGTGAAAACTGACGTAATTGCTGGTCGCTACTGAGGTACGACAGCACACCAATCGCCGCCATGCACAGCGCATTGATGGCGATACCGGCCAGCAACAGCCGAGAAAGGCTGCCGTGCCCGCTGCGGCTGATGCCGTAAATCAGTATCGAAACCAGCAGGCTGCCAAGAAACGCCGCCAGCATATGGCTGTATAGCGCGATGAGCGGGGGCAGGGCCAGCGGCATGACGATCACCAGGGCGACGAACAGTGCACCGCCGCTGCTGATCCCCAACAGGCTTGGATCGGCCAAGGGGTTGCGAAACAGTCCTTGCATCACTGCACCGGAAACCGCCAACGCACAGCCGATCACCACGGCCAACAGCACGCGTGGCAGACGAATATTCAGCCAGATATGCCAGGAGGTATCGCTGAGAGGAGCCTGCCACAGGGTGCGAAATGATAGTGTCAACGCCCCCAGGTTAGCGGCCCCAAGTGCCAGGATCGTCAGCAGGATCAGCAGGCTGCCGATCGCCAGGCGGGGCGAGGTTCGGCAACGCATTACTTTTGCTCCGCCGCTTTACGCAACAGGCCCTGCGCCTGCGGCGTTTCAAGACCAAAACCGAGCAGCGCCATATCATCAACGATCAGCACGCGGCGGTTTTTCCCCGCCGGTGTCAGAGCCATGCCGGGCAACAGCCACAGGTTTTCCTGGCCACCGATGGAGCGAACGCCATCGGTAGTCACCAACAGCAAGTCTGGTGCGCTGGCAATCACGCCCTCTTGCGAGAGCGGGCGGTAACGGCTGAAACCTTGCATCGCGTTTTTCAACCCAGCCGCTCTGATAATGGCATCTGCCGCAGTTTGCTGGCCCGCGGCCATGGGGGTAATACCCCCGTGACTCATCACGAACAGTACTTTCACCGGCAGCGGCGTATTGGCTACCGCTGCCAACTGTTGCTGATAGCGTTCAGCCAACTGCTTGCCTTGGCTACTGCGATTGATGGCATCGGCTATCACGCTGATTTTTTCAGGCACCGCCTGCACGGTGGTATCCCCAGGAATACGCACCACCTTCACGCCACTGTCTTCCAGCTGCTTAAGCACCAATGCTGGCTCCGCCAACTCGGTGGTCAGGATCAGGGTGGGTTTCAGCGCCAGGATACCTTCGGCATTCAGTTGGCGCATATAGCCCACGTCTGGCAATGTCTGCACCGCAGCAGGATGTAGGCTGGTACTGTCTCGAGCCACAACTTCATCACCCGCGCCCAGCGCGAAGGCAATCTCGGTCACGTCACCCCCTATCGAAACAATCCTCTCTGCCGCCACGGCGGCTAATGGAAATGCCAGCGCAACGCACAGCGCCAGGCGACGAAACAATGAAGCTATCATGCGGCGACATCCTTCGGTTCAAGTGCAGCAACCTGTTCACGCCACTGCAACTGCTCCGGTTGGCCTTCGGTACGTTGCCCGTAAAGTTGGGCGATCTGGGTGCCATCGGCGGCAAATAGCTCCAGGCTGGTGACCATGCCATCTTTGGTTGGTTTGCGTGTGATCCAGCTTTCGGCGATCGCCCCTTCAATCAGGTGCAGGGTAAAGTGGCGGTTGAAGATGTTGACCCAGCCATCCTGGGGCATCAGGCGCTCAATCTGGCCGGTAAAGATCTGTACGCAGCCCCGGTTGCCGACGAAGATCATGATTTCGTTTTGCGCAGACTTGGCGGCTTCCAGGATCGCCGTCAGCGAGCTGTTGTCCACGCGATAGGCAAGATCGTTACCCACGGCGCGGAAGGCCTGCTGACGGGTCAGATTATTGCGGCTTAGCAGTTGGAAGAACTGGTGGACGTCGGTCATGGCACGCCAGTCGGCATCGATTTTGGCGGTATCCGGCGCGCTGTTACTCTCTTTAATCTCGACCGGTTGCAGCTCCAGTGCCGAGTTTTCCGCAGTCTGATGGCGCTCGACCAGGGCGAACCAGGCGGCGAGATCGGTTTCGTCGGTGGTGTACACCTTATGCAGCGCATCGCCTTGATGATCAAAGAACTGGATGCTGTGGCGCACGCCACGCTTGTTGGTTTCACTCAGGGCAAAAACGCTGGCCCATTGGTTGAGGAACAGGCGCAGATCCAGCTCGCGCGGGTTGAGGATCAGCCCAGCATGACCACTGAGGTGCTGATTCTGATAACGCCCAACCTGTTCATGTACCGCATAGCTGTTACGCGTGATGGACTTGGTGACGCCGACCTGTTCCAGTTCAGTCAGCAGCGTACGGGCATCGGCTTGCAGGCGACGAGCATCGTGGCCGACGCGGGCATGGGTCAGTTCGGCTTCGCTGATACCCAACAGCTCGGCCAGATCGCGGGCATATTTACCTGGGTGATCAATTTTCGCCTGCTCATAACGTTGGTATAGGGTCTCGCTCATTATTTTTCTTCCTGTGCTTGTGGGGGGAGGAGCGGGCAAAAACGGCCTGCCCGCTGTGGTTCAATGGGTTACCACTGATAGCTGACCAGCAGTTTGGCGTTACGACCGTCCTGCGGAATGCCCTGTGGTGAGTAATATTCTTTATCGAAGGCGTTCCCCAGGACCACGGTAGTGGTGACGCCCTGCAGGTCTTCGCGGCCTTTATAGCTTAGGTAGAAATCGTTCACGCCATACCCGGCCTGTTTGGTGTAGCCGGTAGCCACGTTATGCGCACTCTGTGCAAAGGTTCCTACCCAGCCGGTGGATAAACCGGTCTCGGCAATAGGAATATCCAACACGCTGGTGACCGTATCCGGGTTGACACTGGGGAGCCAGTCACCCGTAGTTTCATCTTTACCACGTGTGCGGTTGTAGGCCAGATCCAAACCGAACCACCGGGTTTTATAGTTCAGCGAGGTATCCCATCCCCAAATCTTGGCGCGAGCGATATTGGTTGAGAAGGTGGTACAACTGATGCAGTACATGCCACGTGGGCCACGGCCTAACTCCATGGTGACACCGGTAGTGATATAATCCCTGGCTTTGGTATCGAAGTAGCTGGCCTTGAATTGCAGGCTGTCGTCGGCCATTAACAGATCGTCAAAGCGTAAGCCGAAACCGTATTCCTGCGTGGCGTTGGTTTCTGGTTTCAGATTTGGGTTCGGCACCCAATAGTTGGTGATCGTGGTTGGCCCCATCGGGATCGAGAAGTGCTTGGAGTCGTTGTACATCTCACCCATGGTCGGTGCGCGGAATGCCTGAGCATAGGAGGCAAACATCATCAACCAATCAGTAGGGGTAACGCTCATCGCACCACGGGATGACCACTTGTTGGCGTTGACGTCGTCATAACCGTCGCTAGAGCCTTTGAAATTGTCATAACGCGTCCCGGCAAGGAAAGAGACGGGCAGGTCACGTAGTGTGATCTCATCTTGCAGCCAGCCGGAAGCGAAGTTGATCTTGGCCTGCGGGAAGCTTTCTGTTGCGCCCCCCGGCGTCTGTTCCTGCCGGTAGGCTTCGCTACCATAGGTAAACAGGTGCGAAGCGAAGCTGTCGGCGAACAGGCGGGTACGGTTTTCCAGCTTGCCACCTTTGGTGGTTTGTTTGCGAGCTTCATCTGCGCTGCCGTCCGTATGCGCATTGATCTCTACTTCGGAGTAATAAATCTTGGCATCGGCATCCAGCCAATCTTGGCCTGTAGGTTTGAGCTTATAACCGAGCTGTGCGTCACGCTGAATCGTAGAACGGTCAGTTAACACATTACTGCTTGAAACATCAGGCGTTTGCGGATTTTTGGGTTCTTGTGCCCGGTTATTGTAATAGCGCAGGTTACCGCTCAGGGACTGGTTGTCATCAATGGCCCAAGTGCCTTTGGCCAGAACGTTGCTGATGGTCTCATCGTTCGGTGCATTAAAGCCATCGCCTTGGCGAATATTGCCGACATCGCGAGTGCCGAAAGAGATCAAACCATCGAGATCGTCAGTTTTACCGTAAGCGCTGGCACCCATACCAAGGCTATGATCGCCGCTAGCTGCCGTGCCGAACACGCGGTAGCCGGTGTTATGACCGGGCAAAAGCAGATCGGCGGCATCAACGGTTTCATAGGAGATAACTCCACCTAATGCGCCACTGCCGTACAACAGTGCTGACGGGCCACGCACTACTTCAATACGTTTTACCAATCCAGGATCCAGGAAGGTGCCATTGATATGGCCGGTATCGGTTCCCTGACGAATACCATCAACCAGGATCAGCACACCACGGCGATCGTAACCCCGCATCATGATGTCTTGCCCATTGCTCCGGCCGGTACCGGTCACGGTAACCCCAGGCACATGACGCAGCATATCGCCGGCGGTGGTGGCGGTTTGGCTCTGAGGGCTGTTGCCGTCGATCACCGTCACCATCATCGGCACTTCAAAACTGCTGCGTTGATTACCGGTGGCGACCACGGTCATGGCCTCATCTCTGTTTTTTTCTTGTGCCTTGGTGGCAGCGGAAACACTGGTGTCGGTCTGAGCAAAAACCACCGTAGGCAAAGCGCAGGCAATGGCCAGGCTTAATGCGGATAAACGCAGCCGGGAGGCAAAAATGGCAGGCATGTGCAACTCTCCGTATGACTCAACATATCAATAGATTTGCTGGCTGCCTGGATCGCAAGATCGGGGTGGCTGGCGTTAAAAGGAACTAAGACGTTATTTGGTTAAGATCAATTTTCCCGCTTTGGTTTGGCGAAGTTGATAGCGTTGTCCTTGATGGATGATCACCGCCAGCCCATCCGTGCCCAGTAGTTCGGCACTGTCGAAGCAGGGCGGTAAAGCGGCAGGAGCACTGCCGTCAGGAGTAACCAAAGCGTTGTTGGACTGTTGGCAATTATTGAGATTGTCCATAAATTCAACCGGTAAATGGTAATTAGTATCAAATTGATAATCATTATCATGTGAACAAAAGGTTACATCAAGGGAAATTTTCTTACCGATGGAACCTTTTTGTCGTCATGCTTACCGGAGCTAGATTGATTGCGATCAATTTGCTGATAAAACGGCTATTTCAACAGGGTTTCGATACGGCCGAACAGGCGCTCAGGTTTGGTGATGGGGGCAAAGCGTGTGATGCGCTCGCCATCGGCGGTGAGCAGGAATTTGGTGAAGTTCCACTTGATACGTTGGCTGCCTAACAGACCGGGAGCACGGCGTTTTAACTCGCTGAACAGGGGATGCGCCTGCGCGCCGTTGACGTCGATCTTGCTGAACAGCGGAAAGCTGACGCCATAGTTGAGGGTGCAGAAGTTGGCAATCTCCAGCGGGTTGCCTGGCTCCTGCCCGCCAAACTGATTGCAGGGGAAGCCCAGCACCATCAACCCTCGTGAGCGATAATACTGCCACAGCTTTTCCAAGCCTGCATACTGCGGGGTAAAGCCACACTTGCTGGCGGTATTGACCACCAGGTAGGCTCGCGCCGGAAAGTCGGCCAGCGTTTTATGTTCCCCTTGCAGGGTGATACAGGGAATGGACAGCAGTGAATGGTTCACAGAAGGGCTCCAGATCGGTTTAGCTCGGATGTTTGGCCAGTATAGCTGAATGACATAAATCTATCGCGTAGAACACTAACTAAATAATTCGGCTAAGATGTTGTGCATACGGTCATTCAGTATTGAAATGAACAGTTTCATGTTATAAAAACACTGTTTCCACGAACAGTAAAAAATCAGAATGAGAGATATTTTCCAATATAAACAATGCATTGCACTCAATTCTTTTTATATTAAGAGAACATTTAAATTAAGAAAATAATATATGAAATAATTCTTTTTTTCATTAAAAGACATTGACACTTGAGTTTTTCAATGTTTATCATCTTATTCATGGTCAATGTTATTTAAATAGGGATTATATGAAAGGGAATAAAGGAAGTGTTATTTTATTGACTTTAATTGGTATGGCATCTTTTATCACCCATGCAGAGACACCAAGGGAGAATGTGAGTGCAGAACCGGTTAAATCAATTTTAAAAATTGATGACTTTCTTCCGGAAAAGAAAAGCTGGTCATTTGGAGTCGGGGTAAACATCATAAATGATAGCTCTGATGGAACCTATTCCGGGGTTTATATAAATCAAATCAGCCCAGGTCAATATGTTATAGACCGTACCTCATTACCGTATAGGAGGGAAAAAAATGGTGCGTCAGGATATTTTTCAGGAATGTATGGGTTGACGCGCCAGCTTTCATTATCAGCAACTGCAAATGGGCAATGGGTCAATACTAAATTTTCATTGGAAAATAATGATGGTTCAACTAAAAATGAGTACAGGTTTAATGGGATAGGGGTTGGGCTAAGTTACCAGTTTTATAGACTGTCAGATTATACGGTTTTGTTTTCTGGTGCAAATTTTAAACATGGATCGCTACAAAGTTACGTTCTTGGTTCTTCTCTCAGTTGGATATACGATCCTCTGGTACTTAATCTATCATTAGGTTATCTCGATGGTATTTCGAAGGAGAGGTTTACTAACGACTATAAAGTATACACTATGTCGGGGAAAGTTGTCTTTGCTATAAATCCTGAAGTTAATTTAAATTGGGGGTTTTCTAAGGATGCCATAAACGCATATAGTTATATTTCTAGCCAGAAAGAGTGGAGCAGTAAAACATCCTTATTAGCTGGCACTACGGTGAACTTGGCTGAAAATGCTATTGCTAGCGTTGGTGTTAAAGGCGGGGTAGGTAATAACAAAGGATCTGTTATATCTCTTGGTTTGAATTATCGAATGTGAATAGGTGTCAACCTTTACCCTGTCAGAATGTTATAAATTTATTTCGCATAGTATTCCAATATCCTATCTAACGCGTTCAGTATCGTAATAAACATTTAATGCATAAGGGTTGCGTATGATGAAGATAAAACAGGCTTTATTTCTTTGCGCTTTAGGTTATTACTCTGTTTTTAGTGTGAATGTGTGCGCTGAAAATAAAATTGAATTTTTTGATCAGGATAAATACCGTAAGTTAGAGGCGCTGGGATATCATTCATTCTCACCATTAAATATAGAGGAGTTAGATAATACCAAAGGTAAGGTTGGACCTCTGGTTATTGGTGCCATTGGGGCGGCAGGAGGTGCTGCTGGGTCAATTGGTATTGACTTCTCAAATGGAGCGCAAATAAATTGGGGGAATGCAGCCACGGCGGCCGTCGGTGGTTTTGTAACCGGTGCTTCGGGTGGGTTAATGGGCGCTACGGTGTCAGGGGCGGCTGCCAGTGCGGCTTTAGGTGTAAGTGCTATGGGGGCGACTAATGCGGCGATTGGTGGTGGCGCTGGGAGCGGGTCATGTTCTAGCAGTTGTCATAAGAAGAAGTAATATGAATATATTCAGCATAGGATTTCTTATCATGGCAACATATTGTCACTTTATTACAGGCGCTATAATATTTATCAATGTAAAGAAACATGTAATGCTGTTCTCATCATTGATACTGCTTTTGTCAGGGTTAACCAGTGGTTATGTTGTTTTTACCTCGCTTTACTCCCTTTTTATTATTTTAATGGCTGTTGTTATCCACTGGCTTTCTAAAAATAAAATCATAAAAGGAGTTAAAAATATGGGTGTTATGTATGTAAATTTATCTGCACTACCCACTATTGTTTACCTGGCTAAATGGATAGGTTCATGATTTGGAGTAGAATCGAAAGGGTTCACTAGTGATAATGTTAACATGACATTTATTGGGGGAGCTATTGAAGAGATGGATAGTGAATGTTATATATTGGCTCATGCTTTTTAGCGGTTGTCAAACGAATGTGGAAGCAACCTATCTTGACACTAAATTCCGCGGGGGTAATAAACAGCTATATGATAACACCTGCGGGGTGGCATCCTTTGAGTTTATTTTAAGGCAGTATTATAGTATTGGTGCATCAGAACTAATGTTGATAAATAAAATAGGTGTTAAGCCTGAGTATTCACTCTTGGATATTAGCATGCAATCAAAAATAATGGGGCTGGATACAATAGGCGTTAAAATCACATCAAAACAATTAAGACAACTTCACTCACCAGCCATTCTATACATAAATAGATTTGGAAAAAAGCACTTTGTGGTTTTTCATGGGGTGGCTAATGGCGTCATTCAAATATACGATCCTGCTTGGGGGTATATTAACTACTCATTTCCACAGTTCGAAAGTTATTGGCTTGGAGATGAGCAGTTCGGTCGCGCGCTGCTTTTTCTCGATGATATTAACATCAATATCAACGAAAGCCTGATCTACCAAAAAGTCGTTTTGATAGAGTGATCACAATGCTTGATAAATCCTATGGTCAACTGTTGTATGGCGACCGCAGCAGCAAATGAGAGCCAGCAGGCCAAAAGCATGCTGGCTAAAATAATCAGAAACGGGTATCTACCGCGTCGGCCAGCATAGCCAGCAACTGCTCGCTGTCCGACCAGCTCAGGCAAGGGTCGGTAATGGATTGGCCGTAGGTTAGTGATTGGCCAGCCACGATCTTCTGCGTGCCTTCCACCAGGAAGCTTTCGGCCATCACGCCAGCGACGGCCACGGAGCCTGCACGGATCTGTTGGCAGACGTTTTCCGCCACTTCCAACTGGCGGCGATGCAATTTCTGACAATTACCGTGGCTGAAGTCGATCACCAGCTGTTCAGGTAAATCAAACTCGCGCAAGCTATCACACGCGGCTACCACATCGGTCGCGTGATAGTTTGGCGTCTTGCCGCCGCGCATGATGATATGGCCATAAGGGTTGCCGCTGGTCTGGTAAATGGTCATCTGGCCGGTTTTGTCTGGCGACAGGAACATATGACCGGCGCGAGCAGCACGGATGGCATCAATGGCGATGCGGGTATTGCCGTCGGTACCGTTTTTGAAACCAACCGGGCAAGAGAGCGCCGAGGCCATTTCACGGTGGATCTGGCTTTCGGTGGTGCGAGCGCCAATTGCGCCCCAGCTGATCAGGTCGGCAATATACTGGCCGATCACCATATCCAGGAACTCGGTCGCCGTTGGCAGGCCAAGCTGATTCACTGACAATAGCAGCTTGCGCGCCATCTCAATGCCACGGTTGACCTGATAGCTGCCGTCCAGGTCGGGATCGGAAATCAAGCCTTTCCAGCCCACCACGGTGCGCGGTTTCTCAAAATAGGTACGCATCACGATTTCCAGGCGGTCCTGATAGCGCTCGCGCAATACGTTAAGGCGGGTGGCATAGTCCATCGCCGCATCCAGATCGTGAATGGAGCAGGGGCCAATCACTACCAACAGGCGTTTATCTTCGCCAGTTAGGATTTTTTCGATACGTTTACGTGACGCTGTCACGTTATCGGCTACCGATGCTGAGATCGGCAACTTCTCTGCCAACGCCTGAGGCGTGACCAAGCTGTCGATGCGCGCGGTCCGCAGTTCATCTGTTTTGTGCATGATTGTCTCTAAAACTTGTTCTTCGCGACGGCAGGAATACCGGGAAGTGATGGCGATCACAATAACGCAAAAACCGCTGAATTCAACCGTAGAGATTGTGATCTGCTGATTAAAACCGGTAAAAAAGCACAAAAGAGGGGCATAGACGACTATCCGCCAGCCCCTACTATCAGAACATCCGCCGGCTCATACCGAGGATATCGAGGATCTTGGTGGAGATCTCCTCCACCGAATAGTTGGTGGTATTGAGATAGCGGATCTGATTTTTGCGAAACAGCGCTTCTACTTCGGCAACTTCCATCCTGCATTGGCGCGGGGAAGAGTAACGGCTGTTTTCGCGGCGTTCTTCGCGGATCGCCGTTAACCGCTCAGGGTTAATGGTCAACCCAAATAACTTATGTTGAAACGGTTTTAACGCGGCGGGTAGCTGCAAATTATCCATATCATCGGCGGTAAACGGATAGTTGGCCGCGCGGATACCAAATTGCATCGCCAGATACAGGCTGGTGGGGGTTTTACCACAGCGGGATACGCCGAGCAGGATCACCTGCGCCTGATCGAGATTGCGCAGCGATATCCCATCATCATGGGCCAGGGTGTATTCAATGGCCGCGATCCGGGCGTCATACTTACCCAGGTTGTTTTCGGTGAGCCCGTGGGTGCGATTAGGCACCGGCGTTGGATCCACCGCTAATTCACCCTGTAGCGGGCCGACCAGGGCTTGCACGATATCCTGGCAGAACCCTTCACTTTGGGTGATCACCTGGCGCACTTCCGGCGAGATAATCGAATAGAACACCAGTGGACGCACCCCGGTCTGCTGGTAAATATCATTGATCTGTTGGCATACGCCCCGCGCACGCGCTTCGGTTTCCACAAAAGGTAGAGTGAAAGTGGTGGCCTTGACGGGAAACTGTGACAGCACCGCATGCCCCAAGACTTCGGCGGTAATGGCCGTGCCATCCGAGATATAAAAAACGCTTCTTTCCACCCATAACTCCTTAATGCCTGAAACGACTGATAGCAACATCATGGTCTGCATATCCATATATGGTAAAGAGGGGGATAGAAATTTTGTGACGCTGGGAATAATTTGCGGAAATTTGATTTTTTTAGTAAAACATAATTTCATTTTTTATAAAATGGCGAGTGCTATTTTAACTACCTACCTCGACGCAAGTTGGCGCTATTTTCGTCAAAAAAATCACTAAAAGTACGGGTATTTAAGAAAAAGTTTAAATAATACATAATTTGTTGAATTGTAAGCTTTTAGCCATTTAGGGAACGATCCCTAATAAAATTGTGCCTGCTGGAATTCTGTTAATTGCTATTTTCTTCATTGGCTTGATCGATTCACCTGTCCATTGTCTATGGATCATTGTGCTAGTGTGGGTGGGTGCCGTTTTTTGCGGTACGAGTCAAAAATCCGTCAATACCCTACTGATAGCAATAAGGATTGTCTCGATGTCTAACAATGGCCCAGACTTGCGTAATGTGCTTTGGTACAACCAGCTTGGCATGCACGACGTTGACCGTGTCGGTGGCAAAAATGCCTCCCTCGGTGAAATGATCACCAATCTCTCCGATTTGGGCGTGGCCGTACCCAACGGTTTTGCCACCACCGCCCAGGCATTTAACGATTTTCTTGAGCAAAGTGGGGTTAACCAGCGCATTTATCAGCTGCTGGATCAGACTGACGTTGACGATATTGCTCAACTGTCCAAGGCCGGTGCGCAAATTCGCCAATGGGTGATCGATACGCCTTTCCACGCGGAATTTGAGCGTGAAATTACGCTGGCGTACCAGCAACTGTCCGAGGGTGAAAGCGAAGCCTCCTTCGCCGTGCGTTCTTCCGCCACGGCTGAAGATATGCCAGACGCCTCGTTTGCCGGCCAGCAGGAAACCTTCCTCAACGTGCAGGGCATTGATGCGGTGATGGTGGCGATCAAACACGTCTTCGCCTCCCTGTTTAACGACCGGGCCATCTCTTATCGTGTGCATCAGGGTTACGATCACCGTGGCGTGGCGCTTTCCGCCGGTGTACAGCGCATGGTGCGCTCCGACCTGGCTTCCTCTGGGGTCATGTTTACCATTGATACCGAGTCCGGCTTTGATCAGGTGGTGTTTATTACCTCGGCGTTCGGCCTGGGGGAAATGGTGGTGCAAGGGGCGGTCAACCCGGATGAGTTTTATGTCCATAAACCGACGCTGCTGAAGGGCAATCCGGCCATTGTGCGCCGCAACCTTGGCTCGAAAAAAATCCGCATGGTGTACGCGCCTTCACAGGATCACGGCAAGCAGGTACGTATCGAAGATGTGCCAGAAGAGCAACGCAATCGTTTCTCTTTGACCGATGATGAAGTCCAGGCACTGGCGCATCAGGCGTTGTTGATCGAAAAACACTATGGCCGCCCGATGGATATCGAGTGGGCCAAAGACGGCCATACCGGCAAGCTGCTGATAGTCCAGGCGCGGCCAGAAACCGTGCGTTCTAATGAGCAGGTGATGGAACGCTACCAACTGAACGGTAACAGCACCGTGCTGGTGGAAGGCCGAGCCATCGGTCATCGCATTGGGGCTGGCCCGGTGAAGGTCATCCACAATATCAGCGAAATGGATCGCATTGAACCGGGTGACGTGTTGGTCACCGATATGACCGACCCGGATTGGGAACCGATCATGAAGAAGGCGGCTGCGATCGTAACCAACCGTGGCGGGCGTACCTGCCATGCGGCGATCATTGCCCGTGAACTGGGGATCCCTGCCGTTGTAGGTTGTGGCCACGCAACGGATCTGCTGAAAGAAGGGCAGAAAGTCACCGTCTCCTGCGCCGAAGGCGACACCGGCTTTGTCTACAGCGACATGCTGGAATTCAGCGTGCAAAGCTCGGAAGTCACTGAACTGCCAGAGCTCCCGTTGAAGATCATGATGAACGTCGGCAACCCAGACCGCGCGTTCGACTTCGCTCGCTTGCCAAATGAAGGTGTGGGGCTGGCCCGGTTGGAGTTTATTATCAACCGCATGATCGGCGTACACCCGCGTGCCCTGTTGGAGTTCGATCAGCAGACCCCAGAGCTGCAGGCAGAAATCAAGACGCTGATGTTGGGCTATGACGATCCGGTCGAGTTCTATGTCGGTCGCTTGACCGAAGGGATCGCGACGTTGGGCGCGGCATTCTGGCCGAAGCGCGTGATCGTGCGCCTTTCCGATTTTAAATCTAACGAATACGCCAACCTGGTCGGCGGCGAGAAATATGAGCCGCACGAAGAAAACCCGATGTTAGGATTCCGTGGCGCGGGTCGTTACGTGGCGGACAGCTTCCGCGACTGCTTCTCCATGGAATGTGCCGCGATGAAGCGGGTACGTAATGAAATGGGCTTGACCAACGTTGAGGTGATGGTGCCGTTTGTGCGTACCGTGGCTCAGGCGGAGGCCGTGGTGGCAGAGTTGGGGCGTCAGGGCCTCAAGCGCGGCGAGAACGGGCTGAAAGTGATCATGATGTGTGAGATCCCGTCCAACGCCTTGCTGGCCGATCAGTTCCTTGAGCACTTTGATGGTTTCTCTATCGGCTCCAACGACATGACGCAGCTCACGCTGGGGCTGGATCGCGATTCCGGTGTGGTCTCTGAGCTGTTTGATGAGCGCAATGAGGCGGTCAAGGCGCTGCTTTCCATGGCGATCCAGGCGGCCAAGCGTCACGGCAAATATGTCGGCATCTGTGGGCAAGGCCCGTCAGACCATGCAGATTTTGCCGAGTGGCTGATGGATCAGGGGATTGATAGCCTGTCGCTTAACCCGGATACCGTGGTGCAGACCTGGGTTAATTTGTCACAAAGAAAGTAAACCTGAATAACAACGTCTGTTGAAAACATAAAACCGCCGGTTAATCCTGGCGGTTTTTTTATATGAGCGGGTTATTTTGCATAAAAAAAAGCCCATCAAAAGACGGGCAAAGACTACACACAGCAATTCAGTGATTCGGGGTTACCTTGTTAGCTGACTTGACTGGAAAACAATGTTTGTAAAACAATGATTTTCAGCAAGATAGAGTTTCATACTAGGTAGTTATCTGGCGCGCGTCATTAAGAATCGTCCCAATAAAACAGCCTGGAATGTACGGGTTTATTGCAAGAACAGGTATTTGAATGGCATCTATTATGGCAATAGGTGAGTCAGCAGAATAATTATCGGGGACGATGCGGCGGGAAAAGAGAATATTTAGGTTAATCGCCTGCCCAATGGATGAGCAGGCGATGCCGGGATCACAGCTGTTCTAAATCTTTGGCGACTTCTTCCAGATCGGCGGTGGGCTCCGGGGCTTCGTTTACCCAGGCGCTAAGCAACCGATAAGAGACCGCCAGCACGACTGGGCCGATAAACAGGCCAATCATTCCGAAAGCCAGCAGACCACCGATAACGCCGGACAAAATTAGAATTAACGGCAGGTCGGCGCCCATACGGATTAAGGCCGGGCGCAGGAAGTTATCCAACGTCCCTACCACACAGCTCCACACCAATAGCACGGTCCCCCAGGTGGTATCACCGGTCCAATACAACCAGATAATAGCCGGGATCAGCACCAGCAATGGTCCCAGTTGGGCCACGCAGAAAACGAACATCAGTACGCTAAGCAAGGTGGCGGCAGGAATGCCCGCAACGGCCAAGCCAATGCCACCCAATATGGATTGCACCAACGCCGTAACCACCACGCCCAACGCTACCGCACGGATCGCTTGCCCGGCCAGTAACACGGCCGCATCGCCCCTGTTGGAAGCAAGGCGCACGGCAAAATGGCGGATCGCCATACCGACCTGCTCACCGCGGGCATACAGCAAGGCGCTGAACAGTAACATCAGCGTACAGTGCATCAGGAAACGGCCAATATGCGCCGCCTGAGCAACAAACCAGGTAGCGGTTTGGCCGAAGTAAGGCTGTATTTTGGCTATCAAGGCGTTGCCACCGGTGTTCACCAGCAGGTGATAGCTGCTATAAAGTTTTTGCCCAATTAGCGGGGTAGAGCGTAGCCATTCCAATTGTGGCGCGTGGATTTGGCCCGGTGCGTTGACCCAAGCCACGACTGGCGCACTGTTATCCACCACGCTACTAACCAGCAGGGCAATAGGTAGTACGAACAGCAAGAGCAGCAGGATGGTCATCACCAACACGGCCAGAGACCGCCGGCCCCATAGCAAATGCTGTAGCTTAATCAACACTGGCCAGGTGGCGATCACCACCATGGATGCCCAGGCAAAGCCCAAAATAAACGGTTGAACGACCCAAAAGCTGGCAACGATCAAAATGGCGATAAACAGCACGCCAAAAATTATCGTCGGTAAATCGTAGCGGCGTTGCGGTTGTGTCATGAATGCGTTTTCATCCTAGTGAGTTAATTCCTTGGTACCCTTTTATCATGGAGCATTTTTGGCAACTTTCACAGCTAAGCGCACATTTTCCTGCGAATTTTGGTCTGGGGTACAGACTTTCATTGATTAGTGGGATTAATAAGTTATGTGGGGGAACAGATTTGCGGCTAGGAGGGCAGACCACCCAGGGATCTGGCTGGTCGCTTATCGCTATAATCAGGGCGCGGGTTGACAGTAGTTTATTGGCCGTAATAGGCTTTGGCTCCGTGCTTACGTAAGTAATGTTTGTCTAACAGCGTGGCTTGCATTGTGGGGATCTGTGGGCTGAGTTGCTGGGTAAACAGATTCATATAGGCGATTTCCTCCAGAACTACTGCATTATGCACTGCGCTGGCCGCATTTGTTCCCCAGCTAAAGGGGCCATGGCTGTTGACCAGAACTGCCGGGATCTCATTAGGGTTGATGCCGAGCTGTTGAAAGGTCTCGATAATGACCTTACCGGTTTCATGCTCGTATTCGCCAGCAATCTCCTCATCCTGCATCAGACGGGTGCAGGGTATGGTGCCATAGAAGTAGTCGGCGTGGGTGGTGCCTAATGCCGAAAGCGACTTTCCCGCCTGCGCCCAGATGGTGGCATGGCGGGAATGGGTGTGGACGATGCCACCAATGTCGGGGAAGGCCTGATACAGAGCAAGATGAGTTGCCGTATCCGAAGAGGGCTTTTTATTTCCCTCGACGATTTTGCCGCTCGCCAGTTCAACCACCACCATATCTTCTATCTGCATAGTGCTGTATTCCACCCCTGAGGGCTTAATCACCATTAACCCGCTTTGGCGATCGATACCGCTGACATTTCCCCAGGTAAATGTCACTAATTGATGTTTGGGCAATAATAAATTTGCCTCAAAAACCTGCCGTTTTAATTCCTGTAACATGAGTTACCTCGTGAGATATCTGTTGGGCGGTGGGGAGTATCACCAATTTTTTCTCTGCGCACTCGGGTAAAGACGCTAGCGTCAATAAAGCTTGAGTACCTGGCGAATAATATTATTTTTCTCAGGTTAAAATACTGCGCTTGCCAATAGGAATAAAGCGCACAGCATTGGTGGGGAAAGTAAATGGTTATATTTGGGCGCAATCGGTCACATTCGGGCATTGATTTTGTGCCTGATTGTGACCGTTTGTTTTTGGTAATGGCTTTTTATAATGTCTAATGCTCTTTTTTATGTGATATTAGTCACAATTAAGGTGTTTGATGTTCTGTCTTGTTGCAGTTTATTGTTAATAAAATCACGTAATAATGAGTGGGAAAGTCAGGGAAAGGATTTCTTGAATTGAGTCACTTTCATGCCAACTAAAAAATATCATTATAGCGTTAAGCCAATCTCGGTATTTTTAGAGGGATAACATGTTACAAGCTGAACGTTATAAGCTCATTTGTACGCACGTACAACAACAGGGTTCTGCTTTGGTAACTGAGTTATCCGTGGTCTGTCAGGTATCGCCTGAGACGATCCGCCGCGATTTGCGGGTATTAGCGAAGAACAAGAAGCTAATCCGCAGCTTTGGCGGAGCCGTGGCGCTGGATGTACATGAAGTACCAGTGATTGACTCCTGGGAACGCACTGCGGTGTCAAACAGTGTCGATCAGGCTGAGAGCTTTCGCAAAAGAACGGAAGAACACCCTGATATCAAGATGAAAATAGCCAAATCTGCCCTGCAGTTTATCCATCCGGGCGACTGCATTCTGCTGGATAACAGCAGTACCTGCTGGTTTTTGGCACGGCAGATCCCGGATATTGAGATTACGGTAGTCACCAACTCGGTCAAAATCATTCAGGCCTTGGCCTGTCGCGATAAGATCCGTGTGATAGGCATCGGTGGTGAATACTCAAGAAGGCATGATGACTTTCATGGCCCAGTGGCCGAAAGCGCGCTGAGAAATTTTCAGATCAATACCTTTTTCTTCTCGTGCCAAGGGTTAAATCAGGAACACGGTATTCGCGATGGCAATGAAATCAATGCCAGATTAAAACAGGTCATGTTGCAGGTGTCGGCGAAAAAGATTTTGCTGGCCGGTTCCAGCAAGTTTGAACAATATTCCTTTTGTAAAATATGCATGTTGGATGAAGTGGATATTCTGATCACCAATAAACTCGTTTCATCTAAATACCGCGGGGATAATCCGAGGTTGGAAATTATTGAAGCTCATAAGTAAGCTGTTTTTAAGAAAATGACGGTCGCGAATAAATAACTATTGTACGCCGCAGGAAAATAACACTCACATCCGCGTAAGTTTAAATATTTAAGTGAAGATAATATTAACCCCTCCTTTCTTAACGAAGGGCCTGCACGTGGCTATGGGGTGGGCTGCGCGCTGACGTTCAACATCTTTCTGGACAAATGGCAGGCTCTACGTGCCATGGATCGTAATCGGGCCAAGCAGCATTCGCTGGCCAGCAGTGAGGAGAAATAATGCGTAATCATCCATTAGGGATTTATGAGAAAGCGTTGCCAAAGCAAACCAGTTGGCTTGAGAAGCTGGTGCTGGCCAAAGCCTGTGGTTTTGATTTTGTCGAAATGTCGATTGATGAGAGTGATGGACGTCTGGCTCGCCTGGACTGGAGCGAGGACGAACGGATGGCGATCGTTCAGGCCATGCAGCAGACCGGTATTCGCATCCCGACGCTGTGTCTCTCGGCGCACCGGCGTTTCCCGTTTGGCAGCCGCGATAGCGCCACCCGCGAGCGGGCCAGGGCTATCATGGTCAAGGCGATAAAACTGGCGCAGGACTTGGGTATTCGCACCATTCAACTGGCGGGTTACGATGTCTATTACGAACCGCAAGACAGCGAAACGATAGCGCATTTTGAAGCCTCGCTGGCCTGGGCAGTGGCACTGGCTGCCGGGGCGCAGGTGATGTGTGCGGTAGAGATAATGGATACGCCTTTTATCAACGCCATCAGCAAGTGGAAAGTGCTGGCAGACAAGATCAACTCACCTTGGTTTACCGTTTACCCGGATATCGGCAACCTGACCGCCTGGGGCAATGATGTGGACAGTGAACTGAGTTGCGGCATCGATCAGATCGCGGCAATTCACCTGAAGGATACTTATCCGGTCACTGCGGATGCGCCGGGGCAGTTCCGCGATGTGCCTTTTGGTGACGGATGCGTGGACTTTGTCGGGCTGTTCACAACCCTGCAGCGGCTCAACTATCGTGGTACCTTTCTGATCGAAATGTGGACAGAAAAGTCGCCGCAACCCATGTTGGATATCATTCATGCGCGTCAGTGGATCGAAGAACAGATGCGCCTTGCGGGCTGGCAGGATGAGCGTTCATCCATGATCATTCCTGGGGAGCCAGTATTAAACTAAGCGCGGTGGAATAACCGCCAGAGTTTCCTCTTCCTAAAGCGCAGCCATCGGCTGCGCTATCATTTTTCCCGCCAAATAATGCCAAATTCAGGATGTACAAGCGGCAAAACACCCGCCATTATGAGGTAGATAGCGATGATGCAGGGGCGAGTAACGCCCCTTGCGGTTATCGTGATAATAAAAGACAGGGGAGGGCCAGTTCCGGGCCCGATTAAGCAATTAAGAGCAGACAGAGTCAAACAAGCGAATGATCCCACAAATTTCTCAGGCATCCGGCCTCGTTCAACGGGTGCTGGACTTTTTGGCCGCGTTAAAACAGAGCGGATTCAACGGCGATACCGCCACTAGCTATGCCGATCGGCTGACGATGGCGACGGATAACAGCATTTACCAGCTGTTGCCTGATGCGGTGGTGTTTCCTCGCTCAACCGCCGACGTGGCGCTGATCGCCCGGTTGGCCGACGAAGAACGCTTCAAGGCGCTGACCTTCAGCCCGCGCGGTGGCGGCACAGGCACCAATGGGCAGGCACTTAATACCGGCATTGTGGTTGATATGTCGCGCTACATGAACCGCATTCTGGACATCAACGTCGAGCAGGGCTGGGTACGGGTAGAAGCGGGGGTGATTAAAGACCAGCTCAACCAGTATTTAAGGCCATTCGGTTATTTCTTTGCGCCGGAGCTTTCTACCAGCAACCGCGCTACTCTTGGCGGTATGATCAATACCGACGCGTCTGGCCAAGGTTCGCTGGTGTACGGCAAAACCTCAGACCACGTGTTGGGGCTGCGGGCGGTATTGCTGGGGGGCGAAATGATCGACACCCGCGTCATGCCGACGCCGCTGGCGGAAACGATTGCTCAGGAAGATACGCCAGAGGGGCGGATCTACCACACCGTGCTGAACCGATGCCGCGAGCAACGGGCGTTGATCCTGGAAAAATTCCCCAAGCTTAACCGTTTCCTCACCGGCTACGATCTGCGCCACGTGCTGAGCGACGATCTGCAAACTTTCGATCTGACCCGCATTCTTACCGGTGCCGAAGGGACCTTGGCCTTTATCACCGAAGCGCGGCTGGATATCACGCCGTTGCCGAAGGTGCGGCGGCTGGTAAACGTCAAATATGACTCTTTCGATTCAGCCTTGCGCAATGCCCCCTTTATGGTGGAAGCCAAGGCGCTGTCGGTGGAAACCATCGATTCCAAGGTGCTGAATCTGGCCCGCGAAGATATCGTCTGGCACTCGGTCAGCGAACTGATCACCAACGTGCCGGATAAAGAGATGCTCGGGTTGAACATCGTTGAGTTTGCCGGTGACGATAAGGAACTGATCGACGGCCAGATGGAAGCGTTGTGCGAGCGTCTGGATGACTTGATCTCCGAACAACAGGCTGGCGTGATCGGTTATCAGATTTGCGGCGATTTGAGCGGCATTGAGCGCATCTACAATATGCGCAAAAAGGCGGTTGGGTTGCTGGGTAACGCCAAAGGGCAAGCCAAACCCATTCCGTTTGCCGAAGATACCTGCGTGCCGCCGCAGCACCTGGCCGACTACATCACCGAGTTCCGCCAACTGTTGGATAGCCATAATCTGAGCTACGGTATGTTCGGCCACGTTGATGCTGGGGTACTGCACGTGCGCCCGGCATTAGATATGTGCGATCCCCAGCAAGAAGTGCTGATGAAGCAGATCTCTGACCAGGTGGTGGCATTAACCGCGAAGTACGGTGGCCTGCTGTGGGGGGAACACGGAAAGGGCTTCCGGGCGGAGTATAGCCCAGCGTTCTTCGGCGAAGAACTTTACGAAGAACTGCGCCGCATCAAGGCCGCGTTTGACCCGCTCAATCGACTCAACCCGGGTAAAATCTGCCCGCCGCTGGGTGTTGATGCCGTGATGATGAAAGTCGATGCGGTGAAACGCGGTACGTTTGATCGCCGCATTCCCATCGATGTCCGCACCTCGTTCCGTGGCGCGATGGAGTGTAACGGCAACGGACTGTGTTTCAACTTTGATGTCCACAGCCCGATGTGCCCATCGATGAAGATCACCGCGAATCGGATCCATTCGCCGAAAGGCCGTGCGGCACTGGTGCGGGAGTGGTTACGGTTATTGGCAGAGCAGGGCGTGGATCCCGTCGCGCTGGAAAAGCAGTTGCCGCAGCAGCGCCTCAGCTTCCGCACTCTGGTTGAGAAAACCCGTAATAGCTGGCATGCAGGCAAGGGCGAGTATGACTTCTCTCATGAAGTCAAAGAAGCGATGTCTGGCTGCCTGGCCTGTAAAGCCTGTTCGACCCAGTGCCCGATCAAGATCGACGTGCCGGGCTTCCGTTCGCGCTTCCTGCAGCTTTATCACACCCGTTATCTGCGCCCAATGCGCGACTATGTGGTCGCTGGTGTCGAGAGCTATACCCCGTTGATGGCCAAAGCGCCGAAGGTGTTCAACTTCTTCTTCAAGCAGCCATGGGTGCGCGAACTGAGCCGCAGCAGCATCGGTATGGTGGATTTACCGCTGCTATCCAGCCCAACGTTACGCCAACAGCTGTCGGGCCATAGCGCGTTCAGCATGACGCTTGAACAGTTGGAAGCATTGAGCGAAAGCCAGCGCGAACAGCATGTGCTGGTGGTACAGGATCCGTTTACCAGCTATTACGATGCCCAGGTCGTGGCAGACTTTGTACGGCTGGTGGAAAAGCTGGGCTACAAGCCGGTGCTGTTGCCTTTCTCACCGAACGGTAAGGCACAGCATATCAAAGGCTTCCTGACGCGCTTTGCCAAAACGGCGCGCAAGACCGCGGACTTCCTTAACCGGGTAGCCAAACTGGGGATGCCGATGGTGGGTGTCGATCCGGCGCTGGTGCTGTGTTATCGCGACGAGTATCAAGAAATTCTCGGGGCCGAACGGGGGAGTTTCCAGGTGCAACTGGTCCATGAATGGCTGCAAAAGTTGTTGGCAGAACGTGCGGAACAGCCTGCCACCGGGGAAGCGTGGTATCTGTTTGGTCACTGCACCGAAACCACCGCATTACCGGCCAGTACCCAGCAGTGGGCTGCCATCTTTGCCCGTTTTGGCGCCAAGTTGGAAAACGTCAGCGTCGGTTGCTGTGGCATGGCGGGCACTTACGGTCACGAAGCCAAGAATCTGCAAAATTCCCTGGGTATTTATGAGCTATCATGGCATCAGGCGCTACAACGTTTGCCAAGGCAACGCTGTCTGGCGACCGGTTATTCTTGCCGCAGCCAGGTAAAACGCATTGAAGGCAATGGCGTGCGGCATCCATTACAGGCACTTCTGGAGATGATTGCGTGAAGCTGTGGAAACGTGAAACAACGCTGGAACAACTCAACCAAAGCGGCGAAGGATGCATGGTGGCCCATGTGGGTATTCAGTTCACCCGTTTGGAAGATGACTATTTAGAAGCAGTGATGCCCGTCGATCACCGTACGACCCAGCCGTTTGGCCTGTTACATGGAGGGGCTTCGGTGGTGCTGGCCGAGTCGATGGGGTCCATGGCCGGTTATCTGTGCACCGAAGGGGAGCAAAAGGTGGTGGGGTTGGAGATTAACGCCAACCACCTGCGTGCGGTATTTAAAGGGCAGGTGCGCGGGGTTTGTCGCGCGTTGCATGCTGGCCGCCGCAATCAGGTCTGGCAGATCGAGATCTTCGACGATCGCGATCGCCTGTGCTGTACCTCACGGCTGACCACGGCGGTATTGGAATAGAGGCCCCCTTACTCCAACCCTCTCCCACAGGGAGAGGGAGCTGTTGGCCTCTGCTTTTTTGGAAGTAAGGAGGCCATCTCAGCAAACGCGAACGCCCCCTCATCCAAAGTGCGTCACCGAATTTCAGTTGCACTCGATCGGTCCCCTTGCCCTGTGGGAGAGGGGCCAGCTTTATAACTGGAAGGGGACCCGTTTCACAAAATCCTTCTGAAAAGCGGTAGCCTTGTCCCAGCCGCCTTCCATCGAATATTTCTGGCAAATCAGCGTTAGCGTATGCCGGGCAAAATGATAGCACTGTACGCGGAACAGCTGACAGCGCTGTGGGTTGTTGATCTCGACGATCAGCCGGTTATGCAGTTTGCTCAGCGCATGCAGGTAACTCTCGTCATCGCCATTTTCCAGGCATAAATTCGCCATGCCAAGGCTGACGCCGTTGTAACGCTTCAGATGATTGATGTTGCATTCCGGCCGCTGTAGCGCCGCTTCCGCCATATAGAAATCCACCGTGGCATCACGGATGTTGAACTTGTATTCATCAATTTTGCTCAGCAGCCACGCATTCATCGAGATAGCCATAGGTCCACGCCCAATTAAAGCTTAATGATAATCATTATCATATTTGCAGCTGTGGCGATGATCAATGCTCCCCGCAGTTTTTTTTCTGTTGTGGGTCTTTTGACCGCCACGGGCTAAAAATACGCGAGCGACTAGACTTAAAGCAGGGAAAGGCATTTTTCAGACAGACAAAATGCAGAAATAGGTATTTTCTATGAATGTTTAAAACAGACGACTTATCCGGTGTTATAACCTTATCGGGGCTGCGGGATAAGCCGTACAAGATATGATTAATTGCTATGAATTCAGAGGGATAAAAATTATCCCCGTGTCTATTCTGCCTGGATGCGCCATCGATTTATCGTGTTGCCGAGCGTAAATCCGGGCGTTTGGTAAATACCCCCGCAAAACAAACGGTTGAAGTGATAATCATTATCACTAACATGGGCGGTAAGCCAGATCGGCTGTAGTAAAACACGAATGTGAGGTAGGCCATATGCATACGGAAGATGTTGGTACTTTTTCCTTGGCAGACAACGTCTGGCAAGGCATTTCGCTGAGCGACAGCGCGGTGAAGCAGATAATCAGACTCATGCAGCAGGATGCTCAGGTGAAAGGGCTGCAACTCGGCGTCAAACAATCGGGTTGTGCGGGCTTTGCCTATGTACTGGATTTGACCCGCGAACCGGCCAGCGACGATCTGTTGTTCGAACGTGACGGGGCCAAGCTGTTCGTGCCGCTCAAAGCGATGCCGTTTATCGATGGCACCACGGTAGATTTTGTTCGGGAAGGGCTGAATCAGATGTTCAAATTTAATAACCCTAAAGCTCAGAACGCCTGCGGGTGCGGTGAGAGCTTTGGCGTTTAAGCGATGCAATCAACATGACACGAAGCAACGTAGAAGCAGCAAAAGATGTACCGGCTTGGGTCAGCGAAGGTCGCTACAAGGAAGGATTCTTTACCCAACTGGCCACCGATGAGTTGGCCAAAGGTATCAACGAAGAGGTGGTACGCGCCATTTCGGCCAAGCGTAACGAACCCGAGTGGATGCTGGAATTCCGCCTGGAGGCTTACCGTGCCTGGCTGCAAATGGAAGAGCCACACTGGCTTAAAGCCCACTATGACAAGCTGAACTATCAGGATTACAGCTACTATTCAGCGCCGTCCTGCGGCAGTTGTGATGACTCCTGCGGTTCTCAGCCTGGGGCTGAGCAGCAGCCTGGCGCCAGTACGGAAAACGGCTACCTGACTAGCGAGGTTGAACTGGCGTTTAATCAGTTGGGTGTCCCGGTGCGTGAAGGTAGCGAAGTGGCGGTAGACGCCATTTTCGACTCGGTTTCCGTCGCGACCACTTACCGTGAAAAGCTGGCGGAGAGTGGGGTGATCTTCTGCTCGTTCGGTGAGGCCATTCACGACCATCCAGACTTGGTACGTAAGTATCTGGGCCGAGTGGTGCCGCATAACGACAACTTCTTTGCCGCACTAAACGCTGCGGTGGCTTCCGACGGCACCTTCGTCTACGTGCCGAAGGGCGTACGCTGCCCAATGGAGCTTTCCACCTATTTCCGTATTAACGCTGCGAAAACCGGCCAGTTTGAACGCACCATTCTGATTGCCGATGAAGGCAGCTACGTCAGCTATATCGAAGGCTGCTCAGCGCCGGTACGCGACAGCTATCAACTGCACGCGGCGGTGGTAGAAGTGATCCTGCATAAAGACGCCGAAGTGAAGTATTCCACGGTGCAAAACTGGTTCTCCGGCGGCGGAGAAAGCAAGGGCGGCATTCTTAACTTCGTCACCAAGCGTGCGCTGTGTGAAGGCTCAGGGTCCAAAATGTCGTGGACACAGTCGGAAACCGGCTCGGCCATCACCTGGAAATACCCAAGCGTGATCTTGCAGGGCGACAACTCGATCGGTGAGTTTTTCTCGGTGGCGCTGACCAGCGGCTACCAACAGGCGGATACCGGCACCAAGATGATCCACATTGGTAAAAACACCAGGTCGACCATTATTGCCAAAGGGATCTCCGCCGGGCACAGCCAAAATACCTATCGTGGGCTGGTGAAAATCCTGCCTGGGGCGGAAAACGCCCGTAACTTTACCCAGTGCGATTCGATGCTGATCGGGCCCAACAGCGGGGCGCATACCTTCCCTTATGTGGAAACGCGCAATAACAGCGCCCAGCTTGAGCATGAGGCTACCACCTCGAAGATTGGTGACGACCAACTGTTCTACTGCCTGCAACGAGGCATCAGCGAAGATAACGCTATCTCGATGATCGTCAATGGTTTCTGTAAGGACGTGTTCTCCGAGCTGCCGCTGGAGTTTGCCGTGGAGGCACAGAAGTTACTGGCTATCAGCCTGGAACACAGCGTCGGTTAAGCACCCGTATTTATAGCGCAGCAGCGCGATCAGAGGACACAGCATGTTAAGTATCAAGAATTTGCACGTCAGCGCCGAAGGTAATGAGATCCTCAAGGGGCTGAGCCTGGATATCAAACCCGGCGAAGTGCACGCCATTATGGGGCCCAACGGCTCTGGCAAAAGCACGCTTTCGGCCACGTTGGCTGGCCGGGAAGAGTATGAGGTCACCGCTGGGGAAGTGACGTTTAAAGGTAAAGATCTGCTGGAGCTGGCTCCTGAGGATCGGGCCGGTGAGGGCGTGTTCCTGGCATTCCAGTATCCGGTAGAGATCCCCGGCGTCAGCAACCATTTCTTCCTGCAGACCTCGGTGAATGCGGTGCGTAATTACCGCGGCCAAGAGGCGCTGGATCGCTTCGACTTCGCCGACTTTATCGAACAGAAGATCGAGTTGCTGAATATGCCAGCGGATCTGTTGACCCGTTCGGTCAACGTCGGTTTTTCCGGCGGCGAGAAGAAGCGCAACGACATCCTGCAAATGGCCGCGCTGGAGCCGGAGCTGTGCATTCTGGATGAAACGGATTCCGGGTTGGATATCGATGCCCTGAAGATCGTCGCCAACGGCGTCAATTCGCTGCGTGACGGCAAGCGCGCCTTTATTATTGTCACCCACTATCAGCGTATTCTCGATTACATCAAACCGGATTACGTTCACGTGCTTTCCCAGGGGCGCATAGTGAAATCCGGTGATTTCTCATTGGTGAAACAGTTGGAGGAGCAGGGCTATGGCTGGCTTTCCGACCAACAGTAGTTCACAGGCACTACAGCAGATGTACAGCCTGTTCGAAGCTCGCGGCGGCGAGCGTTCTGCGCATGCGTTAGCGCATTGGCAGCAGGCTTTGCGCCAAGGCTGGCCGACTCGCAAGCAGGAAAACTGGAAATATACTCCGTTGGAAGGCTTGCTGGAGCAGCAGTTTCTGGAGCCAGTGGACAACGTGCTCAGTGCGGAGCAGCGTGACAAGTTGGCGTTGAAGATCGATGCGTATCGCCTGGTGTTTGTCGATGGGCGCTTATGTTCACAACTGAGCGATGAGGATCTTGGCGACTACCGCTTGACCAGGGTGGCCTATGATGCGCCACTCACGCTGCCGGATCCGATCCAGCCTGAAATTTTCCTGCATTTGACAGAAAGCCTGGCACAGGAAACCAGCGTGATTAGCCTGGCGGCTGGCACAGATCCGGTTAAACCCCTTTATCTGTTGCATATCAGCACCGGTCGCGAGCAGCCCGGTGAAGTGAATACGTTGCATCACCGGCATCATCTGGAGATTGCTAGTGGCGCACGAGCTTCGGTCATCGAACACTACACCAGCGTTAGCGCTGCGGCCCACTTTACCGGTGCGCGCCTGACCGTGACAGTGGGTGATAATGCCGAGCTGCATCATTGCAAACTGGCGTTTGAGAGCCAGGCCAGTTATCACTTTGCCCATAACGACCTGCTGGTTGGCCGCGATGCGCGGGTTAAAAGCGACAGCTTCCTGCTCGGGGCGGGGCTGACACGCCACCACACCAGTGCGCAGTTAAACGGTGAGGGGAGCAATCTGGTCATCAATAGCCTGGTGCTGCCCGTAGGTAAAGAGGTATGCGATACCCGTACCTATCTGGAACACAACAAAGGCTACTGCGAAAGCCGCCAACTGCACAAAACGGTGGTCAGCGATCGAGCCAAAGCGGTGTTTAACGGCATGATCAAGGTCGCGCAACACGCGATCAAAACCGACGGACAAATGAACAACCACAACCTGTTGTTGGGCAAGGTGGCGGAGGTAGATACCAAACCGCAGTTGGAAATCTACGCCGATGATGTCAAATGTAGCCACGGTGCCACCGTGGGCCGGATCGATGAAGAGCAACTGTTCTATCTGCAATCGCGCGGTATTGATAAGCACGCGGCGCAGCAGATGATCATCTTTGCCTTTGCCGCTGAACTGACGGAGGGCATTGCCGACCCTGTCATACGGGAGTTGGTGCTGGCTCGTATCGCCGATCGTTTACCCCAGGAGGCGGCATGAGTTATCCCCTGGAACGGATACGTAGTGATTTTCCCCTGCTGGCTCGGGAGGTCAATGGGCAACCGTTGGCTTATCTGGACAGTGCTGCGAGCGCGCAGAAACCGCAGAGCGTGATTGACCGCGAACTGGATTTCTACCGTCACGGTTATGCCGCGGTTCACCGCGGCATTCATACGCTGAGCGCCGAAGCTACCCAGCAGATGGAGGGCGTGCGTGAGCAAGTGGCGCGCTTTATCAACGCGGGTTCTGCAGAAGAAATCGTGTTCGTCAAAGGTACCACCGAAGGCATTAATCTGGTAGCTAACAGCTTTGGCCGCCATTCGCTGACGGCGGGCGATAGCATCATCATCACCGAGATGGAGCACCACGCCAACATTGTGCCGTGGCAAATGCTGGCACAGGAGCGAGGCATCACGCTGCGTGTTTGGCCATTGCAGCCAGACGGCACCTTGGATCTGGCACAACTGCCGGGCCTGATCGACGCTTCCACCAAGCTGTTGGCGATCACCCAGGTATCGAACGTGCTCGGAACCGTCAACCCACTGCATGAGATCGTTCCCGTGGCCAAAGCGGCTGGGCTGAAGGTGCTGGTGGATGGCGCTCAGGCGGTGATGCACCAGCGTATCGATGTCCAGGTGCTTGACTGCGATTTCTATGTGTTCTCCGGCCACAAGCTATATGGGCCAAGCGGTATCGGTATTCTGTATGGCAAGCAAGCGTTATTGGAACAGATGCCACCGTGGGAAGGCGGCGGTGCAATGATCCAACGGGTCAGCTTGTCGGAGGGCACGACCTTTGCAACGCCTCCCTGGCGTTTTGAGGCTGGTTCGCCCAATACTGCGGGCATGATGGGGCTAGGGGCGGCCATCGACTACGTCGAGGCTCTGGGGCTGGAAAACATCCACGATTACGAGCAGTCTTTAATGCGCTACGCATTGGATGGATTGCAGCAAGTGCCAACGCTGAAGATCTATGGCCCCGCACAGCGTGCCGGAGTGATTGCCTTTAACCTGGGTGAACATCATGCCTACGACGTGGGCAGTTTCCTGGATCAATATGGCATTGCGATCCGCACTGGGCACCACTGCGCCATGCCGCTGATGGAGTTCTACCGGGTGCCAAGTATGTGCCGTGCCTCACTGGCGTTGTACAATACCCGCCAGGAAGTGGATCGCCTGGTTGCCGGTTTGCAGCGCATCCATAGCTTGTTAGGCTAATCATTAAAGGGAGCAATATGGCGCATTTGCCGGACAAAGATAAATTAGTGCGTAATTTTTCCCGCTGCCTGAACTGGGAAGAGAAGTACCTGTACGTAATCGAGCTGGGAAGCCAGTTGCCAGCGCTGGATGAACGCGAGCGGCAGGCGGCCAACCTGATTTCTGGCTGTCAAAGCCAGGTCTGGATCGTGATGAGCAACAATGCGCAAGGGCGTGTTGAGTTTCATGGTGATAGCGATGCCGCCATCGTCAAGGGGTTGCTGGCGGTGGTGTTTATTGTTTATCACCAGCTTACGCCGCAGCAAATTCTCGATCTGGATGTACGTCCATTCTTCGGCGAACTGGCCTTGAGCCAACATCTGACGCCTTCCCGTTCTCAAGGTTTGGAAGCGATGATCCGCGCTATTCGCAGTAAAGCGGCCCAGCTCGCCTGACCGTGCACCCAAGGCTTATTGATGACAGGTTATGTCAATGAGCCTTTACAATTCCTGCCAAGCTCCGCCTGTTTTCCGCAAATCATAGCTATTTCAGTCAGTTACTCGTTGACGATGCATTGACAATTCCTGTGTTTGATTACGTTATAACATGTTGATTTTTTACAATTTATTGCCTTTGACTCGGTTCTTGCTAATATCGAACGAGCATTTATCTTATTTACCTGCTGGCCAGCGACCGCTAGCCTTGCAATGAACCGTAAAATCAATAGGGATAAGAATGAAACGTGCGTTGACTCTAATGGGCGTGTTATTCGCCACCGTACTGACCGGCACCCAGGTCGCCAGTGCGAACGAATACCCATTGCCGCCGCCAGGCAGCCGTCTGATTGGTGAGAATACGATTTACAACGTGCCAAACGATGGCCGTTCGCTGGAAGCCATTGCGGCTGACTACAAGATTGGGCTGTTGGGCATGCTGGAAGCTAACCCGGGGACCGATCCCTATCTGCCTAAACCGGGGTCGGCGCTGACGATCCCGACACAGATGCTGCTGCCGGATACCCCACGTGAAGGAATTGTGGTCAACCTGGCAGAACTGCGCTTGTACTATTACCCGAAAGGGGAAGATAAGGTGATTGTCTATCCGATCGGTATTGGCCAGACCGGTATGAATACACCGTTGAAGGTGACCTCGGTCAGCCAGAAGATCCCGAATCCAACCTGGACACCCACCGCCAACATCCGCAAGCGCTACCAGTCACAGGGTGTGACTCTGCCTGCGGTAATACCGGCTGGGCCAGAGAATCCGATGGGGCTGTTTGCCATGCGTCTGGCCATGGGGCACGGTGAATACCTGATCCACGGCACCAATGCCAACTTTGGTATCGGGATGCGCGTGAGCTCGGGCTGTATCCGCCTGCGCCCGGACGATATCGAGGCGTTGTTCAACCAGGTGCCACAAGGCACCAGAGTGCAAATCGTCAATGAACCGGTGAAGGTCTCCGTGGAGCCAGACGGCAAACGCTATGTAGAAGTACATCAGCCATTGTCTAGAGTGGCCAGTGACGATCCCCAGACCATGCCTATCACGCTTTCTAAAAATCAGAAAGCCTTTGCTGCCGATCCACAAACCGATAAGGCAATGCTCGACAGCGCCATCGTACGGCGTTCAGGTATGCCGGTGCTGGTCAGTGTAGGGCAAGAGCCTTCTGAGGTCGCTACGCCGCCTACAGCGCTTCCTGGTGAGGGAGCTGACACCTCTGGCGAGTCTGGTGCACCGATTAGCTCGGTGAACTGAGTTCCTGCATTGTGTAAGGGCGTGGTATACCCCTTGCGTCACCAATCTGAAGCCTGGCGTTGAGCCGGGCTTTTTTTTGCCTGTAAGGGGGGCTAATGAGAGGCAAAAAAAAACGGTGCACAATGTGCACCGTTTTCAATAACCGAAGCTAACTTACTTTTTGTAAGCGTGTGCTTGGTTGTCCAGACGCTGGTTAGCGCGCGCTGCGTCGTCTTTAGCTGCTTGAACGTCAGAACGGATTGCGTTCACGTCGTTGCTCAGCTGATCAACTTTAGCGTTCAGAGTCTGAACGTCAGAAGACAGTTGATCGATTTTAGCGTTGCTTGAGCAGCCAGCCAGCATAGTAGAAGCCAGGATTACCGCGCCCAGTACCAGTTTAGTACGATTCATTATAACACCCTCTAGATTGAGTTAATCTCCATGTAGCGTTACAAGTATTACACAAACTTTTTTCGAAAGAGAATAAATTTTTTGTATTAAGGCCCTTTATTTTGATCGTTCGCTCAAACTTGCATCTTGTTTTGCAAAATAGTTAAAAAATCGAAGGAAAACAGCCTGATTCTATGGGACAACTCTCAAATGAAATTGGCGAAATAAACCGCTTTAATGGTTGCGTTTTTCTGAAAGTGCGGTATTGCAGATAAAAAAAACGCCGCTTAGCGGCGTTTGGGTCACAGATTTGTTGTCACGTTTATTATTACAGCACGTGAACCGAGGCAGTATTGGTGGTGCCGCTTGGTACCAGAGCACCAGAAACCATCACCACGACGTCGCCTTTCTGTGCCAGGCCGCTCGCCAAAGCAACTTCTTTACCAATGCGGTAGAAGTCGTCGGTAGAAGCGATTTCTTTGACCATCTGAGTGGTGATACCTTTGCTCAGGATCAACTGACGAGCAGTGACTTCGTTAGTCGTCAGCGCCAGGATCACGGCGTTAGGGAAGTACTTACGCACGGATTTGGCCGACTTGCCGCCGCTGGTAGCCACCACGATCAGTGGTGCGTCCAGTTTTTCGGCAGTTTCTACCGCACCGCGGCACACCGCTTCAGTAATACGCAGTTTACGGTTGTCGTTCAGGGTGTCGATACGGCTAGGCATCACGCGGTCGGTACGTTCGCAGATGGTTGCCATGATGGTGACGGCTTCCAGCGGGTATTTACCCTTGGCGCTTTCACCAGACAGCATCACCGCATCGGTACCGTCCAGGATGGCGTTGGCAACGTCACCAGCTTCTGCACGGGTAGGGCGCGGGTTCTTGATCATAGAATCCAGCATCTGGGTAGCGGTGATAACCACTTTGCGTGCGCGGTTACACTTCTCGATCATCATCTTCTGCGCGAAGATCACTTCTTCTACCGGGATTTCAACACCCAGATCGCCACGGGCAACCATGATGCCGTCAGATGCTTCGAGGATCTCGTCGAAGTTGTTCAGGCCTTCCTGGTTTTCGATCTTGGAGATGATCTGAATGTTTTCGCCGCCATGAGCCTTCAGGTGCTCACGGATTTCCAGCACGTCGGAACGCTTACGGATAAAGGAAGCCGCAACGAAGTCTACGCCTTGCTCACAACCGAAGATCAGGTCACGTTTGTCTTTTTCGGCCAGCGCTGGCAGCTGAATGGAAACACCTGGCAGGTTAACGCCTTTGTTTTCGCCCAGATCGCCGCTGTTCAGTACCTTACAGATCACTTCGCTTTCGGTAACCGCAGTCACTTCCATACCGATCAGGCCATCATCCACCAGTACGGTGTTGCCAATTTTCAGGTCGGCAGCAAAGCCAGGGTAGGTCACCGCAACGCGCTCTTTGTTACCGATAACGCTCTGGTCGGTGGTGAAGGTGAAGGTCTGGCCTGCAACCAGGGCTGCATCAACGCCGCCTTCCAGCTTCATGGTACGGATTTCCGGGCCTTTGGTATCGAGCAGGATACCGGCGTTTATACCGGTTTTGGCAATGACCGCACGCATGTTCTTGATGCGGTTACCGTGTTCTTCATAATCGCCGTGGGAGAAGTTAAGGCGCATTACGTTCATGCCCGCGTTCAGCAGGCTGGTCAGCATTTCTTCCGACTCGGTTTTCGGGCCGATAGTACAAACAATTTTGGTCTTTTTCATGACGATTTTTTCTGCAAGTTGTGATGGATAATAAAACTAACGGTACCGGCGGCTAGGCCATCGGTAAGGGATTTGGGTTGTGCCTGGCAATGCAAAACATAGTTAAGGATAGGTGACCTTGGTCGAAATGGGGTGGAAAAATTCGGCCGATGCCCAGGTGTGGGTAGGCTGCGCAAAAAGCGAGGATGAGAATTGGTTGTAATTGCGTTTTCGCAGATCAAGGGCTGAAACCATTCAACTGAAAGACGTTGCGCATTATAAGGCTATGCGGCTGGAAACAAAACAAAAAACCGCAGTTGCGGGCAGTTTTGTACATAAAGCTAGCAAATGTGGCGCAAATAAGCCGCCTGCCAGCGGGTTTGTTGCGCAAATAGCATTACTGTAACGGATTATGTTTTCGAAAAATAAAGTGACGGACTTCACATTTTCAAACGTTTTGCTGGATTTCCAGCAGGACTCCGTCATCCAGACAGAAACAGCCAAATACGGTAGCGGCAGGGATCGCCAACGTTTCCTGGGCTATCAGAGTATGCACATCGCTGCCGACGGTGAACTCGAAGATCCCAGAAAGGATGCGGATTTGCTGGGGATAGGGGCGTTTTTGCAGTTGGTCGAAGGTGCCTGCGGCAAATTTGACTTCCCAGGCGGTGCTCCCATCGCTCATTAGCCCTTGGCGGCGGGCGAGGCCATTGTCGAGTTGTTCGAACGGCAGCTGTGATTTAAAAACCGACATCAAAATTACCTCCATCAGGATACTGCGCTGATGATACGCGACGGGCCGACGCTCTGTCCGGTATTACTGTTAAATTGGGTTACCGTTAGGCGAGAGATAATACTGGGAAGCGAAACAAGAAGTGGTGCGTCCGAATGGACTCGAACCATCGACCCCCACCATGTCAAGGTGGTGCTCTAACCAACTGAGCTACGGACGCACTGGGCTACTTTCAGGAATTTGGTGCGTCTGAATGGACTCGAACCATCGACCCCCACCATGTCAAGGTGGTGCTCTAACCAACTGAGCTACAGACGCATCTTTTTCCTCTCTGTCATGGCTGACAGCGGGGACGAATATTAACGAGCAACCCGGCCGCTGGCAAGGGGAAAAACGCAATTTTATTTGGTATTTCACGCGATTGCTGAGCTTATGTGCAGTAAGGTGGTTTTTTCTGCAATGGCTGGCGAGGAACTCGCCGGTTTGCCTGAGACAAACCGGCGAACGCTATTAACGAGTGGAACGCTGCAAAATCAACGCCGGAGGCTGGCGCTGTAACCAACGCATCCGCAATACCATCATGATGGCGGCAAAGGTCAGACCGATAATAAAGCCGAACCAGAATCCGCTTGGCCCCATTGCCGGCACGATGTAGTCCGTCAGCGCCAGCAGGTAGCCGCTTGGCAATCCGAGAACCCAATAGGCCACAAAGGTGATGTAGAAGATCGCCCTGGTATCTTTATAGCCCCGCAGAATACCGCTACCGATAACCTGGATGGAGTCGGATATCTGGTAAATCGCCGCCAGCAGCATCAGATGGGAGGCCATGGTCACGACCGCAGGGTTATCATTATACAGCAGGGCGATAGACTCGCGGAACGCGGCGGTGAACAACGCCGAGCAGCTGGCCATGGCGATGCCGACGGCAATCGCCGCATAGGCGGCAATCCGAGCGCCCTCTACCGATCCTTCGCCCAGACGGTGTCCCACGCGAATGGTGGCCCCAACGCCGAGCGATAGCGGCAGTACAAACATCAGTGAACTGAAGTTCAGGGCAATCTGGTGTCCGGCAACCGCGACGATACCCAGCGGTGAAACCAGTAATGCCACCACGGCAAACAGCGTCACTTCAAAGAACAAGGCCAGGGCAACTGGTAGGCCAATGCCGATCAGGCGTTTTAACGCCTGCCAGTCCGGACCACGATGTGCACCTTCCTCCAGCTTGATATCCCGCAGCGAGGACGCACGTTTGGCATACCAGCGCATCATCAGGAACATCATCCAATACACGCTGGCGGTAGCGACACCACAACCGACGCCGCCCATTTCCGGCATGCCAAACTTGCCGAAAATCAATATGTAGTTGATCGGGATGTTGATCAACAGACCCAAAAAGCCGATTACCATGCCGGGCTTGGTTTTGGATAGGCCTTCACATTGGCCACGGACGACCTGGAAGAACAAATAGCCGGGTGCTCCCCACATAATGGCATGGAGGAAACCAACGGCTTTTTCAGCCAGCAGCGGATCGATGTTGTGCATCATGTCGATCACCAACTGGCTGTTATAAATCACGGCGATAATCAGTAGTGAAACCCCAGATGCCAGCCAAAAGCCCTGGCGCACCTGATACGCGATACGATCGCGGCGGCCCGCGCCGTTGAGCTGGGCGATTACCGGGGTCAAGGCCAACAGTAAACCGTGGCCGAACAGGATGGTCGGCAGCCAGATAGAGGTCCCGACGGCAACGGCGGCCATATCCGTGGCGCTATAAGAGCCAGCCATGATGGTATCGACCACGCCCATTGCGGTTTGGGATATTTGCGCGATGATGACCGGAATTGCGAGGGCCAATAAACTACGCGCCTCAATAAAGTACTTCTGCACGTATACACCTTTCTAATTATTTATGGGGAAGGGGTGTTGCTGCATCAGCAACAACTAAAAACTGCGGAATATGCCGAAAAGATTGTACCTGCTAGTCGGGGTTAAGCAAAGGTTGTAAAGAAATAGTTATACTCGTCGTCTTGTAACTAAAGTGCTGTTAACCCCCAGGGCATAAACTAGGCAGGCACCGCTTTTTTGCCGTTGTGCGTTTGGTTTTCTGCCGTAACTGGGGCAAACTGCTTACAGCGCGTTGAACATAGTCATAAAGAAGAGGCCAACATGTTTACCGGTATCGTACAAGGCACCGCCCCGCTGGTTGCCGTTGATGAAAAACCCAACTTCCGTACCCACGTTGTTGAAATGCCTGATGAGTTGTTACCAGGGCTGGAGCTGGGGGCCTCGGTAGCCCACAACGGCTGCTGCCTGACCGTCACGGAGATTGCAGGCAATCGCGTCAGCTTTGACCTGATCAAAGAGACCCTGCGGTTGACCAATCTTGGCGATCTTAAACTGGGTGATGTAGTCAATCTGGAAAGAGCAGCCAAGTTTAACGATGAAATCGGCGGGCACCTGATGTCCGGGCATATTATCTGTACTGCGGAAGTCACCAAGATCTATACCTCGGAAAATAATCGCCAGATCTGGCTGCGTATGCCGAATATCGATTTGATGAAATATGTGCTGCATAAGGGTTTTATCGGCATCGACGGCATTAGCCTGACCATAGGTGAGGTGGTCAATAACCGTTTCTGTGTGCATTTGATCCCGGAAACCCTTGAGCGCACCACGCTAGGTAAAAAGCGCCTGGGCGATAAGGTCAATATAGAAATCGATCCGCAAACTCAGGCGGTGGTGGATACCGTCGAGCGCGTGTTGGCTAATCGTGAGGCTGCGTTAGCTGTTACCAAGCCGCCAGTACCCAAAGCCTGAGAACCCTGTACCGATAACCCTATATAGGAGCCAAACGTGAAGTTTTATAGAAAAACGATGATGTTAGCGGCGCTGTTGGCGCTGACCGCCTGTTCAAGCTCCCCGGAACAGGCGAACTCACAGTCTGCCGAGGCTGAAGACGATACCTGTGGTGCGGCGCAGTATCAGAATTATGTGGGTAAACCGCTGTCTGCGTTGGATGGGGTCAATATTCCTCAGCAGGTACGGACTATTCCTTATAACTCTATGGTAACCATGGACTTCAATCTAAAGCGCTTGAACTTCCTGGGTGACAGTGAAGACAAAATCATTCGCGTTTATTGCGGTTGATTATCCTTTACCCCAACCCTGTGGGTTGGGGTAAAGGATTTTAGCGGGGAACTCGCAGGCCACCTTCGACGCCTTTAGGGCTGAATACCACCTGCCAAAGTTGAATATCGCGAGCGCGGAACGCCCCGGCACAGGCATTAAGGTAATAACTGAACATCCTTTCGAAACGTTCGGAATAGCGCGATGCCAGCTGTGGCCAGCTCTGTTTGAAGCGTTCATACCAGGCCATCAGAGTACGATCGTAATCTGCGCCGATATTATGCCAATCTTCCATGACGAAACGGCCTTCGCTGGCCTGGGCAATATGCTTCACTGACGGCAGGCAACCGTTGGGGAAGATATATTTATTGATCCACGGATCAACGTTCATATCGGTTTCGTTAGAGCCAATGGTATGCAACAGGAAAATGCCATCGGGTTTTAAATTACGTTCCACCACCTCGAAATAGGTGCGGTAGTTCTTCGGCCCAACGTGTTCGAACATGCCAACCGAGACGATGCGGTCAAACTGCTGGTAGAGATCGCGGTAATCCTGCAGCAGAATTTCTACGTCCAGCCCGGCACAGCGTTCTTGCGCCATTTTCTGCTGTTCGGCGGAGATGGTGACCCCCACCATGGAAACGCCGTAGTGCCTGGCCGCATAAGCAGACAGGCCGCCCCAACCACAACCGATGTCCAATACCCGCATGCCGGGCTGCAGGTGCAGTTTTTCGCAAATCAACCGAAGTTTGGCTTCTTGTGCTTCTTCCAACGTAGTGGCCTGTTGCCAATAGCCACAGGAATATTGCATGTAGGGATCCAGCATCTGGGTAAACAAATCGTTACCCAGATCGTAATGCTCTTTACCAACGATCCAGGCACGTTTTTGGGATTGCAAATTGGTCAGGCGAGCGGCGGCAATACGCAAGATATCCTTCAGGTGGTGTGGCAGTTTCTTTTCCAGGCCAGCTGCGACAACCCGCTGAAAAAATATGTCCAGCCGTTCGCACTCCCACCAACCGTCCATATAGCTTTCACCCAGCCCCAGGGAGCCGTCTTGCAGTACGCGTTTAAAGAAATTGGGATTATTGATCTGAATATCGAAAGGGCGTGAACCATTGATTTCAATACCGGCCATGCTAAGCATTTCATGAGCGATACGATACCAATGGTTATCCTGGATGCTCAGATCTTCTATACACGATGAACTCATAGCTTCTCCATCACCTTCTTCTGACTTATGATCCTGCAGAATTTAGCGTAGACAATTTCTACAGGGGCATACGTATACCTACGGTAAAATTTCACCGTGGTGTCTGATATCCGACTGGAACAGAGGAAATTTAAGAGACTCCCTGCGTCAAAGAACGCGGGTAAATGCTACCTTAAATAAAGTGTGATGCCATCCACGTACGCAGCAGTTGCTGCAATAAGAGCTTAGTATAACTGTTATTCTAAAAGGTCGTTTTGAGTATAGGCTTGCCGAGGCGTAGACTCAACTGCAAATCGCGCTCGGCAAGAATTTTCATTAAGTGACTATTTACAAGGAGAATTATGAGACGGAGTCGGCATGCTCCTGCCGTGTTACCTGCGTATCATCCGTTCCTTTCCCACGTTGGATCAGATAGCCCAAGGCTGCTAAAAATACGGTAGCAACCATTACGCTAGCCGTGGCTAACAGCGGTTGGGCGATAAATGCCGAAACCAACAGGCTGGCGATAAAGCATAACCCCAACTGCAACGTATTTTGCAGCGCAGCGGCTTTGCCACTGTTGTTGGGGAAGGGCATCAATGCATTGGCCACTAGAATAGGATAGCTGGCACCGTTTACTAACGCCATAAAGCAGAACGGTATCAACAGCGTGGTCAACGTTGGTTCGCTCAACGTGGCAATCAGATACAACGCCACCATGCTAACGCCATAAGCTAACAGCAACCACGGCAGCAAGGTTTTGCCAGAAATGCGATTTAACGCGCTACGGCAGCTGTAACCCCCTAATAAGAAAGCCAGTGTTTGCGGCACATAGCTCAAACCAATATCGTTTGGGCTATACCCCATATCGCCGAGGATAAAGGGTGAACCCGTCAGCCAGGCGAAGAAGCCGGCAGAACAGGCGGCAAAAACCATCACGTTGCCGCTGAATGCCGGGGATTTCAAAATCTGCATAAAGCCAAGTCTTGGCTTCTTATCGGCGGAAGGTACCAGTCTGCTGCGGTCTTTCAGCAGTAAAGTGGGGATCAGCAGCAGGGCGGTAATCCCCAGCAGCACGGCGAAGATGGCCCGCCAGCCCATATGGTTGAGCAACCAGGCACCCAGCAGCGGGGCCAACGCTGGAGAGAGGGCGACCAGTGGCATAATGGAAGCGAAAACGCGGTTGGCTTTGCCATCGCGGTAGCGATCGACCACGATCGCCTGCCAGGTGACGGCGGCGGAACACACGCCAATGGCTTGAATAAAGCGCAGTGACCACAGTTGTGCCACGTTCTCGACCCACAGCATACCGAGACAGCCGAAGGCGAACAGCGCAAGGCCAATCAATAACACGGGCTTACGGCCAATACGGTCAGACAGCGGCCCCCACAGCAACTGGGCGAAGGCAAAGCCCGCCAGGAAGATGCTCAGGCTGGCGCTGATCGCCCCAGCGGAGATTTGCAGATCCTGCTGCATTGCCCCAAAGGCGGGCAGGTACATATCGGTAGCCAGATAGCCCAACATACTCAGGCCAGCCAGGTAGAACATAAATCCAAAATTTCGCATTGCTATTTCTCGTTAAAATTATGCTGTCGCAGGTTTTGAAGCGCCGGCAAGTGTATACGGCTGGATCTCTGCTTGTGAAACGGTAATATTTGCAAGGTGCTGTTAAAAAATTTGAAGGCAAGCTTATGTGGTCTGAATATTCACTCGATGTGGTAGATGCGGTAGCACGGACCGGCAGTTTCAGCGCGGCGGCACAGGAGCTGCACCGTGTTCCTTCTGCGGTGAGCTATACGGTGCGCCAATTGGAGCAATGGCTGGCGGTGCCACTGTTTGAACGCCGTCACCGGGATGTGGAACTGACGCCTGCGGGGGCGCTGTTTATTAAAGAAGCGCGGGTTGTTATCAAAAAAATGCTTGATACCCGACGACAGTGTCAGCAAGTGGCCAACGGTTGGCGCGGGCAATTGCGGATTGCGGTCGATCTGATCGTCAAACCCCAGCGCAGCCGCCAATTGGTGCTGGATTTTTATCGCCATTTCCCCGATGTGGAACTGATGGTGCAGCCTGAAGTATTTAACGGCGTATGGGATGCGCTGGTCGATGGTCGCGCTGAGATGGCCATCGGCGCAACGCGGGCGGTGCCAGTGGGCGGTGGTTTTGCCTTTCGCGATATGGGCTTTATGAATTGGCTCTGCGTAGTCCATGCCAAGCATCCGCTGGCTGCCATGCAAGGAAAACTGCGCGACGATCAGCTACGGCCTTATCCCTCGTTGCTGTTGGAGGATACTTCGCGCAATTTACCCAAGCGGGTGACCTGGTCGCTGGACAACCAGCGGCGGCTGACCGTGCCGGACTGGGTTTCGGCGGTAGATTGTTTGCGTGCCGGGCTGTGTGTGGGCATGGTGCCCGCGCATCGGGTATTGCCGTTGGTACAAAGTGGCGAACTGGTGGTGTTGCCACTGCATGAGCCTTTCCCACCCAGCGCCTGCTGCCTGACCTGGCAGCAAAACGCCCAGTCGCCGGCCATGGCCTGGCTGTTGGATTATCTGGGCGATAGCGAAACGCTCAATCAGGAATGGCTCAGTGAAGAGGATCCGGGGGCAGTTCACATGCGCCCCAACATGAGTTAACGGCGGTAATCGACAAAAGGACCATCGGCAACTGAGCGGCGCTCGATAAGTTTTGGATGTACTTCAATCACCTGCGACTCTTCACGCTTGCTGATGATGCGATCCAACAGCATGGTAAAGGCCATCTCACCCAGGCGCTCTTTCGGCTGGTGAATGGTGGTCAGCGCTGGGGTGAAGTAGCGGGCATTACGCACGTTGTCGTAGCCAATGACTGAGATATCCTGTGGTACACGCAACCCCAGCTCATCGGCGGCGCAGATCGCCCCCATGGCCATAATATCACCGCCACAGAAAACGGCGGTGGGGCGATGCTTTTGCGACAGGATCTGATGCATGGCTTTGTAGCCAGATTCGGGCTCGAAATCCCCCTGCACGACCCATTCTTCGCGCACTTCGATGTTGGCTTCCTTCATGGCCTTCAGAAAGCCCTGATGGCGACCCCCACCAGTATTACGTGCCAGTTGACCCGGAATGGCACCGATGTCCCGGTGGCCACGCTCGATCAGGTAGCGGCCTGCCAGGTAGCCGCCCTCGAAGGCATTGTCGATAATGGTATCGGTGAAGTCTCCGCGCGCGGTACCCCAATCCATCACCACCATGGGAATATTACGGTAATCTTCCAGCATGCCCAGTAGCTGATCTGGATACTCTGAGCACATCACCAGCAGGCCATCGACACGTTTTTGCGCCAACATCGCCAGATAGGCTTGCTGTTTATCCAGATTATTGTGCGAGTTACACAAGATCAGGGTATAGCCTTTGCTGTAGCAGCTGTTTTCTACCGCTTCGATCACTTCGGCAAAATAGGGGGCCTCGCTCGAGGTGGCGAGCAAACCGATCGATTTAGTATGGTTGACCTTGAGGCTGCGGGCCACGGCGCTGGGTGAATAGTGCAGCTCTTTGATAGCGGCCCAAACGGCCGTTTTGGTATCTTCGGCGACGAAACGCGTTTTATTGATAACGTGCGAAACGGTAGTGGTAGAAACGCCAGCGCGTTTGGCCACATCTTTAATCGTTGCCATGTAAAAAATGACTCCTAAACCCACATGTTACAGCATGTAAGTATGATGTTAATCGTTTGCCTGCGTAGATCCTTCCCCAGATAAGCGAAAACTGAGTTTTTAGTGCTGAAGTCGTAAATCGCTTGAACAGGGAGGGGCAGTTTATCGGTACGCAGTTGTGAACTGCGGATTTTGTCGCATATTGAAGAAAAGTGGAAGAGCTAATCGGTAATTATCAGTGGGGAAATCAAAACAAGATTTTAATCACGGACTGTGGGAAAATGATTTGACGTATAAACTGTGTGGCTTATGCTCTGGAAAAGCCAATCTGAGAGGGAGTTGTATATGGATACCAATTTGAAGATGTCATTACTCACCACCGTGGGTGCTTTGGCAATGATTATTGCTTTCAGTTTTATTGCCGCATTGAACTGAGCCGCAGCAGAAAAACAAAGGCGCAGCTTGATGCTGCGCCTTATTTATTAGCTAGCCACCTGCCGTTAAGCCAGGTTTTCTGCCACGAACGCCCAGTTCACCAACGCCCAGAAGTTTTCCAGGTACTTTGGCCGCGCATTGCGGTAGTCGATATAGTAAGCATGTTCCCACACGTCAACGGTCAATAGCGGAACGTCTGCGCCAGTCAGCGGGGTTGCCGCGTTCGAGGTGCTGACGATTGCCAGACTGCCGTCCGCTTTTTTCACCAGCCAGGTCCAGCCAGCGCCGAAGTTTTTCACGGCGGCATCGGTGAACTGCTCTTTGAAGGCGGCGAAAGAGCCGAATGACTTATTGATGGCCTCCGCCACTGCGCCTGTTGGTTCGCCACCACCTTGCGGTGACAAGCAGTGCCAATAGAAGGTGTGGTTCCAGACTTGAGCGGCGTTGTTGAACACCCCACCGGTGGAGGTCTTGACGATCTCGACCAGGGATTTGCCTTCGAACTCGCTGCCTTTCACCAGGTTGTTCAGGTTAACCACGTAGGTGTTATGGTGCTTGCCATAGTGGTATTCCAGCGTTTCTGCGGAAATGTGCGGTTCGAGAGCGTTTTTCTCATATGGTAATGCAGGTAATTCAAACGACATTGCTTTCTCCTTTTATAGACAATACGTCTCTCCGACACTGTGGGCCTTGGTGGCCGAGGGCGAAAAAACGCGATTGCACCACTTTTGTTATGGTTATTAATCTTAACAACTTTCCGAGCGAAAAGAACATCCAAAGTGTGCCAAGTGACTGATTGATTGAAGTCGCAGCGGCTTTTTGTTTTTTTGGGAGAGGAGTGCGCGGCTGAGCATTAGGCTCAGCCGTGCCAAGTCAACGAATGGTGGTTGGGGTCACTACGCGGCGGGCGCCAATATAATGGTTCTGCCAATAGTCATTATCCAACTGACTGATACGAATTTCTTCACCGGTACGCGGTGACTGGATGAACTTGCCGTTACCAAGATAGACACCAACGTGATCGGCTGTGCCACGGTTATTGATACGGAAGAACACCAGATCGCCCATCTCAAGCTCATTGCGCTTGATCGGCGCAGCATCTCGGAGGTGGTACATTTCGTTGGCGGTACGCGGCATTTTGATTTTGACAACGTCTTTGTACGCGTAATAAATCAGCCCACTACAGTCGAAGCCCGTACCGGGTGAAGATCCACCCCAACGGTAGGGTTTACCCATTTGCCCCATCAGCTTGGCCATTGCGGTCTGCTTGGCGTGCTGATAGCGTTTTTTGTGGGCGGCAGAAAGTTTCAGAGGCTTTTCGTGGCCAGCCAATTTTGCTGTGGCCTTGCCTTCCTCACGATGGCGACCATAACCTTTTTTATAGCCTTTCTTAGGCGGGGTGACTTTGACCTTGGCCGTTTTGGTTACCTGGTTTTTGGTTTTAACGCTGGTGGTTTTTTTTGCGTTCTTTAAGGTTGCTTGTTTGTTTTTTAGCGTTTTCGGAGGGGTGGCTGCCTTCACTTTTTTATTGGCTTTCTCCGCTTTCTTTTTTTTGCGGTCGTCTGGCCGGGCTTCATTAACGTGACTCTTGCGCTGCTCGGCAGAAACACGTGCCTGTGGCGCAGCGTGCGCCAAATTGAAGAAGAGCTGCGTAAATAGCAGCACAAAAAGTGTAATAATTAACCGCATATCGACGTTACCAACCTTGGCTCCGAAACAGAAATCGAATGAGTCACAGTATTCCCGAAATTCACCCTATAAAACAGCGTGGATCTCATAAATACTAATTCATATTGTGAGAAAACGTTAATGGCATTTTTATTGTTGCAAAATCAAGCGTCTAGTGGCTAAAAAAGCGACATGGATCATGCGGTTGGCTTATTGCTCGCGGCATTGGGCTGCACAAATATAATAGTGAAACGTCCGGGTTAAAAATGTTATTCTGGGGCCATGTTTTAACCAGCTCGGTGTGACCGCAGCGTTTGCTGAGGCAATCAGAGAATGTCCCTGCAAAAGATGGCGTTTTCTTGGCACCGGTCCTGCCGCTACAATAGACAATGTGATGCATGTTGTAGCCATGATGTGGCTTGAGGAAGCAATAATGACGACGATTGAAAAAATTCAGCAGCAAATTTCTGCTAACCCGATCCTGCTGTATATGAAGGGCTCACCGAAATTGCCAAGCTGCGGTTTCTCTGCTCAGGCCGTGCAGGCGCTTTCTGCCTGTGGCGAACGCTTTGCCTATGTTGATATTCTGCAAAACCCGGATATTCGCGCCGAGCTGCCAAAATACGCCAACTGGCCAACCTTCCCACAGCTGTGGGTCGATGGTGAACTGGTTGGCGGCTGCGATATCATCATCGAGATGTACCAGCGTGGTGAACTGCAGCCGTTGATCAAAGAAACGGCCGAGAAATATAAAGATCAGGAAGACCAACAGCCTTAATGGCCTAGGGGTTTACCAGATAAAATCGGGCGGCACCTTTATCAGTGCCGCCCGATTTTTTTATGTCTGTCAGTTTGCCAGCAAGCTATTGCGATTCAACGTTGGCAATCGGCCAGCCACCGAGACGTTTCCAGCGATTGACCAGTTCACAGAATAGCTGGGCGGTTTGCTGAGTATCATAAAGTGCTGAGTGCGCCTGGCTGCTATCAAACGGCATGCCGGCGGCAATACAGGCTTTAGCCAGCACCGTCTGCCCCAATACCAGCCCGCTAAGCGCTGCGGTATCAAAGGTGGCGAACGGGTGGAACGGGTTGCGCTTCAGGCTGGCACGCTCGGCGGCGGCCATCAGGAAACTGTGATCAAAGTTGGCATTATGCGCCACGATGATTGCCCGGTTACAGCCCTGATCCTTAATGCCTTTACGCACGGCTTTGAAAATCGCATGCAGCGCATCATATTCACTCACTGCGCCACGCAGTGGATTATGTGGATCGATACCGTTGAAGGCCAGCGCTTCCGGTTGCAGGTTTGCCCCTTCAAACGGCTCTACATGAAAATGCAGCGTTTCATCTTGCTGTAACCAGCCATTTTCATCCATTTTCAGCGTGACGGCGGCAATCTCTAGCAGCGCATCGGTCTGAGCATGAAACCCGGCGGTTTCCACATCAATAACAACGGGATAAAACCCACGGAAACGGCCACTCAGGGCGTTAAGATCACTTTTTTCGGCCATCAGTTTCTTATCTTTAGCGAATTCAGCGCGCATTATGACAAATTTCTTGTCTTGGTGCAGCGGAGATAGAAAGCAGGGCGCATGGAGCGCCCTGGAGAAACCTCAGTTACCGAGGCCGTGACCTGCGTGCTTGTTCTCGATCAGTTCGATCTTGTAGCCGTCCGGATCTTCGACGAAGGCAATCACGGTGGTACCGCCCTTGACTGGGCCGGCTTCGCGGGTGACTTTGCCACCGGCCTGACGGATGTTGTCGCAGGTAGCGGCTACATCATCGACGCCCAGCGCCAGATGACCAAAAGCGGAGCCCATCTCGTAGCTGTCGACGCCCCAGTTATAGGTCAGTTCGATGACCGAGCCTTCGCTTTCATCGCTATAACCCACGAAGGCCAGCGAGTATTTGTACTCGGTGTTTTCGCTGGTACGCAGTAAGCGCATGCCTAATACCTTGGTATAGAAGTCGATGGAGCGTTGCAGATCGCCGACACGGAGCATGGTATGGAGTAAGCGCATAATTTCCTCTGATTGGATATGCCGCGGCTGACGGCAGGTGACTTGAACAGCGTCAGACAGTATAGCCTTGTCGCATAAGGCAATTCAACGCATGTGGTAGGTGATGGTATAGGTGACGTTGTCACAAATAAATATGGCTGCGGATAATAGTACGGCAGGCGGGGGCCAGACAGAACGCCGACACGCCGTGGATCCATCCATGGAGGCTCGTATCGCGCGTCCATGCGCTCAACGGTCGGCTAACCTGTATGGCTCCCACCCACCTCAACCTGAGGTGTCGCGGTATTTAGCGCACCTAATTAGCTGAGTGCAAAGTCAATTTAATTCACTTACAGGGTCGGGTAGTCGGTATAACCCTCGGCACCACCGCCGTAGAAGAAATCGGCACGCTGCTCGTTGAGCGGAGCCTGTTGTTTAAAGCGCTCCACCAGATCTGGGTTGGCGATATAGCTGCGGCCAAAGGCGACGGCATCAATAAAGCCTTGGGCGATCAGCTCTTCCGCTTTCTCCGCCGTATAGGCACCCGCGCCAATAATCACGCCTTGGAAGTGTGCTCTTACTGCATCGCGGAACGCGGTTGAGTAAGGCTTGCCACCGGCCCAATCCGGCTCGGAAATATGCAGGTAGGCGATACCGCGCTTGTTCAACTCTTCGATCAGATACAACGCCGCGTCTTCCTGATCTTCGCCGTTGTCCAAGCCATTGAACGGGCCTAACGGCGAGATACGGATACCAACGCGATCGGCACCGATTTCGGCAATGCTGGCATCGACCACTTCCAGCGTCAGACGGGTACGGTTTTCAATGCTGCCACCGTATTGGTCGGTACGCTGGTTGGATGCCGGAGACATAAACTGGTGCAGCAGGTAACCATGTGCGGCGTGCAGTTCAATATAGTCAAAACCGGCTTCACGCGAGTTGGCCGCTGCCTGACGGAAATCGCTGACGATCCCCGGAATTTCGTTGGTTTCCAACGCGCGCGGGGTAGAGGTTGGCACACGAACCCAGGCACCGGTTTCATCACGTACCGTGGTGCGGGTTTCGGCATTGATCGCTGAAGGCGCGACGGGAGCCTGCTGGCCCGGCTGCAAGCTGGAGTGTGAGATACGCCCTACGTGCCAAAGCTGCACAGCGATATGACCCTGTTTGTCATGTACTGCCTGGGTGATTTTTTTCCACGCGGCGATTTGTTCTGGGGTATGCAGACCGGGTGCTCCGGCATAACCTTTCGCCTGGAAAGAAATCTGGGTGGCTTCGGTGATCAGCAGGCCAGCGCTGGCACGCTGCGCATAATATTCCGCCATCAACGGCGTTGGGATGTCACCTGGCTCGATGCTGCGCAGACGAGTCAGCGGAGCCATGAACACACGGTTGGGCAGGGTGGTGTGGCCAACTTTGAGCGGAGAGAACAATTTTTCAATCTTCATAGTGCATCCTATAGTATTAGACCAGTCGACTAGTGATGGTGAACAATTTCGCTAACATGTTTTTCGGGTAAAAAATGGGGGTTATGGTTGCGCTGGACGCAACAGTAATTCGATACTTTCCAGCGCACAGGTCAGTGGGGCGACCGAGTGGCGGATTTTAGCCCGCAACGATGCGCCCAACCACAGCGAGTACAGCGTTTCCGCCGTGGCCGCCGGGCTCATGGTGATAGACAGTGAACCTTCACGGATGCCGCGTTCGATCGCGTCTTGCAGATGACCGATCACGCGGCTGGTGCCCGCTTCCAACGCATGGCGCATAGGTTCAGAAAGATCGCTGACCTCTGCGGAGAGTTTCACTGCCAGGCAAGCATTATGGCACTCACTACGGCAGTGGAAGCTGATGGCCTGGGCGTAATAACTTAATAACTGATTACGCGCATCGCTACGGGAGTCGGCAAACAGCGCCTGCATTTGAGCGTCATAATGGGCAAAATAGCGTTGCAACATCGCTTCGCCAAAAGCTTCCTTCGAGCGAAAATAGTGATAGAACGATCCTTTGGGCACGCCAGCGGTAGCGAGCAACTCACTGAGGCCCATGCCGGTAAAACCAAGGCGCAGGCTGAGCGTTTCGCCGGTAGCGAGCAGATGTTCTCGGGTATCCCCGTTGCAATTCGTCTGTTTTGTCATAATGGAAATGAGAATAATAGACCGATTGGTCTAGGTCAAGTCGCAGATAAAAAAAACGGATAAAAATTTCGGCCCATACGGCAAACATTGCAGCCTGCTTAGCCCTCTGTAGCGGACCTGCTCACGCCATCACACCTAAGGGGCGCCGCATGCTGCGCCCGAAAAGCGCTCGTCTAGCTGCATGCGGTGTCCGTTTATAACTATTGTGCCAGAGGGAGCGGCTAAGGTTAAGCCTTGCGACAGCGCTGCAGAATATCCAGGTCAGGCTGATACTGCCGTGTCTGCACGTTTACCATCCCCAACAGGGTGTGGAACAGATTATCCTGTGAAACTTTTTCGGTATCCGCCAGAGATTGCAGACATTGACGGTTGATGCCGAAATTGCGTTCATAATCGGCCGACATCCACATCAGGAAAGGCACCTGGGTCTGCTGAGAAGGCGCGAACATATAAGGCGTACCGTGCAGGTACATGCCATTCTCCCCGAGCGATTCACCGTGATCGGAAAGATAGACCATTGCCGTATTGAATTTGCTGCTGTATTGCTGCAACAGCTTGATGGTGCTGTCCAGCATGGCGTCGGTGTACAGTAGTGAATTGTCGTAGGTATTCACCAGTTGCTCGTGGGTACAGTCCTGGATTTGGTTGCTGTCACAGGTCGGTGAGAACTGACGTAATTCTGGCGTACTGCGGCGATAGTAGGCCGGGCCGTGGCTCCCCATCTGATGCAGTACGATCACTCCGTCCCCTTTCAGGCCGTTGATATAATCGTCCAGCTTGTGCAGCAGCACGTTATCCATGCAGACATCGCCATCGCAATACTGTGAAAGTTTCAGCCTGGTCATGTCGATATGTGGGATGCGATCGCAGGCCCCCTTACAACCGCCGTCATTTTCGCGCCACAGCAGGTTGACTCCGGCATGTGCCATCACGTCCAGCATGCCTTCCTGATGAGCGGCCAAGGTGGCGTCGTAATCGCTGCGTCGCATGTTCGAGAACATGCAGGGCACGGAGATAGCCGTTTCGGTACCGCAGGAACTGGCATTTTTGAAATAAACCACATCGTCCTGCTTCAAGCGGGGATTGGTCTCGCGTGCGTAACCACCTAGCGAAAAATTCTCTGCCCGCGCGGTTTCGCCGACCACCAGGATCACCAGGGTCTTTTTGGCCTGGCTGTTGATCACCGGGCCTAAATGGGCATCTTCACCAATCTTGACCAACGGCAGATTTTGGTGGAAATAGCGGTGTTGAGCGTACTTGATGGTGCCAGCCACAAAATTGCTTGGGGTGAGCATTTTCACCACGCTTTTATTGTTGCGGATCAGCGAGGCGTAATCTTTGTAGAATAACGCCGCAACCAACAGGATCACCACCACGGAAAGCATCACGTTGGCCGCGCGCAGGCCAATCATGTACCACCAAGGGCGGGTTTTATTGATGCGCACCAAGCACACGAAAACGGCAGGCAAGATGCCCAGCAATAGCAGCCATAACCCCATACGAGGGGTGAGCAACGCCGTTGCTTCCTGCGCGTTGGTCTCGAAGGCGTTCTGCATCATATTGCCGTCAATCACCACACCATAGCTGAACATAAAATAGTTGGCCGCCGCGCTGCCGAGCAGCAACAGAATAACCAGGGGTTTACGCAGGAACGGAATGGTTAATACGCTGAAGATAATATTCAGGGCACAGAAAATAACCACCGGCATAGTCGCCGCAAAAATGACGCTATGTACGCTATCAAAATTGATATATGACCAGGCCTGGTGAATAAATAGCAGGTTCTGGAAAACTGTGAAAAATAGGGCGCAAGCCAGGATAAAACCCAAGCTGTTGCATTGTAATGATTGACGTAAGCGCATTGCCAAATCTGGATCCTGCTATTAGGTAATGCGCTGAAATTTACCAGAGGAAACTTAAGATAACCTTAGACGTAGTGAGCGGCTGCAACGATTACAGCCGCTGGCGGATAATTAATAGGCCGCGGTAAACTGTGCCTTGATGAACTGCGGTTTTTCAACCTCATCGATAATGGCAACCGCGAGGTCTTCTACCGAAATATTGGCCGGAGCTTCACCCTTCATCAGCAATTGCGTCGTGCCCAAACGGAACTGGCCGGTACGCTTGCCGGGTTCCAGCAACGCGGCAGGGGAAAGGTAGGTCCAATCCAGCTGGGTTTCTTTTTTCAACGCATTACGTAAATCCCGTACCGCTTGGGCCCCTGGACGAATATTTTCCGGGAACTGCGGGGTATCAACCAGCTCAACTCCCGGAGCCACTTCCAGGCTACCGGCACCGCCAACGTACAGCAGGCATTTAACCGCGGATTGTTTTACCGCTGCCAGGATTTGTTGGGCACCTTTAGCGGTTTTCTCATACAGATCCGCCTCAGCCCAACCAGGGTTGTAGGCGCTGATCACGACATCATGTCCAGCTAACTGTTGTGCCAACCACGGGCCATCGGCCACGTCACCCAGGGCGACGGTGAGATTGGCATTATCCGGCAGATCTTTTTTCTGACGGGCGATGGCGGTTACTTGCAGGCCGCGGGCCAAAGCTTCATCCACTACGCGACGGCCAACAAAACCGGTTGCTCCAATAATGGCGACTTTCATGAGGTCTCTCCTGTGAAATGTTTTTTAGCGGGTTGCCGTACCACTCAGTGGCGGCGCAGTAGAAATACTATAAGCCTTAACAATGCGGCTGATTAGTGCCATATTTATGCTTTCTTGATTAAGTAAAACTTCATAATCATGGATAAACTGAATCGAATGGCGGTATTCGCCACCGTGGTGGCCGAGGGGTCTTTTGTTGCGGCGGCCCGTCGACTAGAGATGACGCCCTCTGCGGTCAGCCAGCATATGAGGTCGTTAGAAAAGTCGTTGGGCGTGGCGTTATTGCATCGCTCCACTCGCCGGCTGGCACTAACCGATGCGGGGGAAGCCTTCTACCCAGGTTGCGAAGCCATGTTGCAGGAAGCACAGCGCGCGGAGCAGCGGTTGGCGGAGCTGCGGGATACGCTGGTGGGCGAACTACGCATTGCCACCACCGTCGGGATCGGTAGCGGCCCCTTGGCGGAGGCCTTGGCTCCCTTGCTGCTGGCACACCCAAAGCTGACGCTGCGTATTCTGGCCGATGACCAGGTGGTGGATATGATCGAGCAGCGGGTAGATATCTCGCTGCGCGTAAATCTGCAACTGGCAGATACCAACCTGATTGCTCACCCGCTGACCGCCTGGCCCATGGTGCTCTGTGCCGCGCCGCGCTATCTTAGCCAGCATGGCGTACCAGAAACGCCTCAGGAGCTGGTGCAACACCGCTGGATCACCGGCAGTGGTCACGGGTTACATCTCGATTTGCATCACCATACGGGCGAAACATTCAAACTACGCCTGGCGGCGGGGCAGGTTGTCAGCGGTAGCATGAACGTGATCCGGGCCTTTACCCGCAATGGCTTGGGGATTTCCGGCCAACCGCTGTATGAAATTGGTGATGAACTGCGCCGGGGGGAATTAATCGCCCTGTTACCGCAGTGGCGGCCAGCGCCATATCGGCTGCATGCGTTGACTCTGGAGCGGGTTCTGCCGGAGAAAACGCGCCAGGCGCTGCACTATTTGCGAGAATATTTTCGCCGTCATGGGGAAAAGCCACTTGCCAATGGCCCCGATGACGTCTTCAATTAGCATGACAACGCAGGAGGACGTGTGGCGCAGCAACTCGAGTTCTTTGACATCCCAAGCCCGTGCCGTGGTATTTGCCAGGCCGATGAGCGCGGCTATTGTCGTGGTTGCCTGCGCAGCCGCGAGGAGCGCTTTGGCTGGATGCAAATGAACGATGTCCAGAAAAAGGACGTTCTGCGCCTGTGTCGCCAGCGTTACCTGCGCTCACTGCGAACCGGCAAGCAGCCAGAAGAGATCCCGCCAGAGCAGCCCTCGCTGTTTTAACTTTATTGCTCATTTTTTCGATCCGCCGCACGTTAAGGCCACTTTTGCGTTTCCTACGGCTTGGGCGCTTGTGTATGCTGGCGTTAACTATTGTCATGAGGTTTAACAATGCTGAATCGTATTAAGCTGGCACCACTTGGGCCCGAGTTCTCACGCATGATTTGCGGCTACTGGCGTTTGATGGAGTGGGGCATGTCACCGCAGCAGTTGCTGACGTTTATCAAGCAACACGTTGAGTTGGGGGTGACCACGGCGGACCACGCGGATATTTATGGTGGTTATGCCTGCGAGCAGGCTTTTGGCGAGGCTATCAAGCTACAGCCTTCGGTGCGTCAGGGGATGGAACTGGTGTCGAAGTGCGGCATCGCCACCACCGCCAAGCCGGGTAACCCAATTGGGCATTACATCACCGATCGCGAACATATTGTGCACAGCGCAGAGCAGTCATTATCGCACCTGCATACGGACTACCTGGATTTATTGTTGATCCATCGTCCCGATCCGTTGATGGAAGCCGACGAGGTAGCAGAGGCCTTTGTGGCGCTGCATAAAAGCGGTAAGGTGCGCCATTTCGGCGTTTCGAACTTTACGCCAGCACAGTTTTCCTTATTGCAATCACGTCTGCCGTTCTCTCTGGTGACCAACCAGATCGAAATTTCCCCGATCTATCAGCCAGCGATCCTCGACGGCACCTTGGACCAATGCCAGCAACTGCGTATCAAACCGATGGCCTGGTCTTGTCTGGGAGGCGGGCGGCTATTCAGCGACGCTGAGTTCCAGCCGCTACGTGATGAACTGCAAACGGTGGCACAAGAAATTGGTGCCGAAACCATTGAGCAGGTGGTGTATGCCTGGGTTATGCGTCTGCCTTCGGCACCGCTGCCAATCATCGGCTCCGGCAAGATCGAGCGCGTACGTTCGGCCCTGAAGGCGCAAGAGCTGACCTTGAGCCGCCAGCAGTGGTTCCGCATTCGTAAAGCGGCACTGGGTTACGACGTACCATAAGTTGAGTTGGTAAGGCTGGCATTGTGCCAGCCTTTGCCACTACTTCATCTGCATAACGCCGAAGGTTTCGTTTTTATACGCTAAGGCGACAACTTGCATCCCTTGGTTTGGCTGCCATGAGGAATCTGGCAACCGTTTGTTAAAGAATGCATTCAGTATTAAAGGGTGGGTGAAGACGAACACTTTGCCCTGGCTAAATTCATATTTTTGACCGATAGCGGACAAGAACTTATCCAAACGATAGGCGGCGATTTCGCCATTTTCGCCTTCATCTGGAGCAACAAAGCGGATCAGGTTATTGGCCGAGAACAGGTTCCTCGCCCCAACTCGCTGCTATAAGCCGCGATAAATCGGGTGGATTGTAGTGTGCGGTGTAATTGCTGTAACGGGAGGAAGGTCACAAAATATTATAACCAGCTCACTGGTGGTTCTGATTAATGGCTAATTGCAACTGTGACAAAATCAATTCGGTATATACTCCCTAAGGACTATAACTATCGCATGGAGATTGAGTGATGAAACGTTATTGGTGTGCGGCATTGGGGTTGATGGCCTGCGGCGTTGCCCAGGCGGCAACGGTTGATGTCGAAATGAATCTGGTGACCGGCCAGGGAATTGGTCAGGACATTGGTAAAATCACAATTAGCGAAACGCCTTACGGCCTGTTGTTCACCCCGCAGTTGAAAGCTTTGCCTGCTGGTGTGCACGGTTTTCACGTTCATGAGAAAGGCAGCTGTGAGCCGGGTATGAAAGAAGGCAAGGCGGTTGCCGCATTGGCTGCGGGTGGCCACTTTGATCCTGCAAAAACTGGCAAGCATCTCGGGCCTTATGATGCCAACGGGCATTTAGGCGATTTGCCAGCAATCTATGTCACGGCGGACGGTATGGCCGACACCCAGGTCCTGGCTCCGCGCTTGAAGAAAATCAGCGAAATCGAAGGCAAGGCGCTGATGGTACACGCCGGGGGGGATAACCACTCCGATCAACCCAAACCTCTGGGTGGTGGTGGCGATCGCTTCGCCTGTGGCGTAATCAAATAAATCAGCCGCCCGCGTCAGCCTGGCGTGGGCGCTGTTACCGCTTCCGGTGGAATGATCGCCTGCTGTAACTGCTGCAGTGAGCAGTACAGTCGCCAAATCAAGCCCGCCAAATCACGCGCAGCCTGTTCTGGATGCTGGGCAAGCGCGTTACTCATACGCTGCAACTCCTGCAAGGTGGCGTCCAACGACGCATGCTGCACCCCTTTCTCAGTCATGACTCCCTTCAAACAATGAATACAGACGTCGCGCACGGCGGCCAGCGGGTCTGAACGGGTTTGCCAATCACGCAGTTGCCAAACCACGTGGCTGCAGTTCAGTAGTACTACTCCCCAGCGCAATAGCCAAGTGCGAGCCTCCTGATCCCGGCTTTGATTCAGTTGACTGATGCGGTGATAAATACGCGACTCAAACTGACTTTCGCTTTGCTGCGGTTTCTTACTCAATTGATCGATAAAATCACGGCGTAACGCGCGGATAATCCGTCGGCTTTTGAGTTTGTCCGAACTGGGCCGTAGGATTTGGAACGCCAATCCGGCCAACAGCACGCCGGCAATCTTGGCGAGACTGTCATTGATATAGCCCTGATAATCGTAGCTCGGTGGGTTGGTCACGGCGAGAAACGATCCCATAAACACGATCAACTGACCCCATAGTGGGGCGTAGGGTGGATTTTGCAGTTTCATCATCTGCATCGTGACCAGGGTCGGGAACAGGAAGGCGCAGAACACCCAGAAATCGTCAATCTGGATCATCAGGCCAAACTTCATCACAAAGCAGAAGGCAAACAGCAGGGAAACAGCCTTCAGTAAGGTGGTGATGGATTTGATCGGCGAAGGCGTAGAAGAATAGAGCACGCAACTGATGGCGATCAGCGTCAGCGCAGAGCTACCGGAGTCCCACTGGGTAGTGATCCAATAAGCGCAACCGATCAGGATGCATAAGAAAGTGCGTAGCCCGTTGTAAGCGGCCTCAACACTGTCGGTATGGCGCGCTAGTGAGGTAACTCGCGGTGGTTCGATATCGCTGACCTGGGTAGCGCTTTCCAGCCGTTGCAGCCAACGGGAACAGCGCAGATAGAGCCAGCAAAAGTGGCGCAGGCGCAGGAAGAAGGCCCGATGGCGATAATCGGCCGGATCCTGAGGGGCGATGGCGACCAGAATATGAGCCAGCCGGTATTTATCCGTGGTGGGGTCGCGTAATTCATTCAACAATTGCTCCAACACTGCCGCCAGATTCTCCGGGCAATCTGGCCAGTTTAACAACATGCGGCGCAGGCTGGAGATGACGCTGGTGATGCGCAATTGCTGATGCAGCATGTAGTTGAGGATATTGTTTTGTCGGCGCAGCCGGTAATGGCTCCAGAAGGCCTGAATTCTCAGCAGGTTCATGGTCAGGATCTGGCCGATAACGCCCTCGTGGGAGGTACGCATCCGCAGGCTGATTTCCGGTTGCCACAGCATGGCGGCGTGTTCCAGCAGGCGTAAGTGCATGCGGCGTAGCGATACCAGCAAAGTCTCACCATCCGAAGTGCTTGGCAGGATCATCATCATCAGGCCACCGCACAGGATACCGGTGATCACCTCACATACGCGTGCCTGGGTGATATCAAAAATTTGCTGGGTGTCGGTAATATTCACCGTGCCAAACACGATGATCGCGGCGGTATAGCCCGCCAGGGCAAAGGCGTAGGAGACATTGTTCTGGTAGTGGTTGGAAATGTAGGTGCATAGCCCCAACCAACTGGCAATCGACAAGGTGAACAACCAGGGATCGTTCAGGCAACCGGCAATCAGCAGTGAAGCCATGGCACCAAGCAGACTGCCAAAAATGCGGCCAATGCTCTTGCTGATCACGCCGCCAACCGTCGGAAAACTGACGACGGCGGCGGAGGTCAGTGCCCAATAGGGCTCGTCCAGCTGTAAAACGAAGGCGACCCACAACGCCAGGCACATAGCCAGGGTGTTGCGTAGCGCATAGCGCCATTGCCCTGCGGTGGCTTTACCCCAGGGCGAGCGCTTCCATTCAAGAAAGGGCAGGTTCACACATTAATCCTGCTGATGAATTGAAATGGTGCAGGTGGTACCGGCTACCAGAGTCAGGTCGGCTGGAATATCGATCAGCTTGATGCGTACCGGCACCCGTTGTGCCAGGCGTACCCAAGGCACGTTGGGTTTCACATCCATCAGCAAATCACTGCTGCTGTCGGCGCTTTGGTCGTAAATGGCCCGGCCAATGCTTTCGACCACCCCTTGCAGCCGAATATTGCCGTTATACAACACGATATCCGCCTTGCGTCCCTCTCTGATATGTCTGAGCTTGGTCTCTTCGAAATAACCGAGCACATAGAACGAATGGGTGTCTACCAGCGCCACCAACGGCGTTCCTGCGGTGGCGTAGTTGCCGACGCGGGCCTGTAAGTTGGTGATGTAACCGTCGGTAGGGGCATAGATCCGCGTTTTGCTGAGGTTCCATTTGGCCTGTTCCAGATTGGCCTGCGCCGCCTTATACGAGGCTTTCATGGAGGCGGCGGCCAGGTTGGACTCATCCAGATCTTCCGAGGAGATGACGTTACGGGGCAGGCTGCGGCGGCGGGCTGCTTCATGATCGGCCTTGGCCATATCTGCCTGCGCTTTGGCCAGCGCCGCCTCGGCATTGTCCAACGCAATTTGGTAAGGCACGGGATCAATGCTGAAAATCAGGCTTCCCGCAGTAACGAACTGATTATCATGAACGAGTATCTTCTCTAATCTGCCAGAGACTTCCGGGGTAATATTGACGAGTTCAGCTCGAACCTTACCGTCGCGTGTCCAAGGGGATTGCATGTAGTAATTCCATAACCACCAGCCAGCACAGATCGCGATGGCGAAAACAATAACCGTCGAAAAATACTTTAATGTCTTATGCTTCATGAGTTACCAACTCGCTAGGAGCCACAGGGAACCGCTGACGGTAATGACGAAGATGGACAGATCCATCAGCATTGGGTGCCAAATATCACCGGAGTACATCCAGTCGCGTAGCAAGTGATGCACCAGCAACCAGAAGACTAAACCCAGTAAGAAAGCTTTAAATAGAGGTGGGAAATAAAGCGATGCACCTAGCACCAGATCGGGCAGTGGTGACGCAGTATGGAGCCAAGTCGTATTCACGTTAGCAATCCCGATGAGTGAATATGAAGGATGTTTGCATAGAGGATAACCAATTACCGATAAAAATGTGTCTATTTTTGCGATTTGGATTATATACATTTGTGTTTTTAATGTTAATTAACCAAAATGGGCTACACTTTGGGGAGTAATGTTAGCATGCTAACTATAAGGAGGGGGAAGTGGAATCAACGTTAGGTTCAGATTTAGCACGATTAGTTCGTGTTTGGCGTGCGCTGATCGATCATCGGCTAAAGCCGTTGGAGCTTACACAAACGCATTGGGTGACATTGCACAATATCAACCGATTACCGCCTGAACAGTCGCAAATCCAATTGGCAAAAGCGATCGGTATTGAGCAACCTTCATTGGTCCGTACCTTGGATCAACTGGAAGAAAAAGGGTTGATCACCCGTCACACCTGCGCTAACGATCGACGTGCCAAGCGCATCAAATTGACCGAGGCGGCAGAGCCGATTATTCGTGAAGTGGATAGTGTGATCACGTCAACCAGAGGCGAAATTCTCAGCGGTATCTCGGCAGAAGAAGTAAGACTTTTAGTTGGTCTGATTAGCAAGCTGGAACAGAACATCATCGAACTGCAAGAAAAACAATAAATCCAGCGCCTTTTTTATTATGCTTAGTCACAGCAACAAACAGAAACCGGAGGCCCAGGGGCCTCCGGTTTTGCATTCAGGCAAGGACGTTACAGTGGAGAAACGGTAACGGTACTGCCATTTTGCGCCATACGAACGCGCTGGCCTGGGCTGAATTTAGTCGACCCGGCTTTCTGTACCACCACGATATTTTCTTTATTATCGGTTTTGATTTCCAGCTCCCAGGCGTTGCTACGGCTAGCTGCGCTACCGACGCTGTCGCCTACCACACCACCGGCTACGGCGCCCGCTGCGGTTGCCAGGCTACGGCCAGTGCCGCCACCAATGGTATTCCCCAGGAATCCACCCAGGACTGCGCCGCCGATGGTGCCAAGCATGCTTGAGCCTTCACCGCCCTGAATTTGCACCGGGCGTACGGACACCAAGGTCCCAAAGGTCACGGTTTGTACCTGTTTGGCCTGAGAGGCGGAATAGACATCACCGGACGCGGTTTGGTTTGCACAGCCCGCCAGTGTGACTGAGGCGAGAGCGACAACAAGAAGACGCTTGATCATATAAAGCTCCTGCAGTTGGTAATCCAGATCTGGGAGATAGGCCCAAACCAAGTTCTATAAATATTACAGCAATTATGGTTGAATCGGTTTGAAATCATCCATGAGCTGCCTCTGTAATACAGCTTAGCTTTCCTCTGTTCAACCAATAATAAACGGTGGTTTAGCTTTATGACAGAACTGAAAACAAATAATCGGCGCTTTAACCCCGCGGATTGTTGAATATATAACCAATTCTCGACATAAAATAAACAACTTCGCTCACAGGCCGTAAAAAAGACATCATAATTCATGGCGTTAATCGCACAATTCTGGTCTATTTAAAGGGTGAAAACGGTTGCAACCTGGAAAGGGTAAAGGATAGTGCTGATGAAGTCAGGCCGCTATATTGGTGTTATGTCTGGCACCAGTCTGGATGGGATCGACGTGGTGCTTGCCGCGATCGATGAACGTATGGTGGCGCAACAGGCAAGCTATAGCCACCCAATGCCGATCCAACTGAAAAAAGATATTCTGGGGATGTGCCAAGGGCAGCAGACCACGCTTTCTGCCGTAGGACGGTTGGATGCGCAGTTGGGCACGCTGTTCGGTGAAGCGGTGCAGGGGCTGTTAAAGCAGACCGGTATTCCGGCCCATGAAATCACCGCCATTGGCTGTCATGGCCAAACGGTATGGCATGAGCCGGAGGGCGAGACACGTTTTTCGATGCAGCTTGGGGACAATAACCGGGTGGCGGCATTGACCAATATCACTACCGTGGGGGATTTTCGCCGCCGTGATATGGCCTATGGTGGCCAAGGGGCGCCTTTGGTTCCCGCGTTTCATCAGGCTTTGTTGGCTCACCCGACCGAGCGCCGTATGGTGCTGAATATTGGCGGCATCGCCAACCTGTCATTGTTACTGCCCGGCGCACCGGTGCGCGGTTTTGATACCGGGCCGGGGAATATGCTGCTGGATGCGTGGGTATGGCGCCATCGCTCGAAACCTTTCGATAAAGATGGCCTTTGGGCGATGGAAGGGCGCGTTTGCTTACCGCTATTGCAGCAGATGTTGGCCGACCCTTATTTCGCCTTACCGGCACCGAAAAGTACCGGCCGAGAATATTTCAATATCAGTTGGCTGGAAAAACAGCTGGCGACGTTGCCGGGGTTAACGCCGGTGGATGTGATGAGCACGCTGGTGGAACTGACCGCCACCACCATTAGCGAGCAGGTGATGCTGGCTGGGGGCTGTGAGCGGCTGCTGGTCTGCGGTGGTGGTGCCCGTAATCCACTGTTGATGGCGAGAATGTCCGCCTTGCTGCCGGGTACCGAGGTGGCAACCACCGATCACTTTGGCGTCAGTGGAGATGACATGGAGGCGTTGGCTTTTGCCTGGCTAGCATTCCGGACCATTTCCGGTCTGCCGGGAAATCTGCCTTCAGTTACCGGTGCCAGTTGTGAAACGCTGCTAGGTGGGATTTATCCGGTTTTGCCGTTGGGCCGCCGCTAGCTCTGTTAGGATAAGGAAAGGGTACATATCTTAAGGAGCACCTGATGAAAAAAATAGCGATGGTTGCCGGAGTTCTCGTGTTGGCGGGTTGCAGCTACGTGGTCCCACAAAAAAGCGAAACGTTGCACTATCAATGTGGAACGACGCCGCTTACCGTGGAACTCAATGGTGAAGAGAGCACGGTCAGCTTCCTGATGGACGGCGAACAACTGAAGCTGAAACAGGTGCTGGCGGCGTCCGGTGCCAAATACAGCGACGGTAAATACACCTTCTGGTCGAAAGGGCCAAACGCCTTTGTCGAGCGCAATGATAAAGTGATCATGAGCGACTGCGTGCTGGTTCAAGACGCTAACCACGCTTAATACCGCGCCATTGAAGCCTGAGGCAGGTGGGAGTTGTGCAGGTTAACCGACCGTCGAGCGCAGAGATGCGCGATACGAACCCCCCATGTATGGGTTGACGGCGTGTCGGTGTTCTGCACGACTCTCACTTGTTGCACTATCGGGGCGCAGCAATTTGCTAGCAGAATGATTGAGATCCTGCTGCTACAGGCGCAGAATATGACAACGAATTTACCGCTTGGTTGCTAATCCAGATGACTGATAATAATGAGTTTGATGTGGCGGATCTGCGCCGTGAATATACCCGTGGCGGGCTACGCCGTAACGATCTGACCGCCAACCCCCTGGATTTGTTCGAACGCTGGCTCAAACAGGCTTGTGAGGCGCGTCTGGCCGATCCTACCGCCATGTGTGTCGCTACCGTGGACGAGCAGGGGCAGCCTTTCCAACGCATCGTGCTGCTAAAGCACTTCGATGATCAGGGCCTGGTGTTTTATACCAACCTGGGCAGCCGCAAAGCGCAACAGCTGGCGCAAAACCCGCATATCAGCCTGCTGTTCCCGTGGCATATGCTGGATCGCCAGGTGATCTTCCTCGGCCAGGCCGAGCGGCTATCGACGCTGGAAGTGATGAAGTATTTCAACAGTCGGCCCAAAGACAGCCAGATCGGCGCTTGGGTGTCGCAGCAGTCAACGCGCATCTCCGCTCGTGGCATCCTGGAAAGCAAATTCCTCGAACTGAAGCAAAAATTCCAGCAAGGCGAGGTGCCATTGCCCAGTTTTTGGGGTGGTTTCCGCGTGAAATTTGACTCCGTTGAGTTCTGGCAAGGGGGCGCACACCGGTTGCACGACCGTTTCCTGTATCAACGCGAGGGAAATGACTGGAAAATTGACCGACTGGCACCTTGATAGACGGAAAATCCCCCTTAAGCGCTGGCACTGATGCCGCTGGCGCTTTATTCTATGCGCTACCCCGAATTTTGTGATTTTCGCCAATGGGCGAAGGCCGTGTACCGGCAAAGGTGCATTCGTTTATACATGGAGAAATTGATGGCTAGCATCAACCTGATTCAACAACTGCAAGAGCGGGGCCTGGTGGCTCAAGTGACGGACGAGGAAGCGTTAGCAGAGCGACTGGCGCAAGGGCCAATTGCACTGTATTGCGGCTTCGATCCGACCGCTGACAGCTTGCATTTGGGCCATCTGGTGCCTCTGCTGTGCCTGAAGCGTTTCCAACTGGCCGGCCATACGCCGGTAGCGTTGGTAGGTGGCGCGACCGGTATGATCGGCGACCCAAGCTTTAAAGCCGCCGAACGCAAACTCAACACCACGGAAACGGTCAACGAATGGGTCGAGAAAATCCGCAAGCAGGTTTCTCCGTTCCTCGATTTCGACTGTGGCAGCAATAGCGCCATTGCGGCCAACAACTACGATTGGTTTGGCGGCATGAACGTGCTGACCTTCCTGCGTGACATCGGTAAACACTTCTCGGTTAACCAGATGATCAATAAGGAAGCGGTCAAGCAGCGCCTGAACCGTGATGATTCCGGGATCTCCTTCACCGAGTTTTCCTACAACCTGCTGCAAGGGTTCGACTTCTCCGAGCTGTATAACCGCCATCAGGTGGAGTTGCAGATCGGTGGCTCCGACCAGTGGGGCAACATCACCTCGGGTATCGACCTGACTCGCCGCATGCACCAGAAACAGGTGTTCGGCCTGACGGTGCCGTTGATCACCAAGTCAGACGGTACCAAGTTTGGTAAAACCGAAGGTGGCGCGGTATGGCTGGCTCCGGAAAAAACCAGCCCGTACAAATTCTACCAGTTCTGGATCAACACCGCGGATGCGGACGTTTATCGCTTCCTGAAGTTCTTCACCTTCCTGAGCATTGAAGAGATTAATGCGCTGGAAGAAGAAGACAAGAACAGCGGTAAAGCGCCGCGCGCTCAGTATGTGCTGGCAGAAGAAGTGACCGGTATGGTGCATGGTGCTGAGGGTTTGGCCGCGGCGAAACGTATCACCCAGAGCCTGTTCTCTGGCGCACTGCACGAAATGACCGAGGCGGACTTTGCGCAGTTGGCTCAGGATGGCATGCCAACCATCAAGCTGGAGAACGATGCAGATCTGCAACAGGCGCTGGTAAATGCAGAACTGGTCCCTTCTCGCGGGCAGGCTCGCACCATGATCGGTTCCAATGCGGTGACCATCAACGGTGAGAAGCAATCCAACCCGGAATATCTGTTTACCGACAGCGATCGCCTGTTTGGCCGTTACACGCTGCTGCGTCGCGGCAAAAAGCATTACTGCCTGGTTGACTGGAAATAATCTGTTTTGATACTGACAAGGGGCCCAATGTGGCCCCTTTCTTTTATTCAGGCTTTAAAGACCTTCGGCACTCAACGTCGCTGCCACCGCTGGGCGAGCCGCTACGCGATCGAAATAAGCCGTCAGGTGCGCGTGCTTAGTGAGATCAAACTGTAACGCCTTCGCCCAACGCAACACGGTGAACAGATACGCATCCGCCACGCTGAAACGCTGGCCCAACAGGTAATGCTGTTTTTCCAGCACAGAGTCCAGGTAGCTGAACTGGCTAGCCAGCTTATCGCGGGCAATCGCTTTGTATTCGTCCGGCGTCTTCGGGTTAAACAGCGGGCTGAAGCCTTTGTGCAACTCGGTGGCCACATAGTTCAGCCATTCGATCGCATGATAGCGAGAAAGCGTGCCAGCGGCCGGGATCAGGTTACGATCCGGTACGCGATCTGCCAGGTATTGCACAATCGCCACGCCTTCGGTCAGCAGGCTGCCATCGTCAAGTACCAACGCCGGGACTTGCCCCTTTGGGTTGATCGCCAGATAGTCGGCACCACTTTCGGTTTTCTTGTGTGCTAAATCGACTTTCTCTGCGGTGAAATCCAGCCCGGCCTCACGTAATACGATGTGAGGGGACAGGGAACAGGCGCCAGCTTTATAGAACAATTTCATCGAAAACTCCTTGATGGTGATGAAGGACAGGCAGGTTTAACTTCCCATCCTAGTCCTAGGCCGGAAAAATTACAGCGGTTTTGCCAACAATATTTTATTACTCCGCCAGAGTGAGTGGTTGCAACTGCGCCAGTAAATCGGCGATCTGCTGCTGCAATGCCTGTGGCGCGGTTTGCATTGGGGAGCGAAGCTCGTTTTTTATCAGTCCCAACTGAGATAGCGCCGCTTTAACCGGGCCCGGGTTCGGGTAGCTGAACATCTGTTGGATCATTGGCAGCAGGGTATAGAAATTGCTGCGTGCGGCAGCCAGATCGCCTTGCGCGACTTGTTCCACCAGAGCAACAAAGCGTTCCGGGTGCAGGTGTGCCGCAGCGGAAATTGCGCCACTGCCACCCAGGCACAGCGTGGTCAGGATCAGATTGTCTTCGCCGGTCAGCACGTCGATCTCGCCGTCATGGATCAGCGCCATGGTGGCCTCGGGGCAGCCGCCACAATCTTTGATCGCCTTGATTTGCGGGTGGCGGGCGAGTTGCCTCAGCGTTGCCAACTCAAAAGTTGCTCCGGTGCGATAAGGCACGTTATATAAAATCACTGGCACGCGAGAGGCATCGGCAAGGCGGGTAAAATACTCCACCAGGCCCGTCTGCGAAGGGCGAATATAATATGGGGCGGGGATCAGCACACCGGCGATATCGCGCAGGTTGATGGCCTGCTGCATCTGCAAGGTGCTAGCCATGTTATTCCCGGAAAGGCCCATGACCACCTGGTGGGCTGGCACCACCTCGAGCACGGCATCCAGCACCGCCAACTGTTCTTCTTTGCTCAGGGCCGCGGCTTCGCCGGTCGAACCGCAGACCACCACGCCAGCGACGCCTTTGGCGATCAGATACTGAGCCAGCTTTTTGACTGCTGGGAAATCAACGTCGTCATGATTGAATGGGGTAACCAGTGCTACCCAAATACCGGAAAATGAAGCCATGTAAAACTCCTGCTACGTGACCGACAAGGAGTCAGATGAAAAAACCAGAAAGGAGTATCGCGTTGCACACCATCCAGTCAGCTCATCTGACGGGACAGCGCGCCCCGGTCAAATGAGCGGCTGTTTCTTCGAAGTAAGCGCCGAAGCTTCACCCACGGTCAACGCGGTTTGCTGCGGTGTGGCCTGTTGGATGAAAGGGGACATGGCGATCTCATAACCTGTGAATGTCACCCGATAGTGGACAGGTCACGGTTGGCTGTCAATGGATAACCAGATGATAATAGGGATATTAATAATAGTTGGGTGCAGATGAATCTGGCTTATCAAACAGAGACCCCGCTAAAGCGGGGTCTGTGATCAACGATGTGGGCGCGTGCTGATGGAGGCAGTCCAACTGAAGGTAGCACCTGTTGGCTGTGCCCGGTTGGCTTTGCGTTCTGCGCGGGTCGCTTTGGCAATCTTTTCACGTGCGGCCATAATGCGATCGATGGCTTCGTCTTTAATTCTATTATGTTCGGAGTTGGTCAACTGGCGCTCGAGGTTTTTGCTTGCTCTGTCCAGATCGGTCTTTACTTCACGTTGTTCGCTTTCTGTCATCTCTTTCAGCGTTAGTCTCTTCATTTTGGCAACCTGTGTTGTGAAGTTGACTTTCAGTGTACAGCATTTATGGCAAAGATATTGCTCTGTAGTTATCAATGTGCTGATCAAACTTCTTCCAGCAGCTCGCTGAGAAAGCGGCGCATGCGTTCGGTGCGTAATGCCGCCATCCTTCGGCCTGCCGCAGTCTGAAACCCTTCCTGTAGTTTGAACAGCTTGGTTTCGAAGTGATCCAGAGTGAATCGCTTGTCATCATACTGGCGCTGTTGCGCCAGCGGGTCGGCGGCATCATAGAGGGCGCTACGCATGCGGCCACCGATGTAGAAGCAGCGGGCAACGCCGATCATGCCAATCGCATCCAGCCTGTCGGCATCCTGCAGGATTTTGGCCTCCAGCGTTTGTGGGGGAATAGCGGCTGAAAAACTGTGTGCCTCGATCGCGTGCGCAGCCTTGTTGATATCCTCATTAGACCAACCAAGGGTTGCCAGCGCGATGCTGGCTTTTTCTGCCGCCATGCGGGAGGCCAGATGACGCTGAGGGGAGTTTTTCTCTACCGCAACGCAGTCATGCAGCAATACGGCGGCACACAGAATTTGCTGGTCTCCTCCTTCATCCTGACTGATTTGGCAAATATTTTTCCAAACGCGGTGCAGGTGGGCCACATCATGCGAACCATCATCCCCCTCTAGCGTCAGCGGCAGTAACGCTTGGGCTAATGCCTGAAATGGGGAGAAGGGGTGTAACAGCTCTGGGGAGACGGTTGAAGAATGCACAAATCGATCCTTATCAATAGGCTGGAAGTGAAGAGAGATTACTCGTTGCGAGAGTTGCCGTATTTGTTGTCGTACTCGCGCCGATAGCCGCGCGCCTTATTGCGATCGCGGATCCATAGATAGCCGCAAACCAGTGCCACCAGGGTGGAAAATGAAACATTACGCATATCCCGGTCATAATAAAACACCAACACTGCATCCAGTGCCGCCACCAAAGCAATCCACTTATACATGTGCGACTGCCGCCGCGTTTCGGCGTTAAGGCGTTTCAACTGTCTGGCTTCATGCAAAACCGGCTTTTGCTGCATAGTCACTCATCATCAATCAGTCCAGTTGCTAAATTAGCAGATTATTCCCGACAGCGTCATAGCGGATAAGGGCTGTTATGTCACTTTCTGCATCGGTTTAAAAATCATGCGCTGACGGATTGAAATCGGCCAAAAACATGATAGGTTATTTATTCACTATTTCCGGTTTTATATTCAGTGGGTGGCGATGATTGTCAGAACCTGGCACGGCTGCGTGCCGCTACAACATCGGCAAGGATTTGCCGATCATTTGCATGTCACAGGCGTCAAGCATGCTAAAGAGATTGCGGGCAACCGTGGGGCTTTTGTCAGGCAAGAGGTGCAGGGAGACTATGCACATTTCTTTCTGGCAACCTATTGGACCTCACTGGAGGCCATCAAGTGTTTCGCCGGTGAAGCCTATCAGGTAGCGGTAACTTATCCGGATGATGAAGCCTTCGCGCTGATCTCCGATCCTTACGTGTTTCACCATCAGGTGGATGAAATCGTCGAGCTTTAACCTCGATTCAACGTTATGCAGGGGATTATGATGAACAGCAAAACAGTACGCCCAGAAGAGATCGTGCAACAGCAGCTTGATGCCTACAATGCCCGTGATATCGACGCTTTTATGGCCTGCTGGGCCGACGATGCGCTGTATTATCAGCATCCGGATACGTTGCTTGCCCGTGGTAAAGGAGAAATTCGTGAGCGTCATATTGCCCGCTTCCAAGAGCCTAGCCTTTACGGTGAGCGTATCAAACGTATGGTGGTAGAGAATTTGGTGATCGATCAAGAGGTGGTCACGCGCAATTTTCCACAGGGACGCGGGAAGATGGACGTCATTGCCATCTATGAGATTGAGCAGGGTAAGATCGCCAAGGCCTGGTTTAAGATTGGGCCTTGTGAACTGGATGAGGGCGCATTATAGCGCCCCTGATTTACAGTGCCAAAATGGCTTCGATCTCGACGTTGAGATCTGGCGAAAACAGGGAGCTGACGGCAACCAGAGAACTGGCAGGAAGCGCACCGTCCAGATAGTCGAACAGAACGTCACGGATGGCCGCCAGGTCGGTTATATCGGTCAGAAAAACGGTGATCTTGATCAGTGATTTAAGATTGGTGCCCTCGCTGGCAGCAACGGCCGCAAGCTGTTCCAGTATGGCGCGAGCCTGGTCTTGTACCGTTTGCCCTTGGGCTTCGGTGGCAAAGGCGGTCAGGCCAGAGACGTACAGCGTATCGGCGTGGCGTACCGCGTGCACATAGGGCCCACCCGGCTTAGGTAATTTTGTATAGTTGGTACGTTTGAGTAATGACATGATGACCCCAGGAGATGACCAAGAGCACGCACTCATCAGCGCGTGCAGCCGAAATTTTTGCAGGATGCTGCCTGGTAATACTATCATCTCAGGCAGTCATTTCCGCAATAAGGGTGCATAAGGGTGATCAACCAGGCATTTATTCCTTATCTGCAACGTTGGCAACTTGAGCCAGACGGTCCAGCGTTTGAAACCCACAGCAGCCTGTTGATGCCGGTACGCTATCAAATGATGCCCGCAATGCTGAAAATTGCCCGCGAACAGGAAGAAAAATTTGGCGGGTTGCTGATGTGCTGGTGGCGTGGGGAAGGTGCTGCGCGGGTATTGGCCTGGCATGATGACGGCATTTTGCTGGAAAGGGCCATGGGGCCGTTGTCATTGTCACAGCTGGTACGCAACGGTGAAGACCAACGGGCAACCGCTATTCTGTGTCAGGTCATTGCCCGATTGCATGCACCACGAGATGAACCTTACCCCGAATTGATCCCCTTGCATCAGTGGTTTAATGCCTTATGGCCTGCAGCGCAGGCCCATGGAGGCATGCTGCGCTTGAGTGCCACCGCGGCAGCAGAACTGCTGACCAGCCCACGGGATCAGGGAGTGTTACATGGAGATATTCACCATGACAACGTGCTGGATTTTGCCGAACGCGGCTGGTTAGTGATCGATCCCAAGCGTCTGTATGGCGAGCGTGGATTTGATTACGCCAATATCTTCTGCAATCCCAATTACGGTGTCGCCACCGACCCCGATATCTTCCATCGTCGTGTTGAACAGGTTTGCTCGCTGGCTGGATTGGAACGTTGCCGCCTGCTGCAGTGGATCCTCGCCTGGGCGGGGCTTTCCGCAGCCTGGTTTTTGGAGGATGGTGAGCAAGCGGATATCGATTTCCGCGTGGCAGAACTGGCGGCGCGTGCCCTGGGTATCGCGCTGCCGCAGGGCGATAACGGATTTATCCTGCCAACCGTCGAGAGCCAATAGCGAGATTCAAGGCATTTTGCGCCGTGGTAATGAGAAAATAGCGTAAGCCAGCACGCCGCCAATCAGCCCCCAGAACGCAGCCCCCACGTTTAACAACGTCAGCCCGGAAGCGGTGATCAGAAAGGTGATCACCGCAGCATCCCGCTGTTTATCATCCTGGAGTGCGCGTTGCAAACTACCGGCAATGGTGCCTAATAACGCCAGCCCTGCGATGGTATGGATCAAGGTTACCGGCAGCGCGCTGAACAGCATGCCGATGGTACCGCCGAACACCCCCGCTAACAGATAAAAGCCACCGGCGGCCACGGCAGCCATATAACGGCGCTTGGGATCGGGATGAACGTCCGGCCCCATACAGATGGCGGCGGTAATGGCCGCAATACACACCGTGAAGCCGCCGAAGGGCGCCAGCACCAGAGCCGTCAGGGCGGTCCAACTGATTAATGGTGAAGTGGGGACGTCATACCCGCCAGCCTTGAGAGTGGCGATGCCAGGCGCGTTCTGCGAGGCCATCGTCACGACAAAGAAAGGAATACCTATGCCCAGCAATGTCGACAGCGTGAAGTGCGGAGCGATAAATTCCGGCTTGGCGAAGGACAGCGTTTGTTGGGTGAAATGGATGTTACCCTGTAACGCTGCGATGATCAGCCCAGCAAGCAACGTTAGAACGATCCCGTAACGCGGCAGATAGCGGCGGGTGAACAGATACACCAGGCACATACCGGCGCTGAGTGAAAAATTGATCTGCAAGGAAGCAAAGGCATCCAACCCGAAGCGGAGCAATATTCCGGCCAGCATCGCTGCCGATATGGCCTGCGGGATATGGTTCATCAACCTGGCAAACAGGCCGGTGACACCACACAGCAGGATCAGCCCGCTGGCAAAAATAAATACCCCGATGGCCTCATTGAGCGGGGTTCCAGGCAAACTGGTGACCAGCAACGCGGCACCGGGCGTCGACCAGGCGGTGAGGATTGGCGTACGGTAATAGAGCGAGAGCCCCAACGAAGTGATACCCATACCTAGACCAAGCATGCTCAGCCAGCCGCCAATTTGTATCGGGCTGGCACCCGCAGCTGCAGCGGCCTGAAAGATAATCGCTGCAGAACTGGTGTAGCCTACCAGCACGGCGACAAAACCGGCAACGATGGCAGAAAAGGAGATATCACGTAATGAGAGTGCTAGACGCATAACCGCTCCCGAGTAGTGTGCGTTATAACGGTCGAATTGACGGAGCATAGCATCGTGCGTTATAGCGCACAAGGGGCTATAATCACCGCAGGTTTTTCAGGAGAATAGTTATGCAGGATCTTGCCAGCCATTTGGCGCAAACGCTGAAGTCATTACGTACGCAACGCGGTTGGAGCCTTAATCAGGCTGCCGAAAATACGGGCGTCAGCAAGGCGATGCTGGGGCAGATCGAACGGGGTGAATCCAGCCCAACGGTGGCGACCTTATGGAAAATTGCTACCGGGTTTAACGTGGCTTTCTCTGCCTTTCTGGAAACGGCGCCGCTGCAGCCGGCGGCTATGCTGCATCGACATGGTGAGTTGCCCATCTTCCATCAAGACAATGCCGATCTGCGTGTGGTGCCGCTTTTCCCATTCGACCGCCAACTGGGTTTTGATATGTTTGTGATCGACTTGGCTCCTGGCGCGCTCAGTGAATCCTCGGCTCATGAGCCGGGCGTGATTGAACATGTCATTGTCATCAGTGGCCAACTTGAACTGGCGATTAACGGCGAGTGGCATAGCCTTGCCAGCGGCGAAGCCATGCGTTTCCGGGCGGATTGCCCACATGCGTATCATAATGCCAGCGCGGAGCCGGTACGTATTCACGACTTGATCCATTACCCACTGGTTTAAACCGGATTTAATCGCAGCAGTGAATTTTGACGTGCTAAGTCGAAAACGTGTCAACGCTATTCAGGACGGGTCACATCATAAAAAAACGCCGAAGCTAGGCTCCGGCGTTTTTGAGATCAGGTTACAGCAGAGATTACAGTGCAGCAGCTTTCGCTTTTGCTGCCGTATCTTCTGCGGTATCCAGCGTCATGCGGTACAGCTTCGGTGCGGTCAGCATCATCAGTACGGCGATCACCGCCGTAGCGATACCAATCTGCATAAACACGTGGCTATAGATAGCCAAAGAAGCATGCGCATCGTTGATGTCGCTTGGGACGGCGGTCAGACCCGCGACCTTACCGGCGATCAGCGCGGCGGCGGCGGTGGTTAGGAACCAGGAACCCATGATAAAGCCCATCAGGCGCTGTGGTACCAACTGGGCGACCATGGCCAAGCCCAGACCAGAGATCATCAACTCACCGATACTCTGCAGCGCATAGCTCAAGATTAGCCAGTTAACGGACACGATGCCCTGGTCGTTGGCGAAGCTTGCGCCCCACGGCAGCACCAGGAACGCCCCGGAACACAGGATCATGCCGAAGGCAAACTTGTGCGGCATTGGCAGACGATCGCCCATCTTGTTATACAGCGCGGCGAGAATAGGGCTGGCCATCATGATCCAGAACGGGTTCAGTGCCTGATACTGCTCTGGCTCAAAAGCGATCCCTAGAATATTGTGCTCAACGTTGTGGATAGCAAAGAAGTTCAGTGAGGTTGGCATTTGGCTGTACAACACGAAGAACACTACTGCTTCGAGCATCAGCAGGAAGGCCACGATCATTTTACGACGTGCGGCGCCGTGTAAGGCGAAGGTTTCCTTGGCGAACACGATGACGATACCCACAGAGATGATAGCCAGTGCCCAGCGCGCGATAATCTGGTTGTGCAGCAACCAGCTGGAAATGGCGATCAACGCCACTACACCAACGATCACCATCAGCAGTTTTTTGACCTGCAGGGGCTTAAAGTCAGGTTTTGAACCGTATTGCTTAACCCAGCCGTGGCACATCATAAAGTTGACCAGGGTGATCAGCATCCCCACCACGCTCAGTGAGAAGGCGACGCTCCAGCCATATTTGGCCGCTAGCCATGGGGTTGCCAGCATAGAGAAGAATGAGCCGATGTTGACGGACATATAGTACATGGTAAATGCACCGTCCAAACGCGGATCGTCTTTCTCATAGCAGGTAGACAGCAGGGAAGAAGGGTTGGCTTTAAACAGACCGCTACCCACGGCGATGGTGGCCATCCCCAGGTAAACCCAGAAGATATCATGACCAGAATAGGCCACCATGGCGTAACCGGCGGCCAGCACGATGGCCCCCAAGACGATCACCCGCTTGGAGCCAAGAACTTTATCACCCAACCAGCCACCAATGGCCACGAAACCGTACACCAGCGCGCTGAATGAGGAGAACAGCGTAATCGAGTCGGCTTCACTCAGGCCAAGCATCTTGACCAGATAGACCGCCATGATGCCTTGCAGACCGTAGTAGCCGAAACGTTCCCAGAGTTCAATCGAGAAGATCAGGTAGAAGGCCTTAGGTTGCTTAAACGCGTTAAGGCTAATGTTTTCCGAAGAATTGTTGTTTGCAGTTGACACTGGTACCTCTGGTTTTTTCACTACCCGTATTGTCAGGACGGGAAATAGCAGAATGTGATGCAGGGCTGCACACTTCTGCATTGTTATAGGATGAATGCCGGCGGTTAATGTTCACTATCTTTGTCAACGTGGCAAGCTTTTTGACATGTTCTGTTACATATAACATAGACAACGCTATGCAACTATGTTGCAAATGTTATGCAGTATTAACGTTTGCGATTATTAAATTTGCCGAGTTTTTGTTTTGATTAAAAGCTATCCTGTATTAATTTAGTTATATCTTCTGCTATTTAATCCATATCCAGTCCATACCAATGCACATGATTCATTAGGCCTTGGTTTGTTGTGCATAAATTGGGTTATGCAAAATATCTGAAAATGAACGGATCGGTAGTGAGGTTTGTAAATGAGATGTGATCGTCAAGACGTGAGGTTAACCACAATTTTTGACTAATTTTACGGTTGAAATTATCTGAAACAGCGAGTTTGTAGGGTAATCTCGGGTTCCACCAAGGTTAATGCTGCTTGAAGTCACATTTTTGATAAAAAACCGGAGGGAAGAGTCGCGGACACGGAGCGCCGTGCCCGGCAGGCTCAGTTTAGCGGATAGACCTTCTCTTTAAACTCGCACAGGTCTTCGATAATGCATGAACCACAGCGCGGTTTACGGGCGATACAGGTATAGCGACCATGCAGGATAAACCAGTGATGGCAGTCGACTTTAAACTCGGCGGGAACCACTTTCAGCAGCTTTTCCTCTACCTGCTCCACGTTTTTCCCTGGGGCGAAGTGGGTGCGGTTACAGACGCGGAAGATATGGGTATCAACAGCAATGGTTGGCCAACCGAAGGCCGTGTTCAACACCACATTGGCCGTTTTGCGCCCCACGCCGGGCAGGGCTTCGAGTGCCGCGCGATCTTCCGGTACTTCACCGTCATGCTTTTCCAGCAGGATACGGCAGGTTTTAATCACGTTCTCGGCTTTGCTGTTAAACAGGCCGATGGTTTTGATGTACTCTTTGACGCCGTCTACCCCTAACGCCAGCATGGCCGCTGGCGTGTTGGCAACCGGATAGAGCTTGGCCGTGGCCTTGTTAACGCTAACGTCGGTTGCCTGAGCGGAGAGCAGCACGGAAATCAACAGCTCAAAAGGGGTGGTATACACCAGCTCGGTGGTCGGATGCGGGTCGTTATCCCGCAAGCGGGTCAGGATCTCCAGGCGTTTCTCTTTATTCATAGCGCTTTCTCTACGTGTCCCTGTTCCATGTTAGGTTCAACTGTCAAAGCCTTGGCTTTACGCGCCTTCATTTTTTCGTCAATCAGATATTTGGTTGCCAGCATCAACCCCAGACCGATAAAGGCACCCGGTGGCAGCATGGCCAGCAGGAAAGGGGTGTCGAAATGGACAATCTCAATGCGCAGCACCTTGGCCCAACTGCCCAGCAGCAGGTCAGCGCCATCAAATAGCGTACCGTTACCAATCAGCTCGCGTAGTGAGCCCAGCACAAACATGGCGCTGGTGGCACCAAGGCCGATGGCCATACCGTCGATCAAGGCCAGTCCTACCGGTTTTCGCGCCGCTACTGCTTCAGCCCGGCCCACCACGATGCAGTTGGTGACGATCAGCGGGATAAATATCCCCAACGATTGATACAGGCCAAAAGCGTAGGCGTTGATCAGCATTTGCACGATACTCACCGCGGCAGCAATGATCATCACATAAATGGGAATGCGGACCTCGCTCGGGATCCAACGGCGCAGGGCGGAAATGGAACCGTTGGTAATGGTCAGCACCAGCGTGGTGGCTAGCCCAAGCCCCAAGGCGTTGGTGGCAGTTGACGTTACCGCCAGCAGCGGACACAGCCCCAATAATTGGACTAACGCAGAGTTGTTTTTCCACAACCCCTGTACGATTAACTCTTTGGCTTCACTCATTCGCTGGCTCCGCAGGCAGGCAAGGTATCCAGTTTAGGCGGCAGCGTCTCCATAAACAACGCTGTACGACGCACGGCGTTGACCACGGCTCGCGGGGTAATGGTGGCCCCAGTGAACTGATCAAACATCCCGCCGTCTTTCTTCACTGCCCAACGTTTGTCATCCGGGCCGTCGATCTTTTTACCGCTGAAGAAGGTGATCCAGTCGGTAATACGTAATTCGATTTTGTCGCCTAGCCCGGGCGTTTCGTGATGTTCTATCACGCGGGTTCCCAATACCGTGCCGTTAAAATCGGCCCCGACCAGCAGTTGGATCGCCCCAGAATAACCGTCTGGCGCGGTCGTTTCCAACGCGGCTGCCACCAGTTGACCATTCTTGCGGGCCAGATACAGAGGGTGCGGCGCGCCGTTGCCTAACGCCGGATCGCTGACCAGCAGGCATTCGCTCTGCATATCGTTGTCATAATGTTCCGGCGGGACGACCTGGTCCAGCAGCGCTTTTTGTTGCAACGCGGCCTGGTGGGCAATGGTCGTTTTGGTTAACTGGTACACCACGGCGGTCAGGCCTGTGGTGACCGCGGCAAACACGGCCAGTGTGGTGCCATGCTTTCTCATGGAATTAAGCATATTGACTCCTCAACGGTGGCCATACACGCGTGGCTGCGTGTAGTGATCGATCAACGGTACGGTAATGTTGGCTAGCAGTACGGCAAAGGCTACCCCGTCGGGATAACCGCCATATACGCGGATCAGCCAGACCAGCAAGCCAACCAGGCCGCCGTATATCAGCCGCCCTTTGGGCGTGGTAGAGGCACTGACCGGGTCGGTGGCAATAAAGAAAGCCCCGAGCATAGTGGCCCCGGAAAACAGGTGGATCAGCGGGGAAGCCTGATGGGCGGGATCTAACGTCCAGGCTACTCCTGAGCACAGGGCAATGACGGCCAACATGCTGAACGGGATTTGCCAGTGGATCAGCTTACGGCCCAGCATAAACAGGCCGCCGAGCAGGAAGCCCAGGTTAATCCACTGCCAGCCGATGCCGGCCAGGGTGCCGCCGAACAGTGGTTGCTGGAGTACCTGTTCCACCGAGTGGCCGCTGCGTAGGCCGGTTTTAAAGCCGTCTAATGGCGTGGCCTGGCTGATGCCATCAACGCCCATCTGCAATTCGTGCAGAGTGGCTCCCTGGGCGGTGTGGCCGCTGAAAATAGCCAGCAAGGTATCGGGCAGGGTCAGGGCGGTAGCACGCAGTTCTTCCGGGGGGAGCCAACTGGTCATCTGTACCGGGAAGGAGATTAACAGCACCACGTAACCCACCATGGCCGGGTTGAAAGGGTTTTGCCCCAGTCCACCGTATAGCTGTTTAGCGATCACAATGGCAAAAAAGGTGCCGATAACGATCATCCACCAGGGAGCCAGCGGTGGCAGGCTAATGCCCAGCAACAGCGCAGTGAGCAGGGCGGAATTATCTGCCAGCCGTGCCTTGACTGGCTGTTTACGTAGCGCAAGAATGGCGGCCTCGGCCCCGAGGGCGGTCACCATGGCCAGCGCGGTCTGAATAAGGTTGCCATAGCCAAAGAACCACACCTGTGCGGCCATGCCAGGAATGCAGGCCAGCATAACCCAAAGCATGATGCGGCTGGTGCTTTGCTGGTTATGGGTAAACGGAGAGCTGGCGATGTGTAAGCCCTTGGGGGCTGCCTGTTGTACCGGCCTGAACTTCATAGAATAACTACCATTTCTTTGCCATGTTAATCAGTGCATTCACGGTGCGGGCACCGGGGGAAATTACAGCGCTGCATTCTACCTCAATCATATGCTGGGTAATACGTGCTAATCATAAGGATATTCAGCTTTTGCGGTAAGGAAAAGCCAGGCTGGATGTAAAACGTGCAGTATGAGTTGTCATACTGATGATCGAGCTGCTATTTTTGGACTGCTTTGCGCACGGAATAACAACTTTCATATAATTAACGTAGGTTACTATCCTGAGCATTTTTGAAGTAGCGAACAACTAATAATGACTAATGAAGATATTTTATTTATTGAAGAGCTGATTGAATGGGTCGAAATTCATCTGGAGACTCGGCCAAATCTGGACGAAGTTGCGCGTATCTCCGGTTACTCCAAGTGGCACCTGCAGCGTAAGTTCAAGCGTATCACCGGTATCCAGCTCGCCACCTATATTCGCTCACGCATTCTTACCCGTGCGGCGGTCGCGCTGCGCATTAGCAACCGTACGATTATCGATATCTCCGATGAATTGGGCTTTGATTCACAGCAGACCTTTACCCGGATGTTTAAGCAACGTTTTGGCATTACGCCAAACCGCTACCGTACCATGGAGAAATGGGACGTGAAGAGCCTGATGCCGCGCTTCGACTTCGAAGCCGTGTATGAGGCAGGTTTTTATCCTGAGATACAACGGCTGACGTTGCCGGATACGCACCTGGTCGGTTTTACGCGTGAGATGGAATTTGATACAGCCCAAGAGATGGCAATTTCGTCCTGTATCGCCATGAAGGGGGAAATCTTTAATGACTTCTTCAAAGGGCTGAATATGGAGTGCCACAAGGTTTACAGCATCCATTCTGACAATGAGCGCGGCGAAGGCGAGTGTTCGGTCACGCATACCATGGCGGTGGAGCCGGAATTCAAGAAGGACATCCTTTCTGGTCACAAGATTGAAGATATTCGCTTGCCAGCGCGTGAGTACATCGCGATTACCCATCAGGGGACGGCCAAAGAGTGCGTGAAATTTATCTCTTACCTGATCTCGCATGTGATGCCGGGGCTGCGTAATGAAGTACGCGGAAGCGTAGAGATGGAGGTGATCGAAGCTAAGGCGTGGAACCAGGATGCCAAACTGCGGCAGATCGATGTCAATTACACCTACCTGATTTCTATTGATTAAGTGGGGCCTTGTGTTCGGCAGGACCCCATGGCGTTTACTCTTTATCTACCATCGCTAGCTGCTGTGCGGCTTTTTTGGCCTTGACTCGGGCCAGCGCGGCGGCAACGGCAGCCTTGCGCGGATCCTCCGGTTCAGCCGTAGGGATAGGCTCCTCGTCCACTTGCGGTTGTGAAAGCTCGGCCTGCTGCGCCGCCTTTTTGGCCTTGACTCGGGCTAGCGCGGCGGCAACGGCAGCCTTGCGCGGATCCTCCGGTTCAGCCGTAGGGATAGGCTCCTCGTCCACTTGCGGTTGTGAAAGCTCGGCCTGCTGCGCTGCCTTTTTGGCTTTGACTCGGGCCAGCGCGGCGGCAACAGCAGCCTTGCGCGGATCCTCCGGTTCAGCCGTAGAGATGGGTTCTTCGTCCACTTGCGGTTGTGAAAGCTCGGCCTGCTGTGCCGCCTTTTTCGCCTTCACGCGGGCTAATGCTGCCGCTACCGCAGCCTTACGCGGATCCTCTGAAGTTACCGTTTCCGCCACGCTCTCTGCGTCTTGCGCCTGCGCCGCTTTCTTGGCTTTGACTCGTGCCAACGCCGCAGCCACGGCCGCTTTACGTGGATCGTCGTCTTGTACCGCTGCTGCAGGCATTTCGCTTGCTTGCTCGAGCTTACGTTCTCTGGCCTGGGCCTTACGTGCTTCGCGTGCAGCAATGGCAGCGCTGTTATCCGGCTCCTGGCCGGTGATAGCAATGCCAGCAGCCTCACTGTTTTTACTGCGCACGCGAGCCAGCGCCGCCTGAACGGCATCCTGATCGCTGTCGGTCAGTTTCACCGCGGCCTTTTTATGACGCTCTTCGCGCGCCAGTTTCTCACGCTCCAAGCGGGCCAGCTTAGCTTCATAACGTGCTTTGGCCTCGGCGGTACGTGCCGCTTCCTGATCCAACGCGTTAATTTCAGCTTTTTCTTGGCGATAATATTGCACCAGCGGAATATTGCTGGGGCAAACGTAGGCACAGGCACCACATTCGATACAGTCGAACAGGTTGTGCTTACGCGCCTTCTCGTGTTCTTCGCCACGGCTGAACCAGTAAAGCTGCTGCGGCAACAGCCCGGCAGGGCAGGCATCAACGCATAACCCACAGCGGATACAGGACTGCTCTGGTTCTTGTACGGCCATTTCGTCAACCGTTGGGGCCAGCAAGCAGTTGCTGATTTTGACGATCGGCACGTCTAACGTTGGCAGCGTAAAGCCCATCAGCGGGCCGCCCATCACCACCATCTGCTGGGATTGCGGACGATAGCCGCCAAAGGCCAGCAGGTGTTGCACTGGCGTGCCGAGGCGCGCCCAGACGTTGCCAGGTCGGCTCATGGCCTCACCGGTTAAGGTGACGACGCGCTCAATCAACGGTTCGCCATCGACAATCGCCCGCTTGATGGCAAAGGCGGTGCCCACGTTCTGCATCAGCACGCCGATGGTGGACGAACGCTTGCCGTGAGGCACTTCTTTGCCCGTCAGAATTTTGGTTAACTGCTTGGCACCGCCGGAAGGGTATTTGGTGGGGATCACCCGCAGGGCGATCCCATCCTGCCCGCGTAAAGCGGCTTTCAGAGCGGCGATGGCTTCCGGCTTGTTATCTTCGATACCGATCAGCGTCACCTTGGGTTGTAGCAGGTGGCGCAGGATCTGGGTGCCTTCGATAATCTGAGCGGCCTGTTCCTGCATCAGCCGATCGTCGGCGGTGATGTAGGGTTCGCATTCCGCAGCGTTGAGGATCAGGGTTTCCACCTCTTCGCGGCCGCCTTGCAGCTTACTGGCCGTTGGGAAACCTGCGCCCCCCAGACCGGCAATCCCGGCCTGATGAATACGTTGGATCAGCTCTACCGCATCCAGTTGGCGGTAATCGGCGACCGGCGTCAGTTCGCACCAGCGATCTTCACCGTCTGGATCGATAATCACGCACAGTTCCGCCAGCCCTGAAGGGTGGGCGGTAACGTGAGGCTCAATGGCGCGGATGGTGCCGGAGGTTGGCGCATGTACCGGCAAGGTGCGGCCACGGCCAAAGGTCAGCGGTTGGCCTTTCAGTACGCGGTCACCGGCTTTGACACACAGCTCGCCTTCTGGCCCCAGATGCTGTTGCAAGGGGACGATAAAAATGTCTGGCAGGGGAGCCACGCGCAGTGGCACACCGCTGGACTGGGTCTTCATTTCAGGTGGATGAATGCCACCGTCAAAATCCCAAATCCGATCTTTTTTCAAAGCGGCGAACAGATTAAACATGTTGCTCCACGGGGATCACTTGCACTGGAATGGTTTGCATATCCCATTTCCAGCTGGCGGTCGTAGTGGCGACCGGTTTCATTTCAATACAGTCGGTTGGACAGGGTGCAACGCACAGATCACAGCCGGTACAGAGATCGGTAATGACCGTGTGCATGGCGCGGGTGGCGCCCACGATGGCATCCACCGGGCAGGCCTGAATGCACTTGGTGCAGCCGATGCAGTTGGCTTCGTCAATAAAGGCGACCTTACGTACCGGTTCGGCCACGGCAGCACCGCCGTCTAGCGGTTGTGGCTCAACGTTCAGTAATTCGGCCAGCTTGAGCATCACCTGCTCGCCACCCGGGGCGCATTTGTTGATCATCTCGCCATTGGCAACCGCTTCGGCATAGGGGCGACAGCCAGGATAACCGCATTGGCCACATTGGCTCTGCGGCAAAATTTCGTCGATCTGTTCGGCAACCGGATCTTCTTCCACTTCAAAGCGGCGCGCGGCAAAGCCCAGCACCAGGCCAAACAGCAGCCCCAGAGCGCTTAATGCCGCCACCGCAATCCACAACGCAGTCATTAGAATCTCACCAGCCCGGTAAAGCCCATAAAGGCCAGAGACATCAGGCCAGCGGTGATCAAGGCGATGGAGGAACCGCGAAACGGCGCGGGCACATCGGCTACCGCCAGGCGCTCACGGATGGCAGCAAACAGTACCATCACCAATGAGAAGCCTGCGGCGGCGCTAAAGCCATAAACCGCAGACTGCAGGAAGTTGTAGCCAAGGTTGACGTTGAGCAACGCCACGCCTAACACTGCGCAGTTGGTGGTGATCAGCGGGAGGAAAATCCCCAGCAGGCGATAGAGCGCCGGGCTGGTTTTACGCACCACCATTTCGGTGAATTGCACTACGACGGCGATCACCAGAATAAAGGACAGGGTGCGCAGATAAACCAGATCTAACGGGATCAGGATAAAGCTGTTGATTAGCCAGGCGCAGACCGAGGCCAGCGTCATCACGAATGTGGTGGCCATGCCCATGCCGATGGCACTTTCCAGTTTCTTGGAAACGCCCATAAAGGGGCACAGGCCCAGGAATTTCACCAGGACAAAGTTGTTCACCAGTACGGTGCCAACAAACAAGAGCAGGTATTCGGTCATTGCAATGCCTAAAAAAATAAAAGCCGCCTATTATCGGTAATCGGCGGCGTAACGACAACATACTAATCGCAAGGGTATTGCGCTTTTTTGCTCGTTTTGTTGAAAATTTACACAGCAGGGCGATCAAATCGTGCCTTGCCGTGGTTACTTCTCGGTGAAGGTGCCTTTCACGCGCTGGGAACGCTTAAAATAGGGCACCAGCAGGGCGGCCATCACCAACGGCCATAGCAGGCTACGCACGGCCAGTTCATCGGGCACGGGGGCAAAGGCGAACGCCTTGATCGCCAATAGCACGGTGATCAGCAGCCAGACCAGAAACAGCTTTGGAAAACGTTGTGAACGTTGGCAGAACAGCCACAGCAGGTACAGCGTAAAGCACCACATTACCAGCGTAGTGATCACCGATAGATACCACTGCGTGGAGAAGGCCTGAGCATTGGTGCTCAGATACTCGCGTGATTCCGGCATAAAAATGGCCATACCGTACAGGGCCAACATCAGGCTGGCGCTGAGCAGGGTAACGATCAGATAGGCCATCGGGGCTAGCAGCCAACCGCCAATGCGCGAATATTCAGCTTGGGTCATACGAGATCCTGAGTGGTATTCCAACGAAGTAAGCCGCATAGCTTACTCAAATATGTGCTAATGCGCGAGGAGAAGGCGGCACCAACGACAAAATGCCAGTCAGATTGCGCTGACTGGCATGACATGGCTTACAAACCTCAGCCGGTTCTCATTGTCGGGGCGCTGCATGCTGCGCCGCACTTAGCGGCAGTTAACGTTCCGCACCGTTGCTGGCGATCAGTTTCTGGTACCAGAAGAAGCTCTTCTTACGCTGGCGCGCCAGATCCTTGTTGTGGTCAACGTAGATAAAGCCGTACTGCTTCTGGAAGCCGTTGAGCCAGCTCAGCAGATCGATAAACGACCATGGGTAATAGCCGCGCACGTCGGCGCCCTGTTTGATGGCGTCTTCAATGGCACCAATGTGCTGGCGCAGATAGTCGATACGATCGTCATCCACCACCTCACCATCGATAATCGGATCTTTGGCTCCGAGACCGTTCTCGGTGATGTAGATAGGAATATCACCGTAACGCGCCTTGATATTCATGATGCCTTCGGTAAGGCCCTGCGGATAAATCTCCCAGTCCCAATCGGTATACACGCCGTTCGGATTGCGGACGAACTTGAACAGCCCCTTAAAGCCGAATTCGTTACCTTGCTGGTGGCCGCTGCCTTTCTCACCGGTGGTGTTGATGGTCAGATGTGACTCTTGATTATTGGCCGCGATGGTTTCACGCTTGTAATAGTTCAGGCCAATAAAGTCACAGATATTGTCGCGCAGCAGTTGCTCATCACCTGGTGCGAATTGCGGTACGCCCCACAGCGCCTGAGTCTGCGCCAGCAGTTCAGCCGGATATTCCCCTTTCAGCACCGGATCGTACAGCCAGTGGGTAAAGATCCCTTCGGCCAACTGATAGGCCGCCAGATCTTCCGCAGACTGGCTGAGCGGGGTATGGGTTTGCAACACGTTGACGAAGCCGATTTGACCGGCAATGCCGCTGGTGCGGAATGCAGCCACCGCTTTGGCGTGGGCCACAAAGACGTGGTGGCAGGCCTGGATAGCGCGCGCCGGGTTCTGTACGCCCGGTGGGTGGCCGCCGGTGATGTAACCGAAGCCGATAAAGCACACGGTTTCATTGAAGGTAGACCACAGTTTGACGCGATCGCCGTAACGCTGGTAACACAGGCGTGCATACTCTTCAAAAGCCTCAGCAGTGCTGCGAGCTTCCCAACCACCTTCATCTTGCAATGCCTGCGGCAGATCCCAGTGGTATAGGGTGATCATCGGCTCAATATTGTGTTCCAACAGGGCATCGATCAGATCGCTGTAGAATTTGACCCCGGCCTCATTGATGGTGCCTCGGCCCTGTGGCAGCAGGCGCGGCCAGGAGATTGAGAACCGGTAGCTCTGCATCCCCATTTCGGCCATCAGCGCCACGTCCTCACGGAAGCGGTGATAGTGATCGACGGCAACGTCGCCGTTAGTGCCTTGGTAAGTGGTACCTGGCAGGTGGGAGAAGGTATCCCAGATGGATGGGCCTTTGCCGTCGGCATCGTGTGCGCCTTCAACCTGATACGCCGCGCTAGCCGCGCCCCAGAGGAACTCTTTCGGGAAAGCAGACATAACTATTCTCTCTATACGTTAAATATTGAGTCTAGTTTAGGTCGAGTTGAAATGAGTTTGCAACCGGTTTCTGAAACCGGTTGCAGTTTTTGCGGGCGCGTTTAGCGGCGGTTGATTTGGTAGTAGGTTTCATTCCAGCGGATTTCGTTCTTGAACGCTGGCAGGGTGGTGTCGTTATCGATCAGCAGGAATTCGATGTTGTGCATCTCGGCATACAGGCGCAGGTAGTCGGCGTTCAGTGACTGCGAGAACACCGTGTGGTGTGCGCCGCCCGCCAGGATCCAGGCTTCCGCCGCTGTAGCCAGGGAAGGTTGAGCACGCCAGATCGCCCGAGCCACCGGCAGTTTAGGTAACGGTTCAGGCTGCTCAATGGTATCCACCTGATTGACCAGCAGGCGGAAACGATCGCCCATATCGATCAGGCTGGCGTTCACCGCCGGGCCTGCCGGGGTAGAGAAGATCAGGCGGGCCGGATCGGCCTTGCCACCGATGCCCAGATATTGAATATCCAGCAGTGGCTTGTGTTCTTTGGCGATGGAAGGGCAGACTTCCAGCATATGGGACCCCACCACCAGATCGTTGCCCGGCTGGAAGTTGTAGGTGTAATCCTCCATAAACGAGGTGCCGCCGTTTAAGCCGTTGCCCATCACTTTCATAATGCGCAGCAGCGCCGCGGTTTTCCAGTCGCCCTCACCGGCAAAACCGTAGCCTTGCTGCATCAGGCGCTGTACCGCTAAACCTGGCAACTGCTTCATGCCGTGCAGCGTTTCAAAGTTGGTGGTGAAAGCGTGGAACTTGCCCTGTTCGAGGAAACGCTTCATACCCAGTTCGATAGCGGCAGCATCGATCAGGTTCTGCCGTTTGGCACCGTTAACTTTAGCCACGTCACTCAGCTCATAGCTGGCTTCGTACTCTTCGATCAGCGCATCGATATCGCCCTTGCTCACTTCATCGATCACGCTGACCAAATCACCGATGCCATAAGCATCCACGGAATAACCAAACTGGATCTGCGCGGCCACTTTATCGCCATCGGTCACGGCGACCTGGCGCATGTTGTCACCAAAACGCGCCACCTTAAGCTGCTGGCTTTCCTGTTTGGCGCAGGCAACACGCATCCATTGAGCGATACGCTCCTGGGCATTTTTGTCTTGCCAGTGGCCCGCGATCACGCTGTGCTGCTGGCGCATACGAGCACCGATAAACCCGAATTCACGGCCACCGTGGGCGGTCTGGTTCAGGTTCATAAAGTCCATATCCATGCTGTCCCACGGAACTTCGGCATTAAATTGGGTATGGAACTGGAGCAGCGGTTTATCGAGGATCGACAGGCCAGCAATCCACATTTTGGCCGGTGAGAAGGTGTGCAGCCAGGTGATGATGCCGACGCAGTCCTGGTGATAGTTGGCATCACGGCAGACGGTGGTGATTTCGTCCGGCGTGGTGACCAGCGGTTTCAGCACCATCTTCACCGGTAAACCTGCGTCACGGTTCAGGCTGTTCACGACCTGCTCGGCATTTTCCATCACCTGTTGCAAGGTTTTTGGGCCATAAAGATGCTGGCTGCCGATCACGAACCACACTTCACGTTGCTTAAAGATGTTCATCAAAAACTCCTGGATCTAGAGGTTTTATTGAGCCGAGGGGATCTGCCCCGGCGTATTAATTTTTGGTGGTTGCGGCAAAGCGCGGCTCTGCGGCCTGGCACCACTGTTGATAGCGTTCATAAAGTTGTTGGTAGCGAACGACGTTAGCAGGATCGGGCTGCAAAGTGCGTTCAATGCTGCAAGCCATATGCTGCTGAGCTTGCGGAACGTCACTGAAATGCCCGGCGGCCACGGCAGCGAAGATGGCCGCACCCAGCGCGCAGCATTGGTCGGAGGCGACAATCTGTAGCGGGCGATCCATCACATCAGCGCAAACCTGCATAATTACCGGTGACTTGCGGGCAATGCCGCCTAAAGCCAGCACGTTATCGACGGGAATGTCTTGCTGTTCGAAGCACTCCATGATGGCACGAGCGCCAAAAGCGGTTGCGGCAATAAAGCCACCAAACAGCGTGGGCGCATCGGTACCAAGGTTGAGATCGGTGATCACTCCTTTAAGACGCTGGTTAGCGTAGGGGGTGCGGCGGCCATTGAACCAGTCCAAGACGACGGGCAGATGGTCTAGCGACGGGTTTTTGGCCCAGGCGGCGGTCAGGGCGGCCAGCATGTCATGCTCGATTTGTTGCAGCTGTGTCTGGAGTTGCGGTTGCGTCCTGGCGGCTTCACGCAGTGGCCAGCTCAGCAGGCGGCTGAACCAGGCGTACATATCACCAAAAGCAGATTGCCCGGCCTCCATGCCGATGGTTTGCGGCACTACGCTGCCGTCCACCTGGCCGCAGATGCCGCTGATGGCACGATCGCCCACGCGCTCACGATCGGCGATCAGAATGTCGCAGGTCGACGTGCCAATTACTTTCACCAGCGTATAAGGCTGCGCTCCGGCCCCCACGGCCCCCATGTGACAGTCAAAGGCACCACCAGAAAGCACCACGCTTTCTGACAGCCCAAGCCGTGTGGCCCACTCTTTGCTCAGCGTCCCCACCGGCAAATCGGCAGTGTAGGAATCGTTGAACAGTGGATAGGGCAGATCTTCCACCAGCAACGGATCCAAGGCCGCAAAGAAGGCTTTAGGTGGCAGACCGTCCCAGTCGGGATGCCATAACGTTTTATGCCCTACGCTGCAACGCCCGCGCTTTAACCGATCCGGTGCGGTAGTGCCAGAAAGCAGTGCTGGCACCCAGTCGCACAGTTCTACCCAAGAGGCGGCGGCATGGCGTACCGCCTCATCCTGGCGTGAAACGTGCAAGATCTTGGCCCAGAACCACTCAGAGGAGTAAACGCCGCCGATATAGCGTGAATAGTCGGGGAAATCTCCGCGGCGGCACAGTTGGTTAATCTCCTCCGCCTCCTCGATGGCGGTGTGGTCTTTCCACAGTACAAACATGGCGTTGGGATTGCTGGCAAACTCCGGCCGCAACGCCAATACGTCGCCCTGTTCATCAATCGGTGCGGGAGTGGAGCCGGTGGAATCAACCCCAATCCCGACCACGGCCTGCCGCTGTTCCTGGCTCATGCGCTGTACCACGGCGACGACGGCTTGCTCCATGGCTTCGATATAGTCGAGTGGATGGTGGCGGAACTGGTTCTGCGCGGCGTTACAAAAGTCACCACGCTGCCAGCGAGGGTAGTAGACCACCTCGGTATCCAGTTCGTTGCCGTTTTGACAGTCGACAGCCAATACCCGCACTGAATCGCTGCCGAAGTCTAATCCCAGGGCAATAGCACCTGCCGTCATGATGCGGACTCCTTACTTGTTAGGTTGAGGTTAACGATAGGAGCGGGACGGGGAGGCAGGTGAGGAAGCATTGGCTGGAAGTATGCACTTTTCTGCTTGCTACAGTGATTTTGTGATGGGGGTCAAAAGTTATCACTTGGTTAAATTTGCTAAATGTATGCACATATCTGCTGTTATCTCGGGATGTGATAGCGCTCTACATTTAGCTAACAAATACCGGCTAAAACTGTTTGCGTCTTACCTGAGTCGACGGCAAGAAGCGAGATATAAGGCCATTGCCGTGACAGGATCTCATAATGATAACGTTTTCACGGTGACCCGGTTTTTCTGCCGATGAAAGCAAAACAGCGGAGAGTACCATGCATAAATTCACTAAGGCGTTGGCAGTTATCGGTCTGACGGCGGTTATGTCACATTCGGCTGTCGCAGAGACCATGAAACTGGGTTTTTTGGTTAAACAGCCAGAAGAGCCCTGGTTCCAGACCGAATGGAAATTTGCCGACAAGGCGGGTAAGGACCTGGGGTTTGAAGTGATCAAGATTGCCGTGCCGGACGGCGAGAAAACCCTCAATGCCATCGACAGCCTGGCGGCCAGCGGGGCCAAGGGGTTTGTCATCTGCACCCCAGACCCGAAGCTCGGCTCGGCGATTGTCGCCAAGGCACGCAGCTACGACCTGAAAGTGATCGCGGTTGACGACCAGTTTGTTAATGCCAAAGGCAAACCGATGGAGAGCGTACCGCTAGTGATGATGGCGGCCACCAAGATAGGTGAGCGCCAAGGCGAAGAGCTGTGGAAAGAGATGAACAAGCGTGGCTGGAAAGTGGCAGAGACCGGCGTAATGGCGATCACCTCCGATGAACTGGACACCGCGCGCCGCCGTACCGGTGGCTCTATGGACGCATTGAAAACTGCCGGTTTCCCACAACAGCAAATCTACAAGGTACCGACCAAATCCAACGATATCCCAGGGGCATTCGATGCCGCCAACTCGATGCTGGTGCAGCATCCGGAAGTGAAAAACTGGCTGATCGTCGGGATGAACGATAACACCGTGCTGGGGGGCGTGCGTGCCACTGAAGGCCAGGGTTTTAAAGCGCCTAACGTGATCGGCATTGGCATCAACGGTGTCGACGCAGTAAGCGAGCTTTCCAAGAAACAGGCTACCGGCTTCTACGGCTCACTGCTGCCAAGCCCGGATATTCATGGCTACAAGAGCATTCAGATGCTGCATGACTGGGTAGAGAAAGGCGTAGAACCAGAGAAATTTACCGAAGTGACCGACGTGGTGCTGATCACCCGCGACAACTTCCAGGTGGAACTGCAGAAAAAAGGTTTGATGTAAGGGTGTGCCGCCTGCATCAAGTGGGCGGCCATTTATCGCACAGCATTGAGGAAAGCACTATGACTGCCGTCACGCCCTATCTGGCTTTCAAAGGCATCGGTAAAAGCTTCCCTGGCGTCAAAGCGCTGGATGATATCAGTTTCAGCTGTCAGGCCGGGCAGATCCACGCGCTGATGGGGGAAAACGGCGCCGGGAAATCGACGCTGCTGAAAATTCTCAGCGGCAATTATGCCCCAAGCAAAGGGGAGATCCACCTCCAGGGGAAAGCGGTGCAGTTTGCCAATACCACCGACGCGTTGAACGCCGGGGTGGCGATTATCTACCAGGAACTGCATCTGGTACCGGAAATGACCGTGGCAGAGAACATCTACCTGGGGCAGTTGCCGACCAAACATGGCCTGGTGGATCGCAAACTGCTGCGTTATGAGTCCCGCTTACAGCTGGAACACCTCGGGTTGGACATCGATCCGGATACTCCGTTGAAGTACCTGTCGATTGGCCAGTGGCAGATGGTGGAGATTGCCAAGGCTCTGGCGCGTAACGCCAAAGTGATTGCGTTTGATGAGCCGACCAGTTCGCTGTCGGCACGTGAAATTGAGCAACTGTTCCGAGTGATCCGCGAGCTGCGCGCCGAAGGCAGGGTGATCCTGTATGTCTCGCACCGGATGGAGGAAATCTTTGCGCTGAGTGATGCCATCACCGTGTTTAAGGATGGCCGCTATGTGCGCACCTTCGACGATATGCAGCAGGTAAACAATGAAGTGCTGGTGCAAGCGATGGTGGGGCGCGATCTTGGCGATGTTTATGGCTATCAGCCACGCGAGCTGGGAGAAGTGCGGTTGCAGCTTACCGATTTGCAGGCCGCCGGGGTGAAAACGCCTATCAGCTTTAACGTTCGCGCTGGCGAAATTGTTGGCCTGTTTGGTCTGGTGGGCGCAGGGCGCAGCGAACTGATGAAAGGGATTTTTGGCGCTACGCGGGTAACTGCGGGCCAATTGATGCTTGATGGCAAGCGGCTCAATGTTCGTTCACCGATCGATGCTATTCGTGCGGGCGTGATGTTGTGCCCGGAAGATCGTAAGGCCGACGGCATCATTCCGGTGCACTCGGTACGTGACAATATCAACATCAGCGCTCGCCGCAAAAGCATCAAGGCGGGCTGCCTGATCGATAACGCCTGGGAAACCAGCAATGCCGATCACCATATCCGCGCGCTGAATATCAAAACCCCAACGGCAGAACAATTGATCATGAATCTCTCCGGTGGCAACCAACAGAAGGCGATCCTGGGCCGCTGGCTGTCGGAAGAGATGAAGGTGATCCTGCTGGATGAGCCGACACGCGGCATTGACGTTGGCGCAAAACACGAAATCTACCACGTGATTTATCAACTGGCGCAGCAGGGCATTGCGGTGCTGTTCGCTTCCAGCGATTTGCCCGAAGTGCTGGGGCTGGCGGATCGCATCATCGTGATGCGTGAAGGGGCGATTTCTGGCGAGTTGACCCATAGCGAGGCCACTGAGGAAAAAGCTCTCAGCCTGGCGATGTTACGTACCCCCGATATTGCAGCGGCGATGGCCTGATTGCGAAGGAGCAAGAGATGTCGAGCATGACAACCAATTCTGTGAAAAACCGCGGTGGCCTTGGGTTGGCGCGTATCTGGGACAGCTATGGCATGCTGGTGGTATTCGCCGTGCTGTTTGTTGCCTGCGTCGTGTTTGTGCCGAATTTCGGCAGCTTTATCAATATGAAGGGCCTGGGTCTGGCGATCTCCATGTCCGGGATGGTGGCGTGCGGCATGCTGTTTTGTCTCGCCTCAGGTGATTTTGACCTGTCGGTGGCGTCGGTTATCGCCTGTGCAGGTGTCACCGCGGCGGTGGTCATCAACATGACCGAGAGCCTGTGGATCGGCGTGGCTGCCGGTTTGTTGTTGGGCGTGCTTTCTGGGCTGATCAATGGTTTTGTGATCGCCCGGCTGAAGATTAACGCGCTGATCACCACCTTGGCTACCATGCAGATCTTCCGCGGTCTGGCCTATATTATTTCCGATGGGAAAGCGGTGGGGATCGAAGATGAGCGTTTCTTTGCGCTCGGTTATGCCAACTGGTTGGGGCTGCCCGCCCCGATTTGGATCACCATAGGCTGCCTGATCCTGTTTGGTTTCCTGCTCAATAAAACCACCTTTGGCCGCAATACACTGGCTATTGGTGGCAACGAGGAGGCAGCTCGGCTGGCCGGGGTGCCAGTAGTGCGCACCAAGATCATCATCTTTGTGCTTTCCGGGCTGGTATCCGCCGCTGCGGGCATTATTTTGGCTTCGCGTATGACCAGCGGCCAGCCGATGACTTCAATCGGCTATGAGCTGATCGTGATCTCTGCCTGCGTGCTGGGGGGCGTTTCGCTCAAAGGGGGCATAGGCAAAATTTCCTACGTTATCGCTGGGATCCTGATCCTGGGCACGGTGGAGAACGCCATGAACCTGCTGAATATCTCGCCGTTCTCGCAGTATGTGGTGCGCGGCGTGATCCTGCTGGCCGCGGTGATTTTTGACCGCTACAAGCAACAAGCGAAGAGCAGGGCGTGAAGACCCATCACAATTTTGCTATTGCCGCGAGCAGCATTTTGCCAAATGGGTAAACTTGCTATAGGTGGATAGTGTGTTGTCGTTTATTGAGCAATCTCTATTTTCCCCTCACCCCAACCCTCTCCCCAAAGGAGAGGGAGCTGCACGGAGCGCGTGGTTGGCCCGTGCAGCTTCGGTAAGTAGGTAGTAAGAGGAAAGGCAGGTATTACACAGAAAAATCAACGAACTCGATCGGTTCCCTCTCCCTGTGGGAGAGGGTTAGGGTGAGGGGAACAGACCACTCATCTTGCCAAGTTTTGGGATAAAGAAACGACACATTTGGAGGCCAGATGTATCATCGCATGGTTCAGGAACCCCAACCGAACCCGTTGTTGCCGGGTTACACCTTTAACGCCTACCTGGTTGCCGGGCTGACGCCGATTATGGCGGACGGGCCGCTGGATTTCTTTATCGATCGTCCCGGCGGCATGAAGGGTTACATCCTCAATCTGACCATTAAAGGCCAGGGCAAGGTGTTTGACGGTGAGGAGACGCTTTACTGTAATCCTGGCGATCTACTGCTGTTCCCGCCCAAGGCGGCGCATAACTATGGCCGATCACCGGATAGTGACTGCTGGTATCACCGCTGGGTCTATTTCCGCCCGCGTGCCTATTGGGCAGACTGGCTGGAATGGCACAGCAAGGCGCATCAGGTGGGGCGTCTGACGTTGCCCAACAACCAGTTGCTGACGGAGTTTGACCGGCTGTTTGCCAACATTGAGCAGACCCAACGTTCCGGCCGACGTTTTGCCGAAGAGATTGGCATGAACCTGCTGGAACGGCTGTTGCTGCGCGCGATGGAGGAGGATCCCCTCAGCCCGCAGAAGATTATGGACCCACGGGTGATTGAGGCTTGCCAGTTCATTACCGGCAATCTGGCGGGGGAGCTGCGTATTGATGAAGTGGCACGCCACGTTTGTCTTTCCCCTTCGCGGCTGGCGCATCTGTTCCGTGATCAGGTAGGGATTAATATCCTGCGCTGGCGTGAAGATCAGCGGGTGATCCGCGCCAAACTCCTGCTGCAAACTACCCAGGAATCGATTGCCACTATTGGCCGGGTGGTTGGCTACGACGATCAGCTCTATTTTTCGCGGGTGTTTCGCAAGCGGGTTGGCGTCAGCCCCAGCGATTTTCGCCGCCGCAGCCTGGAGATAAACTACCCGGTGAGCCATTCACGTGATCGGCCATTGGTTGCCACCGCCCGTTAATCGGCCTGCGGATACGACCGTTGTTAGGGGCGCCACATGCTGCGCCCGATTTACCGCATGTCATGCCCGCTTAGCCATACTGCCAGTTTGTTATCAATCTGCATTTAGCTCTTGTTCCATCCCCCGGCATGGTGTCAAATCGAATCAATCGCTACTTCATCTTTTTCTAGCGGCAACACTCAGGAGCGGGTTTCTCGCCGCAACTTACAAGGATGTGGCATTTCAACTGCCTGGAATTGATGCATATATCGCCCTGTATGAGGAAACAAGATGTCTGAAACAATCCGCGTTGGCCTGGTGGGCTATGGTTACGCCAGCAAGACTTTTCATGCTCCGCTGATCGCAGGAACCCCTGGCATGGCGTTGGCCGCAGTTTCCAGCAGTGACGCCGGTAAAGTCCACGCCGACTGGCCGATGATGACGGTGGTCAGCGACCCGCAGGCGCTGTTCAACGACCCCTCGATTGACCTGATTGTCATTCCAACACCGAACGATACCCACTTCCCATTGGCACAACAGGCGATGGCGGCAGGCAAGCATGTGGTGGTGGACAAACCATTTACCGTGACACTGTCACAGGCGCAGCAGCTACAACAGCAGGCAGAGCAGAGTGGACAACTGCTTTCGGTATTCCACAACCGCCGCTGGGACAGCGATTTCCTGACCTTAAAAGCCTTGCTGAAAGACGGCGCTTTAGGGGAAGTGGTCTATTTTGAATCCCATTTCGATCGTTTCCGCCCGGAAGTCCGCCAGCGCTGGCGTGAGCAAGGTGGGGCTGGCAGTGGTATTTGGTACGATTTGGGGCCGCATCTGATTGACCAGGCGTTGCAGCTGTTTGGCAAGCCACAAACGCTGTTTGTCGATCTGGGCGAGCTACGCCCGGGTTCACAATCGGTAGATTATTTCCATGCGGTGCTCAATTACGGCCATCGGCGTGTGGTGCTGCATGGCACGGTGCTGGCCGCGGCAGAAACTGCACGTTACATTGTGCACGGTACACAGGGTAGCTTTATCAAGTATGGTCTGGATCCGCAGGAAGATCGCCTGAAAGCCGGTGAGCGTTTGCCGCAGGCCGACTGGGGTTACGATATGCGCGACGGAGTAGTGACGTTGTCACGTGACGGCATGCTGGTGGAACAGCCGCTGTTGACCATTCCGGGCAATTACCCAGCCTATTACGGCGCCATTCGCGACGCGATTTCCGGTGCAGGTACCAACCCTGTTCCGGCAAGCGAGGCGATACAGGTCATGGAAATGATCGAGCTGGGCATTGAGTCGGCGAAACAGCAAAAAGCGCTACCTGTCAGCTAATAGCAATAATAACAGTAGGGTTTAGAGCGCTTCTGAACCCTTTTTTACGCATTAAATAGCAAGGAATTGTGCAGGATGTCCTGGTTACAACGTCTACGTATCGACAAGTTTTTACTGGTACTGCTGATGGTGGTGCTGTTGGCCTCATTGCTACCCTGTGAAGGGATTTGGCAGACCTTCTTTGAACATTTAACCACCGCCGCGATAGCCCTGTTGTTCTTCATGCATGGGGCGAAACTCTCCCGTGAGGCGATCGTTGCCGGCATGAGCCACTGGAAACTGCACCTGGTGGTGTTTCTCAGTACCTTTGCGCTCTTCCCGCTACTAGGGTTGTCGATGAACCTGCTGGTGCCGGGCATAATGACGCCCACCGTTTATCTGGGTTTCCTCTATCTTTGTGCTTTGCCTGCCACGGTTCAATCGGCAATCGCTTTCACCTCCGCAGCAGGCGGGAACGTGGCGGCGGCGATCTGCAGCGCTTCGGCATCCAGCATTCTTGGGGTATTCCTGTCTCCGCTGCTGGTGGGGGCATTGATGCATACACAAGGAGGTAATACTGACGTATTGCATGCCATCGGCTCGATTATTCTGCAGCTGATGGTGCCTTTTGTTATTGGCCATCTGGCACGTCCGCTGATTGGCAAATGGATCGATCGCCATCGCAAACTGATTAACCTCACCGATCGTTCCTCGATCTTGCTAGTGGTCTATACCGCGTTCAGCGCGGCGGTGGTTGAGGGGATTTGGCACACCATTGATGGCTGGTCGTTGCTGACGATCCTGGTGATGTCGCTGGTGCTGTTGGCGGTGGTACTGATTATCAACACCTATGCCGCACGTTGGCTGGGTTTTGATACAGCCGATGAGATCACTATCGTATTTTGCGGTTCGAAAAAGAGCCTGGCCAACGGCATTCCGATGGCCAACGTGCTATTTCCAGCCGCTGCCGTTGGGGCAATGGTATTACCCTTGATGATCTTCCATCAGGTACAGTTGATGGTATGTGCGGTGCTGGCACAGCGCTATGCGCGTAAAACAGCCCAGCAGCGCGAAGTTGCCGTAACTAAATAAAAAACAGGGATGCAGCATGACCAAGGTAGTCGAAATTTTGCAATATCGTTTACAAGCGGGCAGTGGCGAGCGTTTTCACCACATCATGCAGCATGATAGCGTGCCGCTGCATCAGGCCGCAGGGATCACCGTGCTTGAGTACGGTGTTTCACTACACGATCCCGATGCCTATTACCTACTGCGGCGGTTTGACGGCATGGTGGAAATGGAACAGGTATTGCAGGCCTTCTACCGCAGCCAAGCCTGGTTGGAGGGGCCTCGAACCGAGATTGTGACCCTGATTGATGAGAGTCACCGGGTGGTACTGCCATATCAATCTTGAAAAACAGGCTCAGCCTTAACAGTGGCTGAGCCTGGATATTGCCTTAGCCAAGCACTTTAGCGCGTAGCGCCTGTTTTTCCTGCTCGCTGAGGAACGCCATTTTCAGGCCGTTTTCCTGCGCGGTGCGGATTTCCTGCGGGGTTAATCCGGCTTGTGGAGCCGCCACGCGGTATTCATGCTCAATCTCGATGCCTTGCACGGCCGGATCGTCGGTATTGATTGAGGCCAGCACGCCGTGGCGTAGGAAGGTGGCCAGCGGGTGCTGTGCCAGTGAAGACACGGTGCTGGTTTGTATATTCGAGGTCAGGCACGATTCAACCCCGATGGCATGCTGCGCCAGGTAATCCATCAGTGCCGGATCTTCCACTGCTTTAACCCCATGGCCGATGCGCTCTGCACCCAACTCACGGATCGCCTGCCAGATGCTTTCTGGGCCAGCGGCTTCACCGGCATGAACGGTAATGCGCAGGCCTGCGTCACGAGCACGGTTGAAATGGCTGAGGAACAGGCTGCCAGGGAAGCCCAGCTCATCACCAGCCAGATCCAACGCGGTAATGCCGTCGCGGTGGGCCAGCAAAGCGTCTAGCTCTTGCAGGCAGGCGGCTTCGCCGAAGGTACGGCTCATGATACCAATCAGGCGCACGTCAAGATCGCGGTCGCGGCAACCAGAGCGAATGCCGTCAATTACCGCTTCCACCACGCCAGCCACCGGTAGCTGGTGCTTCATCGCCATGTAGTAAGGGGAGAAACGCAGCTCGGCGTAGTGCAACCCAGCGTTTGCCGCATCTTCCACGTTTTCATAGGCCACGCGACGGCAGGCGTCCAGATCGCCCAGTACCGCCACACCCCAGTCCAGCTTTTGCAAAAAGCTCATCAGATCGGGTTCGGTATGGGTGATTTGCACATGGGGAAGCAGGGCAGCCAGCTCGTTGGCGGGCAGGGCTAGATTGAACTGGCGCCCCAGCTCAAGAATGGTTTGCGCGCGGATGTTACCGTCCAGATGACGGTGAATATCGGTAAGGGGCAAGCGGGAGTCAATCATGGCGGCACTCATTATTTTTGTATAGGTAAAGTGCAGATCAGTATAAAAACAAACGAATGAAAATAGCCATATCGTTGCATGAAAAAGTGACTCAAATCACATTAAACTGCGATACCGATCGCAGTTTAGGGCAAAGCTAAGTCACCTTGGGCTAGGTGTGTTTTGGAGAAGTGCAGTCAGACCATAAACCAGGGGCACTCGGCCCCTGGCGATATAGCCTATTTTGCGTCCAGGACAAATTGTAACGCGGCGATCAGCTTATCCATCCCAGCTTCAACCTTGCTGCGTGGGCAGCCGACGTTCAAGCGCAGGAAACCACGGCCCTCTTCGCCATAGGTAAAGCCGGGCATGATGGCGACTTTCTCACGTTCGATCAGCACCTGCTGCAATTCGCGGTCGTCAATGCCCAACGGGCGTATATCGATCCACGCCAGATAGGTGGCCTGCGGTGGCTGCCAGTTTAGCTGTGGCAATGCCTGGTTGAGCCGTTCGGCCACGTAGGTCAGGTTATCTTGCAGATAGTCGCGCAGCGCGTCTAGCCAAGGCTCGCCGTGGCGATAGGCGGCAATATGGGCTGCCACCGCCAGCACCGCAGGTGAGGATAATCCATCGCGGCTTTTTAGTGCCTGAACGTAGCTATCCCGCGCGCTATCATCGCTGATAAAGCCATAGGCTCCAGTGAGCGCCGGAATGTTGAAGGTTTTAGAGCCGGAAGTCAGCAATGCCCACGGGGTTGTAGCCACCTGGCTCCATGGCGTATGACGATGTTCCCCCCAAACCATATCCATATGGATCTCATCGCTGATCACCTTCACGTCATGGCGTTCGCACAGCTCTGCCATCTGCTCCAGCTCTTGCTGTGTCCACACCTTGCCGGTGGGGTTTTGCGGGCTGCACAACAGCAGGATCTTGGTTTGCGGCCGGGCCAGCAGGGCTTCCAGATGCGCCATGTCGCATTGCCAATCATTATCCACTTTGTGCAGCGGGCAAGGTAACACCTGGCGCTGATTACCCAGGATCACCTTATAGAACGCATCATAGGCTGGCGTATGGGTGACCACATATTCCCCCGGAGCCGACCAGATACGCACCAGCTGTGCCACCATGTAAATCACCGAAGGGCCATAGACCGCCTTGGTCGTATCGATGGGGGCATTGAAGCGTTGTTGATACCAATGCCGCACCGCGCCAAGAAAGTCTTCATGCTGCCAGCGGCTGTAGCCCAACACGCCGTGTTGCAGGCGCTTTTGCAGGGCTTCAAGAATGCAGGGGGCGGTGGCGAAATCCATATCGGAGATGGTGAAAGGCAGCAGATCTGCGGTGCCAAACCGGTCGGCGATGTAGTCCCACTGGGTGCACCAGGTACCGTGACGATCTACCGGGGTAGAAAAATCAAACATGTGAAACTCCGAACAAGGGCGCAGCAGGCTGCGCCCGGGGGGAAGGTTATGCGTTGGCCATCAGTGATTCTAACTCATCTTTCACCGATTGCACCTGCGGGCCAATGACCACTTGCAGGTTGTGGTCATTAAGGTGCACCACGCCGATAGCCCGGTTGGCTTTCAGCACTGCATCATCCACCTTGCTCATATCGTTAACCGACATACGCAGGCGGGTAATGCAGTTATCCAGCGAAACGATATTCTCTTTACCGCCCAACGCCGCCAGGATAGCAGGCACGTTATAGCCGGATTTACCCACGGCACCGACAGGGGCGCTCTGTGTAGCGGTGGTTTCCGTCTCACGGCCCGGCGTTTTAATGTTCCAGCGCTGGATGGCGAAGCGGAAGATCGCATAGTAGGCAACGAACCAGATGGCGGCTACCAACGGCACCAGATACCACTTGGTTGCGGTGCCGTGCAGGATGCCAAACACCACGAAGTCGATAATGTTGCCGTCGGTGTTACCGATAGTGACACCCAGCAAGGCCATCACGGTGAAGCCAAGACCGGTCAGGATCGCGTGGATTAGGTACAGGAACGGAGCGACAAACAGGAACAGGAATTCGATCGGCTCGGTGGTACCGCCGACGACACATGCCACTACACCGGAAATCAGCAGCCCTTTGATCTTGTGGCGGTTCTCCGGCTTGGCACAGTGGTACATGGCTAACGCCGCACCCGGCAGGCCGCCTAGGAAGGCAGGCATTTTACCCTGGGACAGGAAGCGGGTAGCGCTTTCGGCAAAGCCGTGAGTGGTTGGGCAAGAGAGCTGCGCCTGGAAGATGGTCAATGCACCGCTGACTTCACGGCCACAAACGTCCAGCGTACCGCCCGCTTCGGTAAAGCGGATCAGAGCTACCAGAATGTGGTGCAGCCCGAATGGCAGCAGCAGACGTTCGCCGGAGCCGAAAATCATCGGTCCAAACATGCCTGCACCGTTAATCATACGGCCCAACCCGTTAATACCGGCAGCGAACCAAGGCCAGATCAGCGGGATAATCAGACCGCACAGGCCCAGTACCACGGTGGTGACGATTGGGACAAAACGAGTACCGCCGAAGAACGCCAGCGCATCCGGCAGGCGGATGGTGTTGAAACGCTCGTGCAGCAGATAAACGATGATCCCGACGATCACCGCGCCGAGGATACCGGTATCGATAGACTGAATGCCCAGGATGTTCTGGATGTTATTGGCTTTCAGCACCAGCGGATCGACGGTAGGCAGCACGCCTGACGTGGTCAGGTAGAAGTTGGTCGCCAGGTTCAGCACGGCAAAGCCGACAAACCCAGAGAAGGCGGCCACGCCTTTGTTCTCACGCGCCATGCCCAAAGGAATGGCAATGGCGAACATCACCGGTAGGAAGCTGAAAGCAAAGGAGCCGATCTTGCTCATCCAGGTGAACAGCAGCTGGAAAGCCGGATGACCAATGAAAGGCAGCAACGTGATCACGTCACGGCTGCTTAGTGAGCTACCGATCCCCAGCATGATGCCGCAGAATGAAAGCAGTGCGACGGGCAGCATAAATGTCTTGCCCAGGCTTTGGAAAAACTCCCAAAGCGTAATTTTTTGTTTTTTAGACGCTGGCATAACCGACGACTCCTGGCGAAAAAGCATGCAATGTTGTGTGTACCCGATTAGGTAAAAATAAGATAAAACGTTTTACCTAGTAAAAATGCGTCCCTAATCACAATTATGAACGGTGCTTTGCGGTGACAATGCTTATGTGGGTAAATCGTTTTACTGCATTGAGAGATTCGGTATACCATTTGCTATCAGGGTGAAACTCGCCCTGATAGGGCATTGCAGAGGTTATTACCATCAAAAAGATCACTATCACTGACGTCGCACAGTTGGCAGGCGTATCCGTGACCACCGTTTCTCTGGTGCTGAGCGGTAAAGGGCGTATTTCACCCACCACCATGACCCGTGTGAATCAGGCGATCGAGCAGCTTGGCTATGTGCGTAACCGCCAGGCCGCTACGCTGCGCGGTGGCGAATCGGGGGTGGTAGGGCTGATCCTGCGTGATATCTGCGAACCGTTTTATGCCGAGATGACCGCCGGGGTGAGTGAGGTACTGGAAGCCAATGGCAAAGTGCTGTTTCTGACCCAAAGCGGGCGCGAAGGCAAAGGGCTGATGCGCTGTTTTGATATGCTTCTGGAGCATGGCGTTGACGGCATGGTGTTAGCGGGTGGGGTACGTACCGCGAAAGGGCTGAAAGAGAAAGCCGAAGCTCAGGGGGTGCCGCTGGTGTGTGCTGCGCGCTCCAATGGGCTGGAAGGTGTAGACGTGGTGCGGCCCGATAATATGCAGGCCGCGAAAATGGCCACCGAATTTCTGATCAAACGGGGGCATAGCCAGATTGCCTACCTTGGTGGACAAAGCGATTCGCTCACGCGGGCCGAACGTCTGGGGGGATTCTGTGCCACCCTGGTGCAATACGGCCTGCCATTCCGCTCAGAATGGATCGTCGAATGCGATTGTCATCAACGGGCGGCGGCTGAAGCTGCCGAAAATCTGTTGCGTCAGCATCCCAATATCAGTGCGTTGGTGTGCCATAAGGCCTCGGTGGCGTTGGGTGCCTATTTTGGTATCGTGCGCAGTGGCCGTAGTATTGGCTCGGAAGGGATGGACAGCTTTTATGGTCAACAGGTGGCGCTGATCGGTTTTGGCGATGTGCCGGAGGCCGAACTGACTGAACCCCCGCTGACCTTTATCTCCAGCTCGGCTCGTGAGGTTGGACGCAGTGCTGCCCTGCGGTTGTTGCAACGTATTGGCGATGATTCATTGGCGCCGCAGAATGTGATCCTGTCCCCAGAGCTGATCAAGCGCGGATCGGCCTGATCCGTAGCTAAATCTCTAATCTTGCCGTTGTTCCAATATTATAAATTCTCAGGTGTCTCTAAACAGCCTTGCTCTGATGCCGATTAAATTAAAGCGAAATTTTTGATATAACCGACACGATATGAGATTTAATTTGGGAGCTGCTGTGAACAGATATGGGATATTTGGTTGCTGTATGGTGAGCTTCCTGATCGTTTTTTCGCTGATTCGGTTATCTGAATTTGAACTTTCCGATGATGATCACCAACGAACTATCAGATTTGAGCATCATCAGGACGTTCTGGAAGGTACATTAATCCTTCCTCCTGGGAAGATATCGCCACCGCTTATCCTGCTGGTACATGGTGATGGCGCTCAAGATCGTTGGTCTGAAGGCGGCTATATTCCGTTGGTGAAGTTCCTGGTTGCCCAGGGGATCGCGGTTTATTCATGGGATAAACCCGGCGTTGGGGCAAGTAGTGGTAACTGGCTGGCACAAACCCTGCCGGACCGCGCAGATGAAGCGGCATCGGCTCTGATAAAACTGAAACAGGAACCGGAGTTTAAGCACAGTAATATAGGCTTTCTTGGCTTTTCTCAGGCGGGTTGGGTCGTGCCAAAGGCCAGCCAACAGGTAAAAACCGACTTTGTTATTCTGGTGGGCGCGGCGATAAATTGGCGAGCTCAGGGGATTTATTATACGGGGCAACGTCTGAAATCTGAGGGCCTGTCAGCTGAAAATATCGTGAAGGCGCAAGCACACGAAGCTGCCGCTTTTGACAGTCAGTTTACGCAGGAGGAAGCCGCATCTCCCTGTATTTCTCGTTGTACCCGGCAGGACTTTGAGCGTCGAAACTCACAGGCCGATGCAAGGAAAGATATTTCAGCGATGCAAACGCCGGTAATGATCCTGATGGGGGCGGATGATCGCAATGTCGATCCTCACGAAACGACCGCTGTCTGGAGCGAAGAACTCCCGGCCAAAACACCTCGCTGCATCAGACTGATCGCTGATGCTACCCATGGGCTTTTGCGGAGCGAATGGTTTGACTACCAGCTATCCTCGCAGTGGCCTTGGTGGAAGCAAGGTGGATTTCTGTTGTCTGGGCAGCATGCTTACTCGCCGGGTTCACTAAGGGCTATTTCAGACTGGATACTTAGTCAGCAATGTCATGAGTGAACCGCATTCTGAAGCCACGCTGAAAACAAAAAAATGAAAGACTTTGGCCCGGCTTTCGCAGCCTCCGAGGCGTTCAATACCCAGAAGCTCAAGCGCGGATCGGCTTGATCTGCCGCTCGCGTTTTTCCCGCATAAAATCGATAAAGGCGCGCAGCTTGAGCGGCATATGGCGGCCCGCTGGAAAGTAGATAAAGAACCCCGGCGCGACGTTGCTAAAATCCTGCAGAACCTCTCGCAGTTGTCCGCTCTGCAACTCTTGGTGTACGGCAGCTCGAAAGCGTTGAGTGAGCCCTAATCCCGCTATCGCCGCGTCTTTAAGCAGCTGGTTTTCATTGAAGATCAGCCGCCCGTTGACCTCCAGCGTCAACTGCTCAGTCCCGTTGCTGAAATACCAGGGTTCCAGTTTGCCACTGCCGGGAAAGCGGTAGCGCATGCAGTCATGCTGCTGTAACTCCTGTGGCGTTTCGGGCTGACCGTGTTGTGCCAGATAGCCCGGAGAAGCCACGATCACATGTTGTTGGCCTTGGTCGATAGGGACGGCCACCATGTCTTTTTGCAACATGCGCTGCATGCGGATGCCCGCATCAAAATTATCCAGCACCAGATCGGCAAAACGATCGTCGGTAAACAGCTCCAGCTTAAGTTCAGGATAGCGCGCATGGAACTCCGGCAGATAGGGCATGACCAGCATCGACGCGGCCAACTGCGGCAAGGTAATACGTAATAAGCCGCTTGGCTCACCACGTTGACTGCTGGCATTTTCTGCCGCGACCTCAATCTGGCCCATAGCGGGAGCGATTTTTTCATAAAATGCCAGCCCTTCATCGCTTAACCTGACTGAACGGCTGGTGCGATTGAACAGGCGTACTCCCAGAAGGGCCTCTAGCGCGCGGATATTTTGTGAAACCGCAGGCGGTGTGACGCCAAGATGATTGGCCGCCTGGGTAAAACTGCCCAATTTGGCAACGGCGTCGAAAAACGGCAGTAATTGCAGCAGTGAGCTCATCTATCGATAATCCCAACTTAATGATTCATTAAATTTTAGCCTATTTAATTTAATGATCAAAACCGTAGACTGGCCTGATTACCTTAAGAGGATCACAGTTATGGCTCAGGCATTGACACAACGGATAGAGGCAGTCAATCAGCAGGCGATCGCCGAAGGGCGGATCGTGGGTAGCGTGGTGCTGGTGGCTCAACAGGGGACGGTGATTTACGCAGGTGCCAGCGGCTATGCCGATCGCGAGCAGCGGAAACTCATGCAGCGTAATAGCCAATTCCGGCTATCTTCGGTCTCTAAACCCTACATCACGCTGGCAGCGATGCGCATGATAGAGCAGCAACTGCTAAGTCTGGATGATGCCGTTAGCCGTTGGCTACCGTGGTTTACTCCGGCGTTGCCGGATGGACGACGGCCAGCGATCGCTATTCGCCACCTGTTAACCCACACTGCCGGGTTGGATTACCGGTTCAAGCAGCCAGAAGGCGGGATCTACCAGCGGTTGGGGATCCACGACGGCATGGAGATATCCTCGTTAACGCTGGAGCAAAATCTCCATCGGCTGGCGCAGGCGCCGTTGCAGGCAGAACCGGGTAGCGAATTCAGTTACTCATTGGCAATTGACGTATTGGGAGCGGTACTGGAGCAGGTGGCTGGTATGCCTTTGCCACAGCTATTCGAGCGTTGGATTGGCCAACCGCTAGGGCTGGGGAATACCGGTTTTTATACGTTGAACGCCGATAAGCTGGCAACGGCCTATTACAATGCTGAACCGCAACCGGCAGCGATGTATGACGGTTTTCTGCTGAGGCTTCCTGAGGAGTTTGGTTTTGACGTGGAGTTTTCGCCTTCGCGAGCGCTTGACCGCCACGCTTATCCTTCGGCTGGTGCGGGGATGGTTGGTGATGCTGATGATGTGTTGCGCCTGGTGGAGACGCTGCGTAATGGTGGCGACGGAGTTTTGCAGCCAGAAACCGTCGCATTGATGCGTCAACCCCATGTCGGAGCACAGGAAGAAATTCAGGGGCCGGGTTGGGGCTTTGGTTTTGGTGGCGCGGTGCTGGTGGATGCCGCATTGGCAGCAACGCCGCAGCATAATGGCACTATGCAGTGGGGCGGCGTGTATGGGCACAGCTGGTTTTACGATCCGGTCGCAGAGTTGAGCGTGGTGGCATTGACCAACACCGCGATTGAGGGAATGAGCGGTTTATATCCCGTGCAGATCCGCGATGCGGTTTATGGTTAATAAAAAAGGGGCCAGATATCACCTGACCCCAGAAGGTTTTTATTGCCCTTGCAGAGTGGGTTGCTCTGGTGCCGGAGCGGCATCCTGCTGAGCGGGCTCCGGAGCACTATCTTCTTCTGGTGCGGAACCGCCGCCCAGCATCCCGAACATACCTACGAACTCCTGCAGCGACATTTTGCTGCCGTTCAGCTCAATCTGATTATCGGCATACTTGAAGCTGCTGCCAATCACGTTATCTTTCAGCGTGGTGATCTTGAACATCTCGCCCATCGCCGCCAGGCTTTTCACCTGCTGTTCGGCCTGCTGCTGTGCTTGTTGCGCACTGGCACCTTGCAGCTGTGCCGCCTGAGCCATGGTTTCCTGCGCCATAGCGACCGGAATAGTCAACTGCGCGTCGATTTTCTTGACCGAACGGGCAAGCTGCTGATCCGGGGATTCGGCAGCAGCGCCAGCCTGTGCGGGATCCAGCAGGTCGAGGTTAAGGGTAAAGGCGCTTTCACCCTTGGTGTTTTTCCAGCTCAGCGGTGCGATGCTGATGGTTGGGTTGCCTTTCAGCAACAGTGGCAGGTTTTGCACCAGCATCTCAGCCGTTTGCTGCTGGTAGGCTTCTGGCGACAACGTTTCGGCCTGCTGCAGCAAGGCCATGGCCTGCTGATTGTAACGATCGGCAAACTCTTTCAGCCCTTTACCGTCCAGGTTGTCGATTTTCAGCAGCAGTTTTCCTGCACCAAAATCGGTACCCTGAATTTTCAACGCCGCCATGGTGTAATCCAGCTGGCCTGCGAGGCTGTTGCCTTTCTCGCCGAACTGGCTGGCCAGGTTGAAGCCTTCCATCGTCACTGCGTCTTTACCGTCGACAGCCACGGTCAGTTGCTTCATGCCCAGCGCTTGCTCACCCAGGCTCAGACTGTACTGGCCCAGGTGGGTGTTGCTTTTGAGCGTCAGCCCTTGCATCGTCATCTGTTCGTTCTGGCCGGACTGATTTGGGCCGCTGATCACCAGGCTGTCACTGCTGGCATCCAGGACAGCGGTTTGCATATCCTTGCCGACATCCGCGTCAATTTTTGCACCGCTGAATTTCAGTGAGGACTTGTCTTTCTGGTACTCCACCGGGATCACATCGATAGAGCTGGCGACATCGCCGCTGTAGGCAATGCGTGAATCGGCGCTGAACAGCGACTTACCTTTGGTGATTTCAAACAGTGTTTTGACTTTTGGCGTGTTTTCCAGCTCGGTATGGACCGAAGCCATGCTTGGGATCAGGTTAAATTTTTTCAACTGGGCCAGCGGGAATGGGCCGTGATCGACGGTTTCAATGAAGGCCACTTCTTCGCCGGACTTCAGCAGGGCATCGTCGGTGGTGATGCTACCATCGGCACGCAGCACAAAACGGGCTTGGCTGCTGAAAATCCCGCGTTGGTAGTTTTCATAACTCATCTTGACCCCAGCCTTCGGCAGTATGCTTTTCAGCTGGCTATTGGCGGTGTCGACCATTTCCCCCATCCGTTGCTCGATAAGCTTGCCGGTGTACCAAGAGGCTCCAGTCCATGCTGCGCCGAGCACTACAATGACGCTGACAGCGACTAACGATTTTTTCATAGTTCTGTTATTCCTTTGTTAAGCCGGTAGAGGGCAGGGCAACCAATTGGGCCTGCAAAAAAACGCCCGAAGGCGTTTTATTGTGTAGGTAAACTAATCATCTTAGCAACTTATTTACCTATATTTTACCGTCAATTAGGACAACTGATTATAAACGCGGGCGATACGGCCGCTCCCGGTGACGTTAACCGGGGATTCGAAGGCAGCAATAAAGCAGGATTCACCTGGCTGCAAGATGACCTGCTGGCCCTGTTTCTCCAGCGCAGCTTCACCTTCTACGCAGAACACGATCGCCGCGCTGTTTTGCGCCAGTGGCTGCGGTGTGGCATCGAGATCGTGTAACGAGAAGGCAAAGTCCTCAACGGGGATCGGGAAGAAAAGCTCTTTGCCACGTTGCTCTGGCTGAGTCAGCAGGCCAGATGCCGGTTGCGGACGGAACTGCAGGTTGGCCAACAGTTCAGGAATATCGATGAATTTTGGTGTCAGACCCGCGCGCAGCACGTTATCCGAGTTTGCCATCACTTCCAGCGCGACGCCGTTCAGATAGGCATGTGGGGTCTCGGCATACAGGAACATGGCTTCACCTGGTGCCAGTTTGACCACGTTCAACAGCAGCGGAGAGAACAGGCCGCTGTCGTCGGCATAGAAACGAGCGATAAAGCGGATAGTGTCCCAAGGCTCACCCTGCTGGTTGTTCAAGGCGGCCTTCAGCACGCCAAGCGCCAGCGTTTTTTGCTCACCGCTCATTCCCAGCAGGCTGGCAAACAGGGTCGCCAGATGGGGGGTATCCGGCTGCTGCAGGAAGGCGGCGATATCGTGATGTGCGCCAGAAAGAGGGTGTAACAGCGCAACGATATCGTCCAGTTCGCGAAAGCCATTCATTGCCAGGAACGGCGTCAGGGCAAACACCAGCTCCGGCTTGTGATTCGGATCCTTATAGTTGCGCTCAGCGGCATCAAACGGAATACCAGCGGCATTTTCTTTGGCAAAGCCCACCTCTGCGGCACTCTTGCTCGGGTGGACCTGGATGGAGAGCGGCTGGTCGGCACACAGCACCTTAAACAGGAACGGCAATTCACCAAAGCGTTGTGCCACTTCGGCACCCAGCTGTTTCGGTTGGTCGGTATCAATCACCTCACGCAGAGAGCGCAGGTTCCCCGCCTGATCGGCGACCTGTGAGCTGCTTTTAGGGTGGGCACCCATCCACAGTTCCGCCATTGGCTTGCCTGTCGGGTTGGCAATGCCATATAGCTTGGTTAACGCATCAACGCTGCCCCAGGCGTAGTTTTGGATGGCATTTGTCATTTTTTGCATGATCGTATCCCTGCTTTCTCAAGAAAATTGCGCTAAGTAAACAATGTGGCGCAGGCGCATGCAAGCCAAGATGGCTAAAAATGCTCTTTGCTCTGGACGTTAATGCGAATAGTTATTATCTGTCTATACTGAGGTGGCTCGCCAACGGGTTGTCACTCGTTGGCATTTCCCCTTCATTTTAGGAATTGTGCTAAGGAGACAGTGATGGCAGGCGTTCGGATTGAAAAAGACTCAATGGGCCCCATCGAAGTACCCGCCGACCAACTATGGGGCGCGCAGACTCAGCGTTCGTTGGAACATTTCCGTATCTCGTCAGAAAAAATGCCCCCGGCGCTGATCCATGCGTTGGCGATGACCAAGCGTGCGGCAGCCAGCGTCAATATGGATCTGGGGTTGCTGCCAGCAGAGCGGGGCAAGGCGATTATCCAGGCTGCCGATGAAGTGCTGGCGGATAGGCACCCCAATGAATTCCCATTGTCGATCTGGCAAACCGGTTCCGGCACCCAGACCAACATGAACATGAACGAAGTGCTGGCCAACCGTGCCAGCGAGTTGCTGGGGGGCGAACGCGGTGAAGCGCGGCGAGTGCATCCCAACGACGACGTCAACAAAAGCCAGAGTTCCAACGACGTTTTCCCTACCGCAATGCATGTGGCAGCGGTGATCGCGGTACGTGAGCATCTGATCCCTGAGCTGAAGGCGCTGCACCGCACTCTGCATGCCAAGGCGGAAGCTTTCCACGATATCGTTAAAATCGGCCGCACCCATCTGCAAGATGCTACACCGCTGACGCTAGGCCAGGAAATCTCCGGCTGGGCGGCGATGTTGGAATATAACCTCAAACATATCGAAGCCAGCATCCCACATCTCAGTGAGTTGGCCTTGGGGGGGACGGCGGTGGGGACCGGGCTGAATACTCATCCCGAATACGCGGTGCGTGTGGCGAAGGCGCTGGCAGAACTGACCGGGCAGCCTTTTGTCACCGCGCCGAACAAGTTTGAAGCCCTGGCAACCTGCGATGCGCTGGTACATGGCCACGGTGCCTTGAAGGGATTGGCCGCCTCGTTGATGAAGATCGCCAACGATGTGCGCTGGCTGGCCTCTGGCCCACGCTGCGGCATCGGTGAAATTTCTATCCCAGAAAACGAGCCGGGCAGCTCAATCATGCCGGGGAAGGTCAACCCAACGCAGTGTGAAGCCATGACCATGCTCTGTGCGCAGGTGATGGGCAACGACGTGGCGGTGAATATTGGCGGCGCGTCCGGTAACTTTGAGCTGAACGTATTCCGCCCGATGGTTATTCACAACTATCTGCAATCTATTCGTTTGCTGGCAGATGGGATGAGCGGCTTCAATGAGCACTGTGCGGTGGGGATTGAACCAAACCGCGAACGCATCGGCCAGTTGCTTAACGAGTCGCTGATGTTGGTTACCGCCTTGAATACCCATATCGGTTATGACAAGGCGGCGGAAATCGCCAAAAAGGCCCACAAGGAAGGATTGACGCTGAAAGCCTCGGCGCTGAAGTTGGGCTATCTGACCGAGCAGCAGTTTGACGAATGGGTGCGGCCAGAGGAGATGGTCGGCAGCATGAGGAAATAACGCCAAAGGCCAGGCGCTGTGATAGCGCCTGGCAATGCGGCTCACCCCTTCAGCAATGAAACCAACGCCCACGGATCCGCACGCTGGGTATAATCCGGGTTAACTTCTGCATAAATGATGTCACCGCCAGGCGCGATAACGAAGCGGGCAGGCATCGGCAATGTCCAACCACTTTCGTCGTTAAGCTTGGTCAGGTCGATACCCAAGCTGTTGATGTACAGCTCGACAAGATCATCCGTCAACGAGAAACGTAAACCAAACTGTGCTGCCAGGCTATTGCCGCTATCCGTCAGTAAAGGAAACGTTAAGCCATGCGCTTGCTGCATTTGCTGGCCGTTAACCGGCAACTGTGGCGAGATGGCCACCAGGTTGGCACGGTCACGCAACTCAGGCAGAACGGCCTGCAGTGCCTGGAGGTCCATATTGCAGTATGGGCACCATCCTCCCCGATAGAAACTGACGACCAGCGGCCCTTGTGCCAGCAATTGCTGGGAAGAGACTGGGTTACCCTGGGTATCCGGCAAAGTAAACTCAGGGGCGCGATCACCGACCGACAAGGCGTTGTTGGCCATTTCTGTACTGATAAGCTCGTCGATACCCTGACGCAAGAGTTCATGATCCGAGGGCGCAAGCTTGAAGGGCAGTTGGCCTGCTTCAAAAGCGGCCTTGAATGCGTCGAGCTGATCCTGAAGTTTCATGTTGTTCCTTAAGATAACGAATGGACAGCAACCAGTTTGCCTATTGTCGTTGTATGGGGGTAGAGTGCGGTGATCACTAATGGTTATTCCAACGGGGAATGGCAGGATGGACAAGCTAGGCGACTATGCTACCTATATCAGCGTGTTTGAGGCGGGATCGTTTTCCGTTGCGGCCCGGCGGCTTAACGTTGGTCAACCGGCGGTATCCAAGGCGATTGTCCGGTTGGAACAACAGCTGAATACACGCTTGCTACTCCGCTCTACTCACGGTTTAAGGCCGACGGAAGCTGGGAAACAGCTCTATCTGCGGGCCAAGCATATCTTGCATGAGGTCGCGGAAACCGAATCGGCCGTGTCAGGCGTGGCCGAGGTATTAACCGGTCGGCTGCGGGTCGCTTCGTCTGCGGTGTTTTCCCGCCTGATTGAACTGCCGGACTTGAGCCAGTTTCTACACGACAACCCGGAGTTGGCAATGGATCTGCTGCTTGATGAGGGCGAGCTGGGATTGATCGCCGAGGGGATCGATATCGCTTTGCGTGTTGGTGATTTACCCGACTCTGCTTTTACCGCCCGCAAATTGGGTTCAGCAACGCAACGCGTTATCGGGGCCCCGGCGTATTTTGCCAGAGCAGGGATGCCCCAAATGCCCCGGGAATTGCTACAGCATGATATGGTGATCCATCACCGTGCTGGTGGCGCTGAGGAGTGGCTGTTCACCCATGAACAACAGCAGCAACAGGTCCGATTGCAGGGCCGGGTGCGCGTGAGTGCTACCGAATGCTTACGTGAAATGGTGGTGGCTGGTTTTGGTGCGACGGTAGCCTGTGAAGGGCTGTTTCGTAGTGAATTGCGTGAGGGCAAGGTGGTTGCCGTCTTGCCGCAATGGCAGTTACCACCGTTGGCGCTGTGGGCGGTGTTTCCCAGTGGGCACTTCATCTCGGCCAAGGCCCGTGCCTTTGCCGACTTTATTCAACAACTGCTGCAACGAGAGTAACCCATGTCCCGCACTCAACGCCTGCTCGATCTGATGCAGATCCTGCGCCGCCATCGTTACCCGGTCGCCGGGCATTCCCTGGCCGAAGAACTGGGGATCAGCATGCGCACGTTATACCGTGATATCGCCACCTTGCAGCAGCAGGGGGCGGATATTGTTGGTGAAGTGGGGATCGGTTATGTATTACGGCCGGGATTTATGCTGCCGCCGCTGATGTTCTCGCAAACTGAGATCGAGGCGCTGGTTCTGGGGATGCGCTGGGTGGAACGCCGGGGTGATAGCCAACTTGCCGGGGCGGCGACCAATGCGTTGGCAAAAATTGCCGCCGTGTTGCCTGCGGAACTGCGTGAAGAGCTGGATGCCAATACGCTGCTGATCGGCCCGGTGCCTACTGCCTATGTGGCGGATGAGACCCTGGTGACGATCCGTGAAGCCATCCGTTTAGAGCGTAAAATCAAGGTGGAGTATCGGGATTATGCCGGTAATGGCAGCGAGCGTATCTTGTGGCCGTTTGCCATGGGCTACTTTGAACAGGTGCAGATCCTGATGGCCTGGTGCGAATTGCGTGGCTCGATACGCCATTTCCGCCTTGACCGTATTGGCCGCTTAACGCTGTTGGAGCTACGTTACCCGCGTGGCCGCCGGGCATTGATGAAGCTGTGGCGGGAAAGTGAGGGCATTGCCCAATGACCCTACTGCCATAAACTGACAGTAGGGTGCACTAGAGTGACGTTATCAGGAGCCAGCCGGTTCCCATCCAGAGGATAACGTAATGACTACCCCAAGCATGACCATGATTTATGTCGATAGCCCAGCAAAAAGCGCCGAATTTTATCGCCAGTTGTTGGGAGCCGAACCTGTCGAGCAGTCTCCCACCTTTGCCTTATTTATCTTGAGTAATGGTTTCAAGCTGGGCATGTGGTCAAAACATACCGTAGAGCCTGCTGCAACGGCGACCGGTGGCGGTACAGAGATCTGTTTTATGTGCGAACAACCGCAACAGGTCGATGCGCTCTATCAACAGTGGCGGGATAAAGGATTAACTATCGTGCAATCTCCGGTCGAGCTGGACTTCGGCTACACCTTTGTTGCCGCCGATCCCGATGGTCATCGGCTGCGTGTTTACAAGCTTAACGACGAGTAATTACTTTCGCAGCTCGATTTGACGTGCAGGGGCACACATACTGTGCCCGTTCAACCAAATACCCTGATAAACCGATTTACGTCCGTTAATTATCCCTCAATATCGGTATACAGATGCAGGCGTTTTACCAGCAGGCGCAAGGGTTTAGCCTCCGGCTTATATTTGTGTTTTACCGCTGCCACGTCGTAATTGAGCAGTTCACCGATCTTTGGCACCTGTGCACCCATCTCTGGTTGGCACAAGGCTATCAGCGGTAGCGGGCAGGGGTGTTGCACCTGCTTTTGCTGCGGTTGATACCATACGCGCGCTATGGGTTGCACTTTCACTGGCCGTTTTATTTTTAGCGTCGCGTTCTGCGGCAGGCGGCTGACGTCATCTATTTCACGGCTGACCAGTTCCGCCCATTGTTCGCGGTTGAAGGGCGGAACGGCGCGCCCGGCTTTCAGGCTTTTCTCCAACTGCACCAAGATATCATCGCGCTTCACCTTCTTGATGATGTGCTTGTTGGCCCAGCCAAAACGCACCGAGTCCGGGTTGGTGAGCAGGGTAATGGAGCGATAGGCGCTGAGGGTGATCAAACCATGCAGGTGGGTATGCACAAACTCAAAGCGTTGCTCAGGTGCCAGGCCAGATTCCACGGTAATGATATGTTCCAGTTCTGCCTTAAGCCGGTTGATCAGTGCGATCTGCTGTTGTAGCGCCAGATACTCGGCTCTTTCGGTCTCAAGGCAAATGACACCGGGTAATCTTACCGCCGCCTTGCTGCTGATATGCTGGCGGTTGTGGTGGATAAACAGCCGTTGGTAGTGTTCCAGGGCAAGGTCACGTGCAGCCTGGCCTACATGCTGCTCAACGCTGATCTGTTCGATAGCGGTATGCTCCTTACCTTTTTCAATTTCTGGCAGGCTGAACACCCTTGCTGCCAGCAACCTCAACGGCTGGATTTGCTGGTGGAGTTGCGCCAGCGCCTGTTCCAGCTCGCTAAAACGCGCATTCATTCTGCCGATCAGGCTGTACTTATCCATCATTACCTCGCATTTTAGTTACAACATACATTATAGGGCAGTGTAACCAAGGTGGCAACTTCGGCCACATCATCATCATTAACCACGAGTGAACCAAGCTAAGCAGGGAAGTAATGTGACCCCTCCCAGAGCGGAAGGGGTCTGGAGGCTAGCTACGCGCAGCTTCCGGCAATTTCTTCAGGTAATGGCCAACCAGCAGGGCCAGCAACAGCATCACGCTGATAAAAGCGACTACGCCGCTCCAGCCAAAGTTATGCCAGAACACGCCGCCCAACGTCCCGGCAACGCTGGAACCAACGTAATAACAGAACAGATAGAGCGAAGAAGCCTGGCCTTTGGCGCGGCGTGCGCGGCGGCCAATCCAACTGCTGGCAACCGAGTGGGCGGCAAAGAAACCGGCGGTGAACAGCATCATGCCAATAAAGATCACTGTGACAGGGGCCAGGGCGGTGATCAGTATCCCGATCAGCATAATGATAATGGACGCCAGCAGTACCGGGCCGCGGCCAAATTTGGAGGTCAGGGCACCCGCTTTGGGTGAACTGTATGAACCGGTGAGATACACCACTGACAACAGGCCCACAATGGCCTGGCTAAGATGATAAGGATCGCTCAGCAGGCGGTAGCCAATGTAGTTGAACATCGTCACAAAGCTGCCCATCAGCAGGAAACCTTCGGCAAACAGCAGCGGCAGCCCTTTGTCGTGCCAATGCAGCTTAAAGTTAATCAGCAACGTTCTAGGCCGCAATGAACTGGCGCGGAAGTGCTTGGACGCTGGCAGAATGCGCCAGAACATGCAGGCTGCTGCCAGGGCAAACACCCCAATCACCGCCAGCGAGATCCGCCAGGAAAAGAAATCGGTGAGCACCCCGGTTACCAGGCGGCCACTCATCCCACCGATCGAGTTGCCGCTGATATAGAGGCCCATAGAAAAGGCCACGAAGCTGGGGTGGATCTCTTCGCTCAGGTAGGTCATACCGACTGCCGCAACCCCGCTCAGCGAAAGCCCAATCAGCGCCCGCATCAGCAAGATGCCGTGCCAACTGGTCATAAAGGCACAGATCAGCGTACAGATCGCCGCCAACAGCAGGGCCACCACCATCACCGACTTGCGGCCGATAGCATCGGACAGCGGGCCGGTAAACATCAGACCGATGGCCAACAGCCCAGTGGAAAAGGAGAGGGAAAGGCTGCTCTCGGCTGGGGAGATGCCAAAATCTTGCGAAAGCACCGGCAAGATCGGTTGCACACAGTACAGCAACGCAAAGGTAGCCAGCCCGGCAGAGAACAGCGCCAAGGTCACGCGCATAAACTGCGGTGTACCGCGTTCGATGTAGGGGAGTTTATTCAACGTGGTGCGTTTGGTTGTTGGGGCACTGTCAGGGGCAGGCAGCGTTTTTGGCATACTGGCCGCAGAACGCGAAGCGGTTGTCACAGCGGTTCCTTACCGGGTTCGGGAGATAAAAAATACGTCTTGAGTCACAAAATCATAGGGAGCGGCCAGTTTTTTGTCTAATATATTAATCATCCTAATTAAGATGTTTAAAGTATGAATATCGAACTCAGACATTTGCGTTACTTTGTCGCCGTCGCCGAAGAGCTGCATTTTGGCCGGGCGGCGGAGCGGCTACGGATTTCCCAGCCGCCCCTAAGCCAACAGATCCAAGCACTGGAGGATATGGTGGGTGCGCGTTTGCTGGCGCGCAATAACCGTAACGTCAGCCTGACCCAGGCGGGTGAGATGTTCTTGAAAGAAGCCTATCAGGTGCTTGCCCAGGTCAACCGGGCTGCAGAGAAGGCAGCCCGCCTGGAGCGTGGCGAACTGGGTGAGCTGACGATTGGCTTTACCTCCTCGGCTCCTTTTATCAGCGTGGTTTCCCGTAGCTTGCGGGCCTTTCGCCAGTTATCACCGGATGTGCATATCAAAATGCGCGAGGTGAACACCAAGCAACAGCTTGAGCCGCTGCTCAACGGAGAACTGGATCTGGGCGTGATGCGCAATACCCGCCTGCCGGATGCGCTGCAACATCAGCTGTTATTACGCGAGCCCTTGCTTGCCGTGGTGCCGAATGGTCACCCGTTAACCCTTAAGGCTCCAGGCACGCTGCGTTTCAGCGATTTGGCCCAGGAACCCTTCGTGTTCTTTTCCCGTGAAGTGGGCACTGCGCTGTACGACGAAATTCTGGCTTTGCTGGCCAATGCTGGTATCGCCCCTTACATCACGCAAGAAGTGGGGGAAGCGATGACTATTATCGGTCTGGTCGCTGCCGGGTTAGGGATTTCCATTTTGCCGATGTCATTTGGCAGAGTGAAGATCGATGGGGTGACCTATCTCCCTTTGGCCGAGCCGGAGGCGATGACCGAGGTCTGGTTGGTGCACCATCGTAGCAGGCCGTTAACGGCAGCGGCCAAGGCGTTAATGGCGCTGATGCTCAAGCCCAAAGCTGTGTAAATAAGAGGCGTTTTTGACGGAAAGCTCGGTGAATTTGTGCTGTTAATCACATAACGAATCAAATAGTTGACGCTGTATTCCAAAAGCCCCACCATAGCCTCTAATCTTTATTTAGAAGCGCGAAAAATAGTAGGAGCGGGTGTGTGATTGCTGATGGGCAGCCTGGGCATATTGATCAGATCAAGCAAACCAATGCAGGGGCAGTTTACCGGCTGATAGATCGGCTGGGGCCGATTTCGCGCATCGAATTATCCAAGCGGGCACAGCTGGCACCTGCCAGTATCACCAAGATAGTGCGTGAACTGCTCGAAGCGCATCTGGTTAAAGAAACCGAATATCAGGAAGTGGGCAGCCGTGGCCGACCGGCCGTTGGCCTGGTGCTGGACACCGAAGCCTGGCATTACCTCTCTGCACGTATCAGCCGTGGCACCATTACCTTGGCGCTGCGCGATCTCAGCAGCAAGATGGTGGTTGAAGAACTGCTGCCGTTAAAAGCCGAACATGCCGAGCCGTTATTACAGCGCATTGTCAGCGAAGTAGACCAGTTCTTTATCCGCCACCAAAGCAAACTCGAGCGTTTAACCGCCATTGCCATCACGCTGCCCGGCATGATTGATACCGCTGCGGGTATTGTTCACCGCATGCCGTTTTATGACGTCAATGAAATGGCATTGGGGCCAGCGTTAGAAGCACTGACGGGCCTACCGGTTTATGTTCAGCATGATATCTGCGCCTGGACGATGGCAGAAGCGCTGTATGGCGCATCCCGTGGTAGCCATAACGTCATTCAGGTCGTTATCGATCATAACGTCGGCGCAGGGGTGATTACTAACGGACGCGTACTGCATGCGGGCAGCAGCAGCGTGGTGGAGATCGGTCACACACAGGTCGATCCTTACGGTAAGCGCTGCTATTGCGGCAACCACGGTTGCCTGGAAACGGTCGCCAGCATTGAAAACATGCTGGAAATTGCCCAGCAACGTCTGGGAGGCTCGATGTCTTCCATGCTGCATGGCGCACCATTGACCGTGGAATCACTGTGCGATGCGGCTTTGGCTGGCGATCAGTTAGCCAAAGATATTATTCTTGGCGTCGGACACAGCGTCGGGCGCATCGTGGCGATCATGGTCAACCTGTTCAACCCGGAAAAAATCCTGGTGGGTTCACCGTTGAACCGTGCCGCAGAAATTCTGCATCCGGCGATTGCTTCCTGCATCCGTCAGCAATCCTTGCCTGCGTACAGCGAACATGTGCAAGTTGAATCCACCCAATTCTTCAACCAAGGCACCATGCCGGGTGCTGCACTGGTGAAAGAAGCCATGTATAACGGCTCTTTGTTGGTGAAGTTGCTACAAGGTTGATTTAGCTGTCGTCTTTCACGCTGTGGCGTAAACTGCCCGGGAATTGGATCCAAAAGCTACACTTCCAGCGTCTCCTTGGCGGGATGCGTTTTTGGCCGATCCTAAGAGCTTAAAGGACCAAAGAGAACGCAGGAAAAGGCTGTTTGCGACTGGGATAATACAGGTAGTAGCCAGGGAAGGGTTTGCACCATTGCTCCAGCACACGAACCAGATTACCGTCTTTAATATGTGCTCCAAATTCTTCTTCTGGCAAAAAAGCAATCCCGTGTCCTGCGAGCGCCGCAGCAACAATATGTTCAGAGCTATTGAAAATGAGCTGTCCGCTGACGCGGACATTAAGATCCCCCTCATCTTGATCAAAATCCCAGATAGACAACCCTCCAGACCTGACCATCCGTTGATTTATGCACCTGTGCTGCGTCAACTCATGCGGGGTGTTGGGGACAGGAGGTACGTTTTCGTTCCATTGGCTTTGATGCCCCTTATCAGAGTTTCTTATTCTTTACCGCCAAAAGATTGAGCTACCTCAAGCCCCCGTTGAGTTGCATCCCCTAGACTTTTGCCGTAGGACGACTCTCGCCGTGATTTACGGCGATTTTTTAGGTTAACGAGGCATTTCAAGGCAATCTATTCATGTTAAAGCGTTTATTTGTTACAGGCACGGATACCGACGTAGGCAAGACTGTGGTTTCTCGCGGTTTATTGCAGGCTTTCGCTGCGCAAGGTCGTTCAGTGGCGGGTTATAAGCCCATTGCGGCTCGCTGCCAGGAAACCAGTGAAGGCATCCGCAATAGAGACGCTTTAGTTTTACAGGCCTCTTCCTCTGTGCCGCTGTCCTATGACGAAATCAATCCGATCACCTGTCTGGATGAGGTGTTTCATGCTCATGCGACCCAGGATATTGATTACGGGCTGATGAGCCGTGGTTTGCACCATCTCGCCGCCAAGGCAGATACAGTCGTGGTAGAGGGCAGCGGCGGCTGGCGGGTATTGATGAACGATCTCCGTCCTTATGCTGAATGGGTGGTACAGGAACAACTGCCTGTTATCCTGGTGGTCGGGATCAAACTGGGCTGTGTCAGCCATGCGCTATTGACCGCACAGGCAATTATTAACGATGGCTTACCATTGCTGGGCTGGGTGGCTAATCGTATCAACCCCGGTTTAGCGCACTACGCAGAAACTATTGATGCGATGCAGCAGCGTATTCCGGCTCCGTTGCTGGGTGAGATCCCTTATCTGCCGCGTGCGGAACAACGTGAGTTGGCACAGTATCTGGATGTTTCGCAGTTGGTTGACCGCTACGTGTTGTGATAAACCGACAGTGGGCGTAGCCCGCGAGCAATGGTGGTGGCGATAACGCAAGCCAACAGAATGCCTGGCAGCAGGGTGTATTCCCCGGTCATCTCAAACACCATTAATGCCGCCATAATTGGCGCATGAGTGGTGGCAGCCAGCAATGTCGCCATACCAGTCAGTGCTAGCAGAATGGGCACTGCAATACCCAACTCTGGCCATAGACCAAGCATCTGGCCCACTACCGAGCCCAATGCAGCCCCCACGAATAATGTCGGCGTAAACACGCCACCAGGTGCACCTGAGCCACTGCTGGCCAACAGGGCTAACAGTTTGCAAATCAGGATCGCACTGACCAGCAGTATCCCCGGTGGGGCCGAGAGTAAAGATTGCACCACGCTATAGCCATTTCCCCAGACTTCGGGATACAACAAGGAAAGCAACCCGACGATCAGCCCGCCAAGCGCCAGCTGTAATGGCGGTATGAGGTTAAGTGAGCGAAATGCCCGGCCGCTGGCCGCCATCGCCCACAGAAACAGCGGGCCACAAACGCCTGCCAGTATGCCCACCAAAGCCATTAACAGATACTGCACCGGCCAGGGGGCAGCAAGCGGCTCCACGATATAGAGCGGGGCCTGGCCACCGTTCAGCAGATTGGTCATTAGCAGCGCACTCACGGCGGCGATCACTACTGGGCCAAGCGAGGCCAGCATCAGTGAACCAAACAGGATTTCCGCGATAAACAGGCTACCCGCCAACGGGGCATGATAGGCGCTAGCCATCCCGGCTGCGGCAGCGCAAGCCACCCACAATTTCCATTCTTTCGCCGGGGTAAAGCGCTGAGCAAATACCGAACCCACCAATGCCCCCAGCAGGATCATCGCCCCCTCGCGGCCAATGGCACTACCGCTGGAAACCACCAACAGCGAGGCCAGGCATTTTATCAGGCTGGCGTTAACGGCCAATCGTCCGTCACCGGCTTCAATCGCTTCCATATAATCCGTTGGGGCGATGGGTTTTTGATGCTGGTAACGTTGGTAAATCCACAACAAAAAGCCAGCGGCTAATCCACCTAACGCGGGCGTTAACGCTCTCCGCCATCCGGGCAGTGCAGCAGCAGCGGCCACCAAACTGCCTTCGTCGTGATCCAGCAATAGCCATTCAAGCCCGAGCATGGCGCGGTGAAATAACCATACGGCCAGCGCAGCACAAATGCCGAGTAGGATGGCAATCAACAGATGGCGCAGCAGGGCGCGATAGTGATGCAGAGGGACCAGTTGATTCATGTGTTGGCAGATGATGAAGAATAAGAGGTTCAGGTGGGCATTGTGCTTGTCTACCCACCTGAAAACCAGAGAATCTTTATCAGAACCCTGGCGTTGTGGCTAAAGTATTAACCGGCCGGAGGCGTGGCAGGCTGATATTTACCGCTCATGCTTTCCAGCAGCGCGACCAGATCCTTGATATCGTTGTCCGGCAGGGTAACGCCGACCTGATAGGTCAGCATATCCTTGACCGCCTGATGTAGCGAAGTCACGCTGCCGTCATGGAAGTAAGGGGCGGTTTGGGCGATGTTACGTAACGTCGGGGTTTTGAAGCGGTGACGATCGCCATCATTTTTAGTGACGTTGTAACGGCCAAGGTCGGCCTCGGTGAGGTTACCGCGAGCGGCAAAGTAATCCGCTTTCAGCCCCATCACCTCATACGATTGGCCGCCAAGGTTGACTCCTGTATGGCAGGTGCCGCATTTGTTTTGCTGGAACAACTGGTAGCCGTGTTTTTGTTGCGCCGTCAGGGCATTGCTATCGCCCTTAAGATAGCGATCAAACGGGCTATCTGGCGTGATCAGTGTCTTTTCGAACTCGGCAATGGCGTCGGTAATGTTTTCGCCGGTGAAGCCGTTAGCATAGACGCGCCGGAAATCGGCCTTCAGCAAGGCGTCCTGATCCAGTTTAGCGATGATTTCATCCCAGGACTCAGAGGCCATCTCGATCGGGTTCATTGGCGGGCCACCGGCCTGAGCCTGTAAATCTGCCGCTCGGCCATCCCAGAATTGCGCCATATTGAAGGCCGCATTAAACACCGTCGGGGCGTTGATTGGCCCCACCTGATCGCCAACCCCCAAAGATGAGACGCGGCCATCCACGCCACCTTCGCCCAGCTTATGGCAGTGGGCACATGAGATGCTGTTATCTTTCGACAGGCGCGGATCGTGGAACAGGCGGAAGCCCAGTGCCACTTTCTGCGGATCGGTAGGTAGAGAGGCAGGCACCGGCTGTAAGGCGGCACCAAGCAGTTCAGCTGGCGTATCCGGCAAAGTGTAGAACTGCTCGCGCTGTTGACGGACCCAGCTCAGTAGTTCATTGCGATCGCCGTCGCTGACGTTTCCGGCCCAGTGGACCATCTTATACAGTGGAGGTGGCATCTCCTGGTTTTGCAGCACGGCTTCCAGCTTGGCCAGATCGACCTCAGGCACCGCGGTTTTTTGTTGCAGAGCGGAGCGGGTCGCATCGAGGTTGAAATGCTGATTTCCACGGAGGATATCCTGCGCCATAATTTGTTTGGCGATCGGCAACTCAGCATAGAAGGGAAGTTGAGCCGAGTTGGAGTGGCAATAGTCGCAGCCGTTGCGGGTTAACAGGGTATCGATTTGATTGCCAGCAACCACGGGGTTTCGCTGTTGATCGTAATGGTAGACATAACCGACGGTCCCCAAATAGCCGACGACGGCGGTAACGGCACATCCCAGAATGATTTTTTTAATCATGTTCTCGCTCCAATGAGTTGATTTCCAAATAGCCCTACATATAAAGAGGTAATAAAATGGGCAAGTCAGATTGTCACGACCTGGGACGGTTGGCAACTTGATTAAAATCAATCACTATCATTGGTTTGCACTATCGTTCGGATAGGTTTTAACGATAAAGCAGGCGTGGCTTGACTTTCAGGTCGCTTCTAAGAAATACCTTATTATTCAATAGGGTGTTTATTTATGGATGATACCGTCACAATGTGTTCAATTGGTGCGTTGTTGCGGTTTTTTGGTGCACAACATCCCCCTGACAAACTACAGCGTCCCCCGGCTGTTATACTGCGGGAAAATAAAAGATATAGGGACACATGATAAACTGATGACCACTAACACTTCTTCGAGCACAGTCCAAGTAGCTCATCGGCCATTGATCCTGTTTGCCTGCATGCTGGCGATGTTCATGTCTGCCATCGAAGCGACCATTGTCGCCACCGCGATGCCGACGATTATTGGCGACCTGGGTGGTTTTTCGTTGCTAGGCTGGGTGTTTTCGGTCTATTTGCTGGCACAGGCCATTACTATCCCGATCTACGGACGGTTGGCGGATTTATACGGCCGGAAACCGGTCTTTTTCTTTGGCGCCACGCTGTTCCTGTTGGGGTCGATCCTGTGCGGTTTCTCATCGAATATGTATTGGCTGATTGCCTTCCGCCTGTTGCAAGGGCTGGGGGCCGGGGCGATCATGCCGATTGCCACCACCGTGATCGGTGATATTTACAGCGCCACCGAACGGCCAAAAGTGATGGGGTATATCTCTAGCGTCTGGGGTGTTTCGGCCATTCTTGGTCCGTTACTGGGGGCGTTTATCGTGCAACACACGTCTTGGGCACTGGTATTTTGGGTTAACCTGCCCATTGGCCTGCTGGCGATGTATTTCCTGGGGCGTTACCTGCCAGACCTTAAACAGGGGCGCAAACATGCGTTGGATCTGGCGGGAACGGCTTGGCTGACGATCTTTGTCGCCGCCTTACTGCTGTCACTCTTGCAGGCGGAAATGCTGGGATGGTGGGTGATACCGTTGCTGGCGTTGGCGTTAGTGGCGCTGAAGTTGTTAATTCGTCAGGAGCGTCTTACTCCTGAACCGCTGTTCCCGCTGGCCCTGTGGCAAAACCGCGTGATTGTGGCGGGCAATATTGGCGGCGTGGTGATCGGTGCTGCCATGATGGGTATTAGCGCCTTCTTGCCGACCTTCATTCAGGGCGTGAAGGGCGGAACTCCGCTGGAAGCCGGTACTACGTTGGCCTTGATGTCGATTGGCTGGCCGCTGGCCAGTATGCTGAGCGGGCGTTTGATGTTGCTGACTTCTTATCGCACCACGGCACTGCTTGGCGCGTTGCTGTTGTCGGCCGGCGGCTTTATCCTGCTGCTGTTACAGCCTTCCGGTGGTTTGCTGTGGGGGCGGGTTGCTGCGTTTATCATCGGGGTTGGTATGGGTTTGTGCAATACCACTTTTCTGGTCTCGGTACAGAATGCGGCACATTACAGCATTCGTGGCATCGCAACCGCCTGCACAGTATTCACCAGGATGGTCGGATCGGCCATTGGCACCGCGATTCTGGGGGCTACGTTGAATATCAACCTGCATCTGCGTCTGCCACAAACGGTTGATCCAGTACAGCAGTTGATGGAGCCAGAAGTACGCAACACCATGCGCCCAGAGGCGCTGGCGGATCTCACCGGGCATGTCGCAGCCTCAATGCATTGGGTATTCCTGGTCTCGGCGTTGATATCGCTGTTTGCCTTGGGCGCGGCTATGCTGATCCCGGCGCGTCATCGGCCACAGGGCGAAGGTGAAGAGGTTAAACAGGCGTAACAAGGAAGAGGGGCGCAGTAACGAACTGCGCCCTGGAGCCGGTTACTGCGAGGCTTTGGTATCCTGGCTGGTGCCAGTTTGCGCCGCGTCACCGCTGTCGTCGCCGTTATTCAGGCGGGTATAGACGATTTTCTGCGTATCTTGGCCACAATGGCCAACCACCAGTCCACCGGCAAGGTTAGCCTGATCGTTAGGTACGATCTCCAGCTTAAAGCCGGATTCCGGCACGCCGTTATTGACAATCTTCTGGGCAATATCCGCCTTTATGCTCTCACATGAGGCAAAAGCAGCCAGCGGCGCGGTGGCTAACAGCAGTACACCTACTACGAGCGCTTTTTTCATCATTGGATCCTTATTTGAGACGAATGTTCTTTGTCAGGATAGCAGCATCTGGTTGAATAGTTTACCCTTACTCGCTATTACTGCGTGACTGGGCGTCCAGTGGTGCGATCCAGACACTTACGGGTTGACGGTTCCCAATAGGCATTGACGTTGTAGCTGTTATCACAACGATCTTCGTCATCAATAGCACGGTCAACCTTGTCAAACTCTTTCTCGACACGGGTGTTGACCTTGCTGCGCAGCGATTTGGTTTCGTTCCACTGCTCTTTGCTTTGGCGAGCCTGTTCATTGCTCATGGCCGCGCCGCCGCTGCCGTCAACCGTGACGCAGGTGCTGCCCTGGGTGCAAGTGGCTGCCAATGCAGGAGCTTGCCAGGCACCGGCCAGCAATAACAGGGCAACCGGTAACATCAGGCGCGGAAGGGAAGGTAATTTCATCGTTTCATCCTTATAAGTGAGTGTTGCATCCACCAGCAACACTGGCTGTAGCATGGGTTAAATATATCACTGTGCTGTTATATTGCACCAGCCTGTAGCCAAGTTCGTTTAATTTACTGAGAGAAAGAGCAGCAATGTTAAAAACCACTTTACTGTTTTTTGCCACGGCATTGGCCGAAATCATTGGCTGTTTCTTGCCGTATCTGTGGCTAAAGAAAAACGCCAGCGTCTGGCTGTTGCTGCCTGCGGCCCTCAGCCTGATGCTGTTTGTCTGGTTGTTGACGCTGCATCCTGCGGCCAGTGGGAGAGTCTATGCTGCCTATGGAGGCGTCTATGTAGCAACGGCCCTGCTTTGGCTGCGAGTGGTTGATGGTGTGAAGTTGTCGACTATGGATTGGTTGGGGGCCGGGGTGGCACTGCTGGGGATGTTGATTATCGTTTCCGGTTGGCGCACGGCGTGAGTTGAAATAGCAGGGCGGGTGCCCTGCCACAGAGTAGAACTGTTAACCGCGATGAATGCTCAGCCCGGCAAAGGACTGGCTGACCGGCATCATTTCCAAGGTATTGATATTGACGCGGGCAGGCAGCGTTGCCACCCAGAATACCGCTTCGGCAACATCATCCGGCGTCAGGGCATCTACCCCTTGATAGGTTTTATCTACCTTGCCGTCATCCCCTTTGAAACGCACGTTGGAGAACTCGGTGCCGCCAACCATGCCAGGCTCAATATCGGTAACGCGAATATGAGTGCCGTGCAGATCGGCGCGTAGACCCAGGCTAAACTGTTTAACGAAGGCCTTGGTAGCGCCGTAAACGTTACCACCGGCATAAGGCCAGTTGGCGGCGGTGGAGCCGATGTTGATCACATGGCCAACGTTACGTTCCACCATGGCTGGCAGTAGCGCGCGGGTCATATTGACCAACCCTTTGGTGTTGGTATCGATCATGGTTTCCCAATCGTCCGCATTGGCTTTGTGCGCAGGTTCCAGGCCCAACGCCAGACCTGCGTTATTCACCAGTACATCGACGTTGCGCAGCGCAGCGGGTAACTCTTCGATGGCCTGCTGGATCGCCGCACGGTTGCGGACATCCAAACGCACGATATGCAGTGCTTCACCGAGTTCTGTCTGCAGCGCCTCCAGGCGCTCTACACGACGGCCAGTGGCAATCACCTGATGGCCTTCACCGATAAACTTGCGGGCAATTGCTTCACCAAAACCGGAGGTAGCGCCCGTGACAAAAATAATCATGCTGCTGTTCCTTAACTGTTTTTAGCCTGCATCCACTCTAACGCGGTTGCGTTAACCCTGCAATTTTAACCGGTGATGGCCGGCACGTGGTAAACCACACAGTCGTATTTGATATTCTCGCGGCGGCCTTGCACGGTGCCACCCAGTGATTCGGCAATGCGGCGGCTTGGCGTGTTCTGCTCGGCGACGGGGTAGATGAAGTACGGTGGGTGGTAGCGCTCGCTGGCCCACTTCGCCATGGCATGGACGATTTCGCGGCCATAGCCGTTACCGTGCAGGCTCTCTTTCACCCAGATCCCGAGTTCCGGTTTTTGCTGGTGCAGATTATGCACGCCACCCATGCCAACGAACTGCTTGCTGTCACGCAGTCGTGCCACAAAGATGACTTCTTCACCTTCACGGATCAACGGTAACCAGCCTTCCCAGACGTTGGCAAATGCCTCGGGAGACTCTTCTGGTTCAAAGGTCATAAAACGCGTTAGCGTAGGGGTGATCGCCTGGTAAACATCGTCGGCGTCTGCTGCGGTAAAGGGGGCAATCAACAACCGATCGGTATCCACACGGCACTGAGTAAGGTCACTGTGCATCATTATTATTACCTCGCTTTTCAGGCCTAAAACGGCAAAAATCCGCTCCCGTTAAAACGGGGCGGATCATCGATATTACGTTGATTAGCGGCAGATGCGACTTATTTTTTTACCAGGTGAGGGGCAAGGAGCAAAAGGTCGGCCGCAGAGAGACGATCCGGCGCGGTTGAGGCTTGGTGCCAGTAGGGATAAATCAGCGGCGGACGGCTCACTTCTTCCAAGCGCTGCAGCTCTTCTTCGTTGAGGATCAGGTTGGCCGCGTGCAGGTTATCTTTGAGCTGCTCTGCGTTGCGGGCACCGATGACCACCGAAGTGATCGTTGGGCGAGCCAACAGCCAGGCCAGCGCGATTTGTGCCGCAGAGATACCGCGGGAATGAGCGATATCCACCAGCACCTCAACAATATCAAACAGCGCGTCTTGATCACGCACCGGCGGCTCACCCCAGTTGGCCAGATGGCGCGTGCCTTCCGGTGTGGGTTGATTACGGCGGTATTTGCCCGAGAGCAGGCCACCGGCCAATGGGCTCCAGACCAACACTCCAAGCCCCTGATCCTGAGCAACAGGTAGCAGTTCATATTCCGCTTCGCGCGCCTGCAGGCTGTAATGGATTTGTTGGCTGACCGGGCGCACCAATCCCAACCGTTCCGCGCTGCCCAGGTGTTTCATCAGGTGCCAACCGGAGAAGTTGGACAAACCGGTGTAACGCACCTTGCCGCTGCTCACCAGATCCTCCAGCGCCCGCAGCGTTTCGTCCACTGGGGTGATGCCGTCCCACTCGTGCAACTGATAGAGATCGAGATAGTCGGTATTCAGGCGTTTCAGGCTGGCTTCGCAGGCGCGGATCAGGTGGTGGCGTGATAACCCGGCATCGTTCGGGCCACTGCCCATAGGGAAACGGGCCTTGCTGGCGACCAGCACTTCGTGGCGTTTACTGCCCAATGCCTGGCCGAGGATCTCCTCCGATTGGCCTGCGGAATAGACGTCGGCGGTATCGAACAGGTTGATCCCCGCATCAATACACATGGCGATTTGATTGCGCGCCTCGTTAACGTCTGTCGCGCCGGTTTTGGCGAACTTGCCTTGTCCTCCAAAGGTCATGGTGCCTAAACTTAGAGCCGAAACTTTAAGGCCGGACCGGCCAAGTTGACGGTATTGCATCGTTTAACTCCTTACTTTGGTTGCCATAGATTTTTCAGACTTAGAGGCGCTTTTCCTCTGGCGGATTTCATTGCCCGCCTCTGCGCCCAGCGTAAAGCTATCTAGCACCGCCACCAGGGCGATCACGCCAATCACAATAAAGGCCAGTTGGAAGTCGACCAGCGGCACTACCCCCTGTTGCTGCGGCATCAGCATCTCCGCCAACCGCAGCGCCAGCGCACCGATGGCGATACCCAGGCCGCTGCCCATCTGCTGGGCCATATTGAACAGGGTATTAGCTCCGCTCATGCGGGGTTGCGGCACTTCGGAAAACGCCAGCGTATTCAGCGCGGTGAACTGCATCGAACGTGTCAAGCCACTGACAAACAGCAGCGTCAGGATCAACCAGGTAGGGGTCTGCGGGGTTAGCAGCGCGCAGGCAAAAATGGTAGCGGCATTAAGTAAGCCGTTGACTACCAGCGTGGTACGAAAACGGAACCGGTAGAGGATTGCTGAGGTGAACGGCTTCATTACCAGATTACCGGCAAACACCGCCAGCACCAACAACCCCGCATCGAAGGCATTCAGCCCAAAGCCGATTTGAAACAGTAGGGGCAGCAGAAACGGCACGGCACCGATAGCAATGCGGAACAGAGTGCCGCCCTTAATAGTGACAGCGTAACTTTTTACCCGCATCGCCCAGAGATCTATCAAGGGATAGGCGTGGCGTTTGGCGTGACGTATCGCCAGGCTTCCCAGCGCCAGGCTAGCGGCCAGACATGACAGAGGCACTAGCCACGAGAGTTGCGGACTGTTGATCAGATCCAGCCCAAACATCAGCCCAAAGCAGGCGACTCCGGTGAGCACAAAACCCAATCCATCAAAGGAAACGCCTTTCTGCGCGGGCTCATGAGGGATCAAGCGCCAGGCGAAGAACAGTGCCAACAGGCCAAGCGGCACGTTGAGGATGAAAATCCAGTGCCAGGAAGCGTAGGTGGTGATAAAACCGCCAACCGGTGGCCCCAGGACCGGGGCGGCTAATCCTGGCCAGGTGATAGTGGCAATGGCGTTGATCAGATCGGGTTTGGCGGTATTACGCAGCACCACCAGGCGGCCCACTGGCACCATCAAAGCGCCGCCAAAGCCTTGCAGGATACGAGCCGCAGTAAACTGTGGCAAGGTGGTACTGAGGGCGCATAGCACCGAGGCCAGGGTAAAGATAACGATGGCGGCGGTGAAAATATTGCGGGCACCAAAGCGGTTGGCGATCCAACCGCTGGCGGGGATAAACACCGTCAGGGTAAGAATATAGGCCGAAACCCCGATGTTCATATCTACCGGCTGTACGCCAAAGGCTGTCGCCATTTGCGGCATCGCGGTGACGATCACCGTAGCGTCCAGGTTTTCCATAAAGAATGCCCCGGCAACCAGCAGAGGAAGCGCGCTAGCGCGCGAGAACCAACTCATGGACGGCTCCGGCTGGAGTACGGTAAATAGGCAGACATAACAGAAATCCCGTTTCAAAAATCACTACGTCGGATTTTTGAGCATAACGCATCACGGGGAGGTTAAAAAGAAGTTAATGGAGTGATTATTAGCGGGCACAGCAAATGTGCCCGCTAGCGTGTTGTAGTCACCAGGATAAATGGATGATGTCGTCGATCAACTCGGCTTTAAAGCTACTCAAGTCGGCCACGGTGGCCTTGATTTGCGGGGAAGAAATCGGCACGCCGTTACCGATGACGATCACTTGCCCACCGGCGGCAAGGGCGGAGTTCACGCCAGAAATCGCATCTTCAAAAATCACGCATTTCTGCACCGGCAGGCCAAATCCGGCTGCCGCCATCAGATAGGGTTCTGGATGGGGTTTGCCGTGCACGATATCTTCCGAAGTGATCATCATGTGGGGCCGTGGGATGCCTGCGCTGATCATGCTTTGCATCGACACTTTCTTGGCGCCGGAGGTGACAATTGCCCAGCATTGTGGCGGCAACTGGCGCACCAGCTCAACGGCACCGCTAATGGCACTAACCTGACTGAGAGCCTCGATGGCGAGCGTTTTGACTTCATCAACGCACTGTGGGTTGTCAAAGTAAGGAGAGACGATCCGCAGCGTTTCCTCGATAGTACGCCCGTGAATATTTGCCAGAACGTAGTCCACATCCAGATGATGCCGGGTTGCCCATTCAGACCACAATTTCTCTATACAGGCTCCTGAGTCCACCAAGGTACCGTCCAGGTCAAACAGCACTGCCTTGCAAGCGATAGCGTTCATAAGTCCCTTTGATTTAAAGCTTCGGTTTCCCAATAACAACAGAGTGGCGGCAAGGCATTGTTGACTGAAATCAATGGATTGTTTAAATCACAGCCGGTATGTAAAAAATGCGATATTGATGGGCCGCATGAAGCCGCAGAGCGCGGTTAAAATAAATGGTTAAGGTTTGGATAAGAAAACAGTCAGGCAGTGGAAAAAAGTGAAACAACATGATGCTTTTTATCATGGTCGCTCCCTCAGAAGAAAAGAAAGTATCGGGGCTGAGGCCAGTATGGAGCCACTGGGCTTCGCTCTATATATTCACAAAAGAAATGATTGGCAATATTTTGAAATTATTTCATTATGACCATTTAATGGGTAGCATAGGTTCATAGAAAATCAATGTGAATGGTTGATTATTTATCATAAGCGCTTGGGTAATGAATTGCTATAACCCCAACCTATTGCATCAATTATGTTTTTTATCCTGACATAATCCGCATGAGGGGGCCTTTATCCCGTATGTCAGCTTGAAACACTCCCTCGCGATTAAAAAACAACCGCTCCAGCTTGCATTAAAGTAATCCCGGTATAAATTAATATCATTACCGCCATTAAAACGGTAATACACCCACGAGCTAATCATGCTCGTAACAGCAGTGGCTATAGCACGACATAATAATAGAGGACAATCAAGATGAAACTTCGAGTACTCTCTCTGATGGTTCCTGCTTTGCTGATGGCTGGCACCGCAGGGGCCGCTGAAATCTACAACAAAGACGGTAATAAACTGGATTTGTACGGTTTAGTCGATGGTCTTCACTATTTCTCTGATAACAATAGCGTTGATGGCGACCAGTCATACATACGTATGGGGCTCCGTGGTGAAACGCAGATTAACGACCAACTTACCGGCTATGGTACGTGGGAATACCAGGTCAACGTTAACACTCCGGAAAGCGAAAACAATGCCTTCACACGTTATGGTTTCGCAGGGTTGAAAGTCGTTGATTATGGCTCATTCGACTATGGCCGTAACAACGGTGTCCTGTATGACGTAGCGGCTTATACCGACATGCAGCCAGAATTTGACGGTTCCACCTATGGTGCCGACCAGTTCATGTTCCAACGTTCAAACGGTTTGGCGACCTATCGAAACAATAACTTCTTTGGCCTGGTTGATGGTCTGCATTTTGCTCTGCAGTATCAGGGTAAAAACGGCAGTCCTGAAGAGACTAACAATGGTCGCAACGTTCTGGGTCAGAACGGTGATGGTTATGGTATGTCGGTGAACTATGATATTGGCTACGGTATTAGCGCAGCGGGAGCCTTCTTTAATTCCAAACGTACCAGCGAGCAAAATGGCGGTGGTGCATATAGTGGTATCATGGGGCGTGGTGACAATGCGGAAGGCTATTCAGGCGGCCTGAAATATGACGACAGCAATACCTATGTGGCCGTCATGTTTACCCAGTCCTATAATGCAGCGCGCTTCGGCAGTTCAAACAGCGACGCGTATGGCTACGCTAATAAAGCGCAAAGCTTTGAGGCCTATGCACATTATCTGTTTGATTTCGGCCTGCGCCCATTTGTGGGTTATAACCAAACCAACGGCAAGAACCTGGGGCAGGCTGCTAACGGTCATACCTACGGCAGTGAAAACTTGGTCAAGTTTGTTGACTTGGGTGCGACCTATTACCTCAACAAAAACATGTCCACCTATGTGGATTATAAAATCAACCTGTTGGATGAAAACGACTTCACCAAATCGGCCGGTATTAATACTGACGACGTGGTTGCTGTCGGTCTGGTTTATCAGTTCTGATGACAGAGAAATAAGTCAGCTCACGATAACGCGGCCTTCTGGCCGCGTTTTTTCTTTGTTCTCCCCCGCAGTATACAGCCGCTAGCCTGTTGAGAAATTTCCAGTTATTTTTGCTCAAACGACCATCTGAGCCTAAGCTAGGCTATGTTGCTGAATTTACAGCTTCTATCCAATTGGACGCAGCGTCCCTACATTAAGACATGGAGGAGTTTCGATTTGATGCGTTTATCCACCCTGGTACTGGCGATCGGCGTTGCATTAAGTACGCCCGCGCTGGCAGAAACCAATACCCAGACAAAGGAGGCGAAAGTGGCCGGAGAAGTTAAACAGGATAAGCAGGGACAAAACCCGTTCTTTACCGCCAGTCAGTTACCATTCCAGGCCCCGCGTTTTGATGTCATCAGCGAAAGCGATTATGCCCCGGCCATTGCCGCCGGTATCCAGCAGAAACTGACAGAAGTCGAAAAAATCGCCAATAACCCGGCTGAGCCTACGTTCGACAATACCTTCGTGGCGCTGGAAAAAAGTGGCGCACTGTTGACGCGCACCATGAACGTGTTCGGCGCGATGACCTCCGCCAACACCAGCGACGCGCTGCAAAAGCTGGATGAAGAAACCTCACCGAAGCTGGCGGCGTTAAATGATGCCATCATGCTGAACAGCAAACTGTTTGCGCGCATCAAGGCGATTTACGATCGGCGTGACAGCCTCAACTTGGACACCGAGTCCCTGCGGCTGGTAGAGGTTACCTACAAGAACTATGTGCTGGCCGGGGCCAATCTTTCTGACGCGGATAAAACCCAACTGAAAGCGTTGAACCAGGAAGCGGCGACGCTGAGCACCCAGTTCACCAATAAATTATTGGCCGCCAGCAAGAATGGCGCGTTGGCGATCGGTGATAAAACCCTGCTGGTCGGGTTTTCAGAGGGCGAGTTGGCGGCAGCAGCGCAGGCAGCCAGCGAACGTAAGCTGGATAAGCAATGGCTGTTGGTGTTGCAAAACACCACGCAACAGCCTGATTTGCAAAGCCTGCAAGATCGCGATACTCGCCAAAAGTTGTTCGAAGCGTCGATCAATCGTGCAGAAAAAAATGACTCTAACGATACCCGCCAAACTCTGGCGCGGTTAGCTAAAGTGCGTGCCGAGCAGGCCAAACTGCTGGGCTTCCCGAACTATGCCGCCTGGAAGTTGCAAAATCAGATGGCGAAAACCCCGGATGCGGCGTTGGCGTTTATGCGTGATATCGTGCCTGCCGCCACGGCCCGGGCAGAGCGCGAGGCCAAAGATATTCAGGCAGTGATCGATCGGCAAAACGGCGGTTTCAAGCTGGCCGCCTGGGATTGGCAGTTCTATGCCGAGCAGGTGCGTAAAGAGAAGTACGATCTGGATGAGTCACAGATTAGGCCTTACTTTGAGATGAGCAACGTGCTGCATAACGGCGTATTCTATGCCGCCAATTTGCTGTACGGCATCAGCTTTAAAGAACGTAAAGATATCCCGGTTTATCATCCAGACGTGCGGGTATACGAGGTATTTGATAAAGACGGCCAGTCTCTGGCGCTGTTCTACACCGATTTCTTTAAGCGTGATAACAAGGGCGGTGGCGCTTGGATGAGCAACTTCGTTGAACAGTCCAAACTCAACGGCACCAAACCGGTGATTTACAACGTCTCCAACTTCACCAAACCCGCAGCGGGCCAACCTGCATTGCTCTCTTATGACGACGTGATCACCCTGTTCCACGAGTTTGGCCATGCGCTGCACGGCATGTTTGCCGATCAGCAATACCCAAGCCTGTCGGGCACCAACACTGCCCGCGATTTTGTTGAGTTCCCGTCGCAGTTTAACGAGCACTGGGTCAGCGATCCGCAGGTATTTGCCCACTTTGCCAAGCATTATCAAACGGGTGAGGCGATGCCGCAGGTGTTGGTCGATAAAATCAACAAGGCCGACAAGTTCAACAAGGGCTACGCCATGACCGAACTGTTGGCCGCCGCGCTGCTGGATATGCATTGGCACATGCTCGGTGCCGATCAGCCGCAGCAGGACGTGGACAAGTTTGAGGCCGCATCACTGCGCCAGGACAAGATCGACCTCAGCTATGTGCCACCGCGCTATCGCTCCAGCTATTTCCAGCATATCTGGGGCAACGGCTATGCCGCCGGTTATTACGCCTATCTGTGGACGGAGATGTTGGCAGATGACGCCTTCCAGTGGTTCAGCGATAACGGCGGGTTAACGGCAGAGAATGGCCAGCGTTTCCGCGAGCAGGTGTTGTCACAGGGCAACAGCCAGGATCTGGAAAAGCTGTACGTTAAATGGCGTGGGCAGGAGCCGAGCATTGAACCAATGTTGATCAACCGCGGGCTGAAGGATAAGTAACTATTGTTTAGCACCCTCCGAGAGCAGGAACTGCTCTCGGAGGGTTATAACAATGCCAAGAAAGAGAATTGTGTGAGGCCGATCGTTTTTCTATGTAACCGAAATTAGCCGTGGTGAGATTAATCCTTGTAATTAACAGGGTTACCAACACGTGTTGGTGTAAATAATCCCAAAATCCATCCCATTGTTTTAATGAGTTTATCTTCAGCACAAAATTTCCCCCTCGTATAAAAACCATAAGAAATGCCGTTTTCAGACTGGGTTAATATGATTAATGTCACAGATTAACCGCTGAAAACGGCGTGACGACAAGTTACGATCATAATCTCAACTCCGATAGTTGCCGCTTTACTGTTGTCGGGTTCCAATTTAAAACAAACACCTGTTCAAAAACAAACAAGTGTTAATTATGACCAACCGGGAAAAACAGATACTGCAACTCCTTCGGCGGGACCCGTTGATTCAACAACACGAAATCGCCGATATTCTAGGTATTAGCCGTTCTGGTGTGGCAGGCCACATCATGAATTTAATGAATAAAGGCTATATTAAAGGTAAAGGCTATATTCTCTCCGAACACCGCTATGTGGTCACCGTTGGCTCGGTAAATATGGACGTTTGTGGTTATGCCAATACGCAGCTGGTTTATGAAGACTCCAACCCAGGGAAAATAAAGTGTACCCCGGGAGGCGTTGGCCGAAATATATCGCAGAATATTGCGTTATTAGGTGCCGAATGCCATCTGGTTTCCGTGGTTGGTGACGATTTCTATGGCACTACGCTGCTGGAACAGGCAAAACTGGCGGGCGTCAACGTGGATAATTGCCATCGGTTGCATGGTGAAAATACTTCGACCTACGTTTCGCTGCTGGATGGCAATGGCGAAATGCTGGTCGCCATCAACGATATGCGCATCCTGGAAAAATTGACCCCGGCGCTGTTATCTCATTCCAAGGATTTAATTCAGCACAGTGGTGTCTTGGTGCTGGACTGCAACCTGACCGAAGACGCGCTGGCCTGGTTATTTAGCAATGCCGGTAATGTACCGGTATTTGTCGATACGGTTTCCGCTTTTAAAGCGCCAAAAATCAAAAACTGGCTCTCGCATATCCATACGTTGAAGCCAAATCGGATTGAGGCAGAAATTCTCAGTGGGATGAAAATATCCCAGGCGAGCGATGCACCGGCAGTCGCCCAATGGTTCCACCAGCAAGGCGTGCAGCGTTTAGCGCTGAGTATGGGTAGCCACGGCGTGTATTTCAGCGAAGTGGACGGCCAGTACGGTTGGTCGGCACCGCTGCCGACTCAGGTCGTCAATGTCACTGGAGCCGGGGATGCCATGATGGCGGGGCTGGTGAGTTGCTGGCTGGAGGATTTCCCACTCGATCACAGTATCCGTTTTGCCCAGGGCTGTTCGGCAATGACCCTGGCCTCTGAGTTCACCAACAACCCGAATCTGTCGCAAGGCAGCGTTCAAAAACTTCTGGAATTACAATCATGCAAAATAGCCTAATCACTCATCAATATCTGGATATCGCGCCTGAAGTGGCGCTTGCACTGGCCGAAAATCGGCCGGTGGTGGCGTTGGAGTCGACGATTATTTCCCACGGCATGCCTTACCCGCAGAACGTTGAAACTGCCTTACAGGTAGAGGAAAAGATCCGTGCCAACGGGGCGGTGCCAGCGACCATTGCGGTGATCAATGGGCGGATGAAGGCGGGGCTATCCCATGATGAGATAGAAACGTTGGGCCGCGAAGGGCACCGGGTCGCCAAAGTGAGTCGTCGCGATTTGCCGTTTGTGATTGCCAGTGGCAAAAACGGCGCAACCACCGTGGCTTCTACCATGATCATTGCCGAACTGGCCGGGATCAGCGTATTCGCCACCGGCGGGATTGGCGGTGTGCACCGCGGTGCACAGCAGACGTTTGATATTTCGGCTGATTTACAGGAATTGGCACAAACCAACGTGGCGGTGATTTGTGCCGGTGCCAAATCGATCCTGGATCTCGGTTTGACCACCGAATACCTGGAAACCCATGGCGTGCCTCTGGTGGGGTATGGCACCGATAGTCTGCCCGCATTCTTCAGCCGTACCAGCCCTTATTCCGTTAGCGTGCGCCTGGATACGCCGCAGGAAATCGCGCGGGCAATGGCCGCCAAATGGGCTGCTGGCTTGCAGGGCGGGATGGTGATCGCCAACCCTATTCCAGAGCAGTACGCCATGTCTGAAGAGAAGATCAACCAGGCCATTGAGCAGGCTGTTCAGGAGTCCGTGGAGCAGGGTGTGTCCGGCAAGGAGAGTACGCCATTCCTGCTGGCCAGAGTCGCTGAATTGACCGGTGGCGATAGCCTGCAGGCCAATATTCAGCTGGTGTTTAATAATGCCGAGTTGGCAGCCAAGATCGCGGGTCATTATCAGCTAAATTGCGCTTAACGCTTAAATTAGCACTCTACGTTTGTCCTTGATAAATCACTTCTGCCTCGGCAGGCGGCAGGCTATTGCCGTTTGCCGAGTAAAGAAGGAAATAAACAAAATAGAAGGGGGCCTTATGGAGTTGTTGCGCAGTCTTGCAGGTATGTCGATCCTGTTATTAATCGGTTTTGTGTTTTCCGTCAATAAAAGAAAAATAAGTGTGCGCACGGTCGGTGCGGCATTGTTACTTCAGGTATTACTTGGCGCTATTATGCTGTATGTCCCCGCAGGTAAATGGTTAATCAACGCCATTGCCAGCGGTGTCAATCGCGTGATTTCGTACAGCGATGCGGGGAGCGCATTTATTTTTGGCGGACTGGTAGGGCCGAAAATGAATGAGCTTTTCGATGGTGCAGGTTTTGTGTTCGCTTTTCACGTGCTACCCGCCATCATCTTTATCACCTCGTTGATTTCTATTTTATATTATCTTGGGGTAATGAAATGGGTGATCAATATCCTTGGCTATGTCTTCCAGCGGCTTATGAATATCAGCAAGGTGGAGTCCTTTGCCGCTGCCACCACCATTTTCCTGGGGCAAAATGAGTTACCTGCGGTGTTGAAGCCGTTTGTTAAAAACATGAACCGCAATGAACTGTTCACGGTGATCTGTAGCGGCATGGCCTCGATTGCCGGTTCGATGCTGGTCGGTTATGCCGGTTTGGGCGTCCCCATTGAGTATCTGCTGGCGGCCTCGCTGATGGCTATCCCAGGGGGGATCCTGTTTGCCCGTTTGCTCAGCCCGGCGACGGAGCCTTCCCGCGTTGAGTTCAGCGAAATGTCATTCAGTGATAAACGGCCCGCCAGCATTATCGAAGCGGCGGCTAACGGTGCGATGTTGGGGCTGAAAATTGCGGTGGGGGTTGCCACGGTAGTGATGGCCTTCGTCGCGCTGATCGCGTTGATCAACGGCATTATCGGCGGCGTGGGTGGCCTGTTTGGTGTTGAAAGCGTCAGCCTGCAAAGCCTGCTGGGCTATCTGTTTGCTCCGTTAGCCTACATCATGGGCGTGAGCTGGGAACATGCCGATCTGGCAGGGGGGCTGATTGGCCAGAAACTGGCAATTAACGAGTTTGTTGCCTACCTCAGCTTCTCTCCTTACCTGAAAGAAAGCGCGATGTTACTCGATCCGAAAACCATCGCGGTGATTTCGTTCGCACTGTGCGGTTTTGCCAATTTTGGCTCGATTGCCGTGGTAGTGGGGGCATTCAGTGCGGTGGTGCCGGAAAGGGCCTCGGAAATTGCCCAGTTAGGGTTCCGGGCGCTGTTGGCGGCGACGCTGTCCAACCTGATGAGCGCCACCATTGCCGGGCTGTTTATCGGGTTAGGGGGGATTTGAAGAACCGGGGCAATTGCAGGCTAATCCGTCCTCGATTGCCCCTCACCCCAACCCTCTCCCGTAGGGCGAGGGAGCTGCACGGCTTTTTTGATGAGGTTGTGCTGCTTCGGAAAGTAGGGAATAAAAACAAGAAAGGCACGGTTTTACTCAAGACAATCAACGAACTCGATCGGTTCCCGTAGGGT
>NZ_JBKABN010000070.1:0-3264 GCF_046269175.1 Serratia sp. J2
CGGTGAAGAGTTTAGCCAGGCGTGGAAGCAAACTGTCCAGGTGAAAACAGATAGCGGTAAGGGGGCAGCATGAAAGCCGGACAGATGCGCCACCGGATCACCATCCAGAACTTCACCACTATCGAGCTGCCATCGGGCGAGGAGAAAAGGGTTTGGTTTGATGCGGCTACCGTGTGGGCCGAGGTGAAAGCGATCAGCGGTCGTGAGCTGCTGGCCTCAGGTGCGGAGATGTCAGAAATCACCCTCCGGATCTGGCTGCGTTACCGGGCTGATGTGGGCAGTGCCAGCCGTATCTTGTGGCAACAGCAAGGGCATATGCAACAGGCCTACAGCATTGCCTCGGTTATTCCTGATCCGAAAGCCAGCCGGTTAGAGCTGCTATGCAAGGGAGGCGTTACGCCATGATTGAAACATCAATCGGCCTGGAAGAGGTCAAGCTGCATTGCCGCATCGATGGCAGCGAGGAAGACGCCTTGCTACAGGGCTATATCGCTGCCGCGCTGGAGGTCTGCCAGAAACATATCGGCAGGCGTTTCGGTGATGAGCTGGAGCTTAACCCGGCTATCAAGGTGGGTTGCCTGTTGCTGATAGGCCACTGGTACGAGAACCGTGAGATAGCCGCAGAGAAGACCGCCGAACTGCCCTTTACCACGACCTCATTGTGGAACTACTACCGCGAACCGGGAGTGTACTAAATGCCATCTCACCCACTCAAACGTTGCACCTATCCCGGTTGCCGCAATCGCGTCAAGGCTGGTCGCTGCCCTGAGCACAAGCGCCAGGCTAACGCCGCACTGACTGCCAGCCGTGGCACCCGTACCGAGCGTGGCTATTCCAACCGCTGGGGCCAGTATCGCCTTGCCTATCTTAAGGCGCACCCGCTTTGTGTGATGTGCGAGAAGGAAGGACGCTATGCCCCGGCCAAGATAGTCGATCACATCATCCCTATCGAGGGTGAAAGCGATGTGCTGTTCTGGCCTGCCAGCAATCATCAAGGGTTATGCGTTAGCCATCACAGCCGCAAGACCACTACCCAAGACCCACTCACCAAGCAGCAGCGTAAAGCCGGTCAGTTCCGGGAGCAGGAAGCCGCAGCCGCTCACCGTTGGGATTGGTTATATGAAGGTAACGAGCAATGACTGAACAAGAGATTAATCAGTTGCTTAAAGGGTTACAGCGTAGCCGTGATGGGTTCACCAAGCGCCACGACAAGACACCAAGGCAGGCCACAGGAAAGCGCCTGTCAGAGCGTGACCGGGAGTTAGCCGAGGCATTCAGAAATCGGTAAATGATAATGCCTATCATTTCAATGGCGATTGATTGCATTTGTAATGATTTCATTTGTAACTATATCGATTTGAGGGGAGGGGGGGATTTTCAGGACAAAAAGCCCTCCCGCAGGAACCACCCGCCTCCTCAAATTTTTACGCGCGGCACTTTTTTTCACAGCAGTAAGGCACAGGAAACAGCAAGTTATGGCACGACCACCCAAACCACCCGCTTATTTAGATGAAATTGCTACAGCAGAGTGGAAGACGAGAGCCAAGCAATTGATGGATCGCGGCGATTTGATTGATGCCGACTGGCGCAACCTGGAATTGTATTGCCTCAACTACTCGATGTATCGCCGAGCCGTGGCAGACCTTGCGGCGCGTGGTTTTTCGGTTGAAGGTTCACGAGGTGCCACCACCACCAACCCCGCACTGAAAGCCAAATCGGACGCAGAAAAAATCATGATCAAAATGTCCTCGCTGATGGGCTTTGATCCGGTATCCCGCCGCCGTAACCCGGTGGAAACTGACGAGGCCGACGAACTTGACCGCCTGGCATGAATACGCAGAAGCGATAAAAAGCGGTGAAATCCCGGCCTGTGAACGGCTTAAGCAGGCGGTGGAACGGTACTTTACCGACCTGAATAACCCTCTTTACCTGTTCGATACGGCCACGGTAGAGCGTTTTGTCGCTTTTTCTCGCCTTTGCCCCCACGTCAAAGGCCCGTTGCGCGGCCAGCCGATAGAGCTGGAGCCGTGGCAGCAATTCGCCTTTGCTAACTTGCTGGGGTTCAAGGTGGTGGCCACCGGCCGCCGCAAATACCGCAGCGCCTACATTCAGGTACCGCGCAAGAACGCCAAATCCACGGTAGCCGCCATGCTGGCTAACTGGTTCCTGGTGATGGAGCACGGGCAGCAGGACATTTACACCGCTGCCGTGAGCCGGGATCAGGCCCGTATCGTGTTTGATGATGCACGGCAGATGTGCCTGCTATCCAAACCACTGCGCAAGCGGGTGGCTATCCAGCAACACAAGCTGATCTACGCCAAGACCAACAGCCTGTTAAAGCCGCTGGCGGCCAGAGCCTCAACCATTGAAGGGACTAACCCTAGCCTGGCGGTGGTCGATGAGTACCACCTGCACCCGGATAACGGCGTTTACTCCGCGCTTGAGCTGGGTATGGGCGCGCGTCCCGAAGGCATTTTGTTTGCCATTACCACCGCTGGCAGCAACATCGTATCGGCTTGCAAGCAGCACTATGATTACTGTTGCCAGATCCTGGATGGGGAAGAAGAGAATGAATCGCTGTTTGCGTTGATCTACGAGCTGGACGACGAAAACGAAGTAGACGACCCGGCGCAGTGGGTGAAGGCCAATCCTAACCTGTCGGTGTCCGTCGATGTGGCCGCGCTGGCCGATACTATCCAAAAGGCTCGCGGCATACCCTCGCAGTGGGTGGAGATGCTGACCAAGCGCTTTAACATCTGGTGCCAGGGGGAAACCCCGTGGATGGGTGAGGGAGCCTGGAAAGCTTGCGCCGCCGAGTATACCGAAGCCGACCTGGAAGGATTGCAGTGTTACGCCGGTCTGGATCTGTCCTCCACCAGTGACATTACCAGTGTTTGCTATACGTTCCCGCTAGAGCGGTCTGTGCGCCTGCTGACGCGCCACTACATCCCCGACGCTCAACTACAAAACCCCGCTAATAAAAACCGCACCTTGTACCGCCAGTGGGTGAAACAGGGTTGGTTGCGACTCACTCCGGGGGATTGTATCGACTATGACCGCATCCGTGATGATGTGCTGGCCGATGCCGAGCGGTTCAGTATCGAGCTGGTGGGTTTCGACACCTGGAACGCCACGCAAATCCGCACCCAGTTACAGGGGGCCGGCCTCGATGTGGAGCCTTTCCCTCAAACCTATATGAAGTTCAGTCCAGTAGCGAAATCGGCGGAGGTATTCGTTAACCGCAAGGTGATAGAGCACAACGGC
>NZ_JBKABN010000071.1:0-3263 GCF_046269175.1 Serratia sp. J2
ACCGTTGTGCTCGATCACCTTGCGGTTTACGAATACCTCCGCCGATTTCGCTACCGGGCTGAACTTCATATAGGTTTGCGGGAAAGGTTCCACATCAAGGCCAGCGCCCTGTAACTGGGTACGGATCTGCGTGGCGTTCCAGGTGTCGAAGCCCACCAGTTCGATACTGAACCGCTCGGCATCGGCCAGCACATCATCGCGGATGCGGTCATAGTCGATACAATCCCCCCGCGTGGTGCGTAACCAGCCCTGTTTCACCCACTGGCGGTACAAGGTGCGGTTTTTATTGGCGGGGTTTTGTAGTTGAGCGTCGGGGATGTAGTGGCGCGTCAGCAGGCGCACAGAGCGTTCCAACGGGAACGTATAGCAAACACTGGTGATGTCACTGGTGGAGGACAGATCCAGACCGGCGTAACACTGTAAGCCTTCCAGGTCGGCTTCGGTATACTCGGCGGCGCAAGCTTTCCAAGCTCCCTCCCCCATCCACGGGGTTTCCCCTTGGCACCAGATGTTAAAGCGCTTGGTCAGCATTTCCACCCACTGCGAGGGAATGCCGCGGGCCTTTTGGATGGTATCGGCCAGCGCGGCCACATCAACGGATACGGACAGGTTAGGATTGGCTTTCACCCACTGCGCCGGGTCGTCTACTTCGTTCTCGTCGTCCAGCTCGTAGATCAGCGCAAACAGCGATTCATTCTCTTCTTCCCCGGCCAATATCTGGCAGCAGTAATCATAATGTTGCTTGCAGGCCGATACGATGTTGCTGCCAGCGGTGGTGATGGCAAACAAAATGCCTTCGGGACGTGCGCCCATACCCAGCTCAAGGGCGGAATAAACGCCGTTATCCGGGTGCAGGTGATACTCATCAACCACCGCCAGGCTAGGGTTAGTCCCTTCAATGGTTGAGGCTCTGGCCGCCAGTGGCTTTAACAGGCTGTTGGATTTGGCGTAGATCAGCTTGTGCTGCTGGATAGCCACCCGCTTGCGCAGCGGTTTGGAGAGCAGGCACATCTGCCGGGCATCATCGAACACGATACGGGCCTGATCTCGGCTCACAGCGGCGGTGTAAATGTCCTGCTGGCCGTGCTCCATCACTAGGAACCAGTTAGCCAGCATGGCGGCTACCGTGGATTTGGCGTTCTTGCGCGGTACCTGAATGTAGGCGCTGCGGTATTTACGGCGACCAGTGGCCGCCACCTTGAAGCCCAGCAGGTTGGCAAAGGCAAATTGCTGCCACGGCTCCAACGCTATAGATTGACCACGTAACGGGCCCTTGACGTGGGGACAGAGGCGAGAAAAAGCGATAAAACGTTCTACGGTGGCCGTATCGAACACGTAAAGGGGGTTGTTAAGGGTGCAAAAGTAGCGGTTTACGGCCTGTTTTAGCCGCTTACACGCCGGTATTTCGCCGTTTTTTATCGCTTCTGCGTATTCAGCCCAGACGGTCAAGTTCGTCTTCCTCGTCAGTTTCCACCGGGTTACGGCGGCGACTGACTGGATCAAAGCCCAGCAGGGAGGACATTTTTATCATCACTCTTTCCGCTTCCGCCTTGGCGCTTATAGAGGGGTTGCGGCTCTCGCTTCCCTGGCTGTTTGCAATGCTGAATCCTCTGTCAAAAATGTCTGCGACCGCTTTTCTGTAAATGGAATAGTTGACGCAATACAATTCAAAGTTGCTCCAATCGGCGGGGATCAAATCGCCGCGCTCTGCCAATAGTTTGGCTTTCGCCTTCCACTGCTGAGCCGCAATTTCATCAAGATAAGCAGGGGGTCTGGGTAGTTTTGCCATAATGTTTTGAATCTCCATCGGTTTTATTTTTAAAAAAAGTGCCGCGCGTAAAAATTTGAGGAGGCGGGTGGTTCCTGCGGTAGGGGGCTTCGTCCTGAAATCCCCCCCCCTCCCTTCGATTTGATATAGTTGCAAATGAAATCATTAAAATCGCAATCAATCACCATTAAAATGATAAATATTATCATTTACCGATTTCTGAATGCCTCGGCTAACTCCCGGTCACGCTCTGACAGGCGCTTGCCTGTGGCCTGCCTTGGTGTCTTGTCGTAGCGCTTGGTGAACCCATCACGACTGCGTTGTAATCCGGTTATCAATCGCTCTATCTCTTCTTCACGCATGTTTGTTGTACTCATATATCCAGTCGTTGCGGTGGCTGGATGCTTCTTCCTGCTCACGGAACATGCCAGCCTTGCGCTGCTGCTTGGTGAGAGGGTCTTGGGTGGTGGTCTTGCGGCTGTGGTGGCTGACGCATAACCCTTGATGATTGCTGGCAGGCCAGAACAGCACATCGCTTTCACCCTCGATAGGGATGATGTGATCGACTATCTTGGCCGGGGCGTAGCGTCCTTCCTTCTCGCACATCACACAAAGCGGGTGCGCCTTAAGATAGGCAAGGCGATACTGGCCCCAACGGTTGGAATAGCCACGCTCGGTACGGGTGCCACGGCTAGCAGTCAGTGCGGCGTTAGCCTGGCGCTTGTGCTCAGGGCAGCGACCAGACTTAACGCGATTGCGGCAGCCGGGATAGGTACAGCGTTTGAGTGGGTGAGATGGCATCAGTACACTCCAGGCTCGCGGTAGTAGTTCCACAATGAGGTCGTGGTGAAGGGCAGCTCGGCGGTCTTCTCTGCGGCTATCTCGCGGTTCTCGTACCAGTGACTGATCAGCAACAGGCAGCCCACCTTGATAGCCGGGTTAAGCTCCAGTTGATTACCGAAACGCCTACCGATATGTTTCTGGCAGATCTCCAGCGCAGCAGCGATATAGCCCTGTAGCAAGGTGTCTTCCTCGCTGCCATCGATACGGCAATGCAGCTTGACCTCTTCCAGGTCGATTGATACTTCACTCATGGCGTAACGCCTCCCTTGCATAGCAGCTCTAACCGGCTGGCTTTCGGATCAGGAATAGCCGAGACAATGCTGTAGGCCAGTTGCCTCTGCCCTCGCTGTTGCCACAAGATACGGCTGGCGCTGCCCACATCAGCCCGATAACGCAGCCAGATCCTGAGGGTGATTTCTGACATCTCCGCACCTGAGGTCAGCAACTCCCGCCCGCTGATCGCTTTCACCTCGGCCCACACGGTAGCCGCATCAAACCAAACCTCTTTCTCTTCGCCCGATGGCAGTTCGATAGTGGTGAAGTTCTGGATAGTGATCCGGTGGCGCATCTGTCCGGCTTTCATGCTGCCCCCTTACCGCTATCTGTTTTCACCTGGACAGTTTGTTTCCACGCTTGGCTAAACTCTTCACCA
>NZ_JBKABN010000072.1:0-3105 GCF_046269175.1 Serratia sp. J2
ATAAAATATCCGTACTGTTTGAGTCTCGGTGCCAGCTCAGCTTGGAGCTGATTAACCGTTTGCTGCTTAGACTGAATAGCTGCATTATTGGCCGCAATTTGAGTATTATCAGCATTGATTGTTGCATTTGCCACATTAAGCGCACTGGTTGCCGCAGCAACGTCACGCTGCGCTGCCTCTACCGGATGTGCAGCATCCCAGGCTGCCTGTTGCGAGAGCATAGCGAGTCTATCTTTAAGCCACTTTATTGACATTAGTCAAGTTATTTTCAGGTGTGTTTGACTTACCAGAAATACCTTCTTAACTGAATAAGGTAAGAGGGATGATAAGATTTCCTGGTGTTGGTCAAATTGACACCCACTGTTCTCCTTGTGAGAATAGTGGTTTTTTTGGCTGACGATCAACTACATCAGCCCCAAAATCCGATATCCCCACCTGATAATTCTTTGTGAATAGGGGCGTACATGGCTGCTATTTTCAAGGAACTCATTCTTTTGAAAGAGCCCTCCGCGCAAACAGGGTATCGGATTACAGCAATCAGGCTCTGCGCAACTTTGCCGTTTCAGGTGGGGGGAGGCGGCGGTGTTTGTGGCGCACTTGCGCGAGGCAAACCTGCGGGCCGACATCACCCGGACTACGGCGACGAGCACCTGGGTCACGCTGTTGCCAGAGGGGCAACCGGCCTGAGGAGTAAGGTTGGGCCGTTTGGCCTGTCTGTTGATAGCAAAATAAAAAGGGAGCGATATCATGAGTTCAAAAAAGCGAAGCCCGCTGGCGATTTTTTAGCGTGATTATGTTGTTCATTCTGCTGTTCTTGACGTATGTCCTGATAACGTTCAACGAATGACAGACAAACTGCGAGGGGATGTCTGCATCAAGATGGCGGCCGATTGAGTCGGGTCATCCCAAGCTCAGTGTAAAAAGGACCCACACCGGCTGCACAGTTCAGCCAGGGAGCATGTTTCATGGCACAGTTTGCCGTTATTGGCCTGGGGCGCTTCGGCTCCACGGCGTCGCTTGAGTTGATCCGGCTTGGGCATCAGGTGCTGGGCGTCGATGCTGAGCCCAAATATATTAATCGATTGGCAGACAGACTCAGCTATGCCGTCATTGCCGATGCCACCGACGAACAGGCGCTGGCCGAGCTCGATTTATGCCGCTATGACGCGGTTCTGGTCGCCATCGGTGAAAACCTGGAGGCCAGTATCCTGTGTGTTCTGCATCTGAAAAATCTGGGTGTGCAACAACTGTGGGTCAAGGCCAGTTCCAAACCGCACCATTCCATCCTGTCTCGCTTGGGGGTCAGCCGGATCATCCACCCTGAAGAGGAAATGGGGATCAAAGTGGCCCAGGCGTTGGTCTACCCGATGATCAACCAATATTTGTTCCTCGGCCATAACCTGTACCTGGTCGAAGTACGGGTGGATCGCCACCTTGAAGGGACGACGCTGTCGGCCTTGCTGACAGGCACGGGACACGAGGTGAAAACGGTGCTGGTCAAAAGACAGAGCCAGTTACTGGCTCCTGTCCCTGACCCTTTTGTGTTGGCGACGGATGACTGTCTGGTATTGGCCGGTCCGCTGTCAATATTGAAATCACTTGCACCCAGGTTGGGCTGACATGAAGAACTGGTTACCGCAACACCTGCCTTATTTACGTCCCCCGTCGTTGCACGCACGGTCATTGACATTGAGCCCTCCCACGGTGCTGGCGCTGGGCTTTCTGGCGCTGGTCGTTGTTGGGGCTCTGCTGTTATCGTTGCCCGCAGCTACGCGTCACCCCATCACGGTGCTGCAGGCGCTGTTTACCGCCACCTCTGCCGTGACCGTCACCGGTCTGATTGTGGTGGATACGGGCACGCAGTTCACGCTGTTTGGCCAATGTGTGATTGCCTTGCTTATTCAGGCGGGCGGCTTGGGGTTTATGACCTTTGCCGTGGTCGCCGCCGCCAGCCTGGGGGTTAAAGTCGGCCTCTCTCAGCAAAAAATCGCCCAAGAGGCATTGAACCAGACGTCCCTGGCACAGGTGACACAAACAGCAAAGGCGGTTCTGTTCTTCTCGATGATGATTGAGCTGGTAGGTATGGGGGGGCTCACTGTCGTATGGTGGCCCGAGTATGGCTTCTCCAACGCGTTATACCGGGGGTTCTTCTACTCTGTCTCTGCGTTTAACAATGCCGGTTTTGCCTTGCACAGTGACAGTCTAATGCATTATGCCGGCAGCATACCGGTCAACCTGGTGATCACGGCGTTGTTGATCATCGGCGGCATCGGCTTTTCCGTCTTGATCGACCTGAAAAAACACCGTCACTGGTATCAACTGAGCACCAATACCCGCGTGATCCTGTTGGCGACGCTCATCATCAATCTGTCCGCTTTTTGCCTGATCTGGCTGTTGGAAGCCAGAAACCCGGCTACCCTGGGGAGTATGCCGCTGAAAGAACAGGCACTGGCAGCCTGGTTTCAGGCGGTAACACCCAGAACGGCGGGGTTTAATACCGTGGATTACCGTGCGATGACGGACGCCAGCAATATTCTGACATTGTTATTGATGTTTATTGGCGGAGGCTCGTTGAGTACGGCTAGTGGCATCAAGGTCGGGACGTTTGTGATCCTGATCATGGCCACGTACACCTTTTTGCGCCGGCGGGATGAGGTCACCCTTTTGCAACGCACCGTGCCCCATTCCCTGGTGTTAAAAGCGCTGGCCTTGGTGTTTATTTCCATGGGGTGTGTCTTTACCAGTACCTTTGTGCTTTCCATAACGGAACGAGCCCCGTTGCTGGATATTGTCTTTGAAGTGGTGTCTGCCCTGAGTACGGTCGGTTTGTCGCGCGGGTTGACCGCAGAATTAAGCACGCCGGGGCAGTTGCTGCTTATTGTGTTGATGATCACGGGACGACTGGGCCCACTGACATTGGCTTATTTTCTCGCCACCCCGAGGCGAAAACGTATTCGCTATGCAGAAACCCGCATTCAGATTGGTTAACCCGGCGCGACGGGATGATTGTAAAGGGACAGGGTACGCAGACGTGGCACTATATACGAAAATTAACCGGTGAGGAAAAGTCAGCCGAACGTTTTCTGGTGTTTTTACGGCTTTATC
>NZ_JBKABN010000073.1:0-3085 GCF_046269175.1 Serratia sp. J2
AAAACACCTTTGGTGTTGTAAGGTTAAGCCTCACGGATCATTAGTACTGGTTAGCTCAATGCATCGCTGCACTTACACACCCAGCCTATCAACGTCTTAGTCTTAAACGTTCCTTCAGGGGCCTTAAAGGCCCAGGGAAGACTCATCTCGAGGCAAGTTTCGCGCTTAGATGCTTTCAGCGCTTATCTTTTCCGCACTTAGCTACCGGGCAGTGCCATTGGCATGACAACCCGAACACCAGTGGTGCGTTCACTCCGGTCCTCTCGTACTAGGAGCAACCCCTCTCAATCTTCCAACGCCCACGGCAGATAGGGACCGAACTGTCTCACGACGTTCTAAACCCAGCTCGCGTACCACTTTAAATGGCGAACAGCCATACCCTTGGGACCTACTTCAGCCCCAGGATGTGATGAGCCGACATCGAGGTGCCAAACACCGCCGTCGATATGAACTCTTGGGCGGTATCAGCCTGTTATCCCCGGAGTACCTTTTATCCGTTGAGCGATGGCCCTTCCATTCAGAACCACCGGATCACTAAGACCTACTTTCGTACCTGCTCGAGCCGTCACTCTCGCAGTCAAGCTAGCTTATGCCTTTGCACTAACCTCACGATGTCCGACCGTGATTAGCTAACCTTCGTGCTCCTCCGTTACTCTTTGGGAGGAGACCGCCCCAGTCAAACTACCCACCAGACACTGTCCTCACCCCAGATTATGGGGCCGAGTTAGAACATCAAACATTAAAGGGTGGTATTTCAAGGTTGGCTCCATGCAGACTGGCGTCCACACTTCAAAGCCTCCCACCTATCCTACACATCAAGGCTCAATGTTCAGTGTCAAGCTATAGTAAAGGTTCACGGGGTCTTTCCGTCTTGCCGCGGGTACACTGCATCTTCACAGCGAGTTCAATTTCACTGAGTCTCGGGTGGAGACAGCCTGGCCATCATTACGCCATTCGTGCAGGTCGGAACTTACCCGACAAGGAATTTCGCTACCTTAGGACCGTTATAGTTACGGCCGCCGTTTACTGGGGCTTCGATCAAGAGCTTCGCCTTGCGGCTGACCCCATCAATTAACCTTCCAGCACCGGGCAGGCGTCACACCGTATACGTCCACTTTCGTGTTTGCACAGTGCTGTGTTTTTATTAAACAGTTGCAGCCAGCTGGTATCTGCGACTGGCTTCAGCTCCGAGAGCAAGTCTCTTCACCTACGCGCCAGCGTGCCTTCTCCCGAAGTTACGGCACCATTTTGCCTAGTTCCTTCACCCGAGTTCTCTCAAGCGCCTTGGTATTCTCTACCTGACCACCTGTGTCGGTTTGGGGTACGATTTGATGTTACCTGATGCTTAGAGGCTTTTCCTGGAAGCAGGGCATCAACTACTTCTGCACCGTAGTGCATCGTCATCACGCCTCAGGGTTGATAAGTAACCGGATTTACCAGGTCACTCCCCCTACACGCTTAAACCGGGACAACCGTCGCCCGGCTAGCCTAGCCTTCTCCGTCCCCCCTTCGCAGTAACACCGAGTACAGGAATATTAACCTGTTTCCCATCGACTACGCCTTTCGGCCTCGCCTTAGGGGTCGACTCACCCTGCCCCGATTAACGTTGGACAGGAACCCTTGGTCTTCCGGCGAGCGGGTTTTTCACCCGCTTTATCGTTACTTATGTCAGCATTCGCACTTCTGATACCTCCAGCAAACCTCACAGTTCACCTTCAACGGCTTACAGAACGCTCCCCTACCCAACAACGCCTAAGCGTCGCTGCCGCAGCTTCGGTGCATGGTTTAGCCCCGTTACATCTTCCGCGCAGGCCGACTCGACCAGTGAGCTATTACGCTTTCTTTAAATGATGGCTGCTTCTAAGCCAACATCCTGGCTGTCTATGCCTTCCCACATCGTTTCCCACTTAACCATGACTTTGGGACCTTAGCTGGCGGTCTGGGTTGTTTCCCTCTTCACGACGGACGTTAGCACCCGCCGTGTGTCTCCCGTGATAACATTCTTCGGTATTCGGAGTTTGCATCGGTTTGGTAAGCCGGGATGGCCCCCTAGCCGAAACAGTGCTCTACCCCCGAAGATGAATTCACGAGGCGCTACCTAAATAGCTTTCGGGGAGAACCAGCTATCTCCCGGTTTGATTGGCCTTTCACCCCCAGCCACAAGTCATCCGCTAATTTTTCAACATTAGTCGGTTCGGTCCTCCAGTTAGTGTTACCCAACCTTCAACCTGCCCATGGCTAGATCACCGGGTTTCGGGTCTATACCTTGCAACTATTCGCCCAGTTAAGACTCGGTTTCCCTACGGCTCCCCTATACGGTTAACCTTGCTACAAAATATAAGTCGCTGACCCATTATACAAAAGGTACGCAGTCACACCACGAAGGTGCTCCCACTGCTTGTACGTACACGGTTTCAGGTTCTATTTCACTCCCCTCGCCGGGGTTCTTTTCGCCTTTCCCTCACGGTACTGGTTCACTATCGGTCAGTCAGGAGTATTTAGCCTTGGAGGATGGTCCCCCCATATTCAGACAGGATGTCACGTGTCCCGCCCTACTCATCGAACTCACAATTAATGCATTTTAGTGTACGGGGCTATCACCCTTTGCTGCGCGACTTTCCAGACGCTTCCACTAACACAAGAACTGATTCAGGTTCTGGGCTGTTCCCCGTTCGCTCGCCGCTACTAGGGGAATCTCGGTTGATTTCTTTTCCTCGGGGTACTTAGATGTTTCAGTTCCCCCGGTTCGCCTCGTATGGCTATGTATTCACCATACGATAGTGTGTCGAAACACACTGGGTTTCCCCATTCGGGTATTGCCGGTTATAACGGTTCATATCACCTTACCGACACTTTTCGCAGATTAGCACGCCCTTCATCGCCTCTGACTGCCTAGGCATCCACCGTGTACGCTTAGTCACTTAACCTCACAACCCGAAGGTGTTTCTGTAAACAGAGACACTGTCGTGCTGTTTATTTGAGAGACTCTATGACAGGTTAATCCTTACCCCAATACATCTACGGAGGGATAAGTTTCAGCTGTCATGTTTCAATTTTCAGCTTGTTCCAGATTGTTAAAGAGCAA
>NZ_JBKABN010000074.1:0-2907 GCF_046269175.1 Serratia sp. J2
GTAAAAGCGCCTTTTTTCAACAGCTTGACTGACTAGTATCAGTTCATGCCGTACGACAAAATTAGATGTTCTAATGCTTTCGTTATAATTAAATATATACTTTAAATTCAATTTGTTACATTTCAAATTGACTGTATATTGTTCCAGTGTTTTTTGACGTTATGCTATTGTTGCGGCACAATGTGTATAAACATCTGTATAAATACTTGGGGCAGGCATGGCGGGAGAACTCAATAAGCTGAGTGATAAGCGGCTCAGAAACCTACAAGGCACGCCACGCCAAAAGATAGAATTCTTTGCGGATGGCGCAGGTCTGAGTGCCAAGCTTTCAAAGGTTGGCGGGATCAGCTGGGTGTTCACCTATCGCCTGGTTGGTGCAAAACTGCATCGGGTTACGTTGGGTAACTATCCAGATATGAGCCTTAAGCAAGCCCGCGATACCCGAGATAAGTGCCGTTCCTGGTTGGCGGAAGGCAAAGACCCCAAGATGCAATTTAACCTTACGATGGAAGAAAGTCTCAAACCCGTTACGGTGAAAGAGGCCCTGGTGTATTGGATTGATGAATATGCAATGGATAACCGAGCCAACGTAGAGAGGCATAAGGCGCAGCTTGAAAGGCATATTTACCCCTATATTGGAAATATGGCACTTTCTGATTGTGAAACACGTTATTGGCTCAAATGTTTTGACCGAATAAAACGTGAGTCCCCGGTTGCGGCTGGGTATATTTTTCAGATGTGTAAACAAGCCCTTAAATTTTGCCGTGTGCGGCGTTATGCGGTGAGTAATTGGCTTGATGATTTAGCCATTCCCGACGTTGGGAGGAAGCAACGAAAGCGCGACAGGGTTTTAAATGATGGAGAGTTGGGGCAACTGTGGAAATTTGCTAATAACGATGAGTTATTTTCACCGTATTACTCCGCATTGCTAACTATCCTGATAGTTTTTGGTTGTCGTTCGCAAGAGGCCCGCTTGTCTGAGTGGAAAGAATGGGACTTGGAACAATGGTTATGGACGGTGCCAAAAGAGCATAGTAAATCAGGTGAGAAAATCATTAGGCCGGTTCCATTACAGCTACGAGAATTTATTACTGAGCTTAACCGCCATAATAAAAATAGTGGCTATCTGTTAGGTGTAGTGAAAAAGTCAGAGGCAGTAAGCCAGACAGGACGAAATATGTACAAGCGTCTTAACCATGCGGAGCCTTGGACTTTACACGACTTACGACGCTCGCTTGCTACCAAGCTTAATGAGCTAGGTATCGCTCCGCATGTGGTTGAGCAGTTATTAGGGCATACAATGCCTGGCGTCATGGCAATCTACAACCGCAGCCAGTATCTGCCTGAGAAGCTGGACGCGTTGAACAAGTGGATAGACCGGCTGGAAGTGCTGGCGGGTAATCATGAAAACGTTGTTTTGCTATCAAGCAGGGAAACGGCGTAAACTTATTGAGCGGGGCTAGGTCGGCCAACCGAAAAGCGGGAAACCCTACCCGCCTGCCACGCTTAATTTTAGGGGCGTTGAGGGTAGCGCTATGGCTGAAAAAGAAATAAAAATTCCGTTCTCATATTGCAGACTGTCTCGAGGCGCTTCTTTTCTAGGGGTTGAGCCATCAGATTTGATTAATCTAGCTGTAGAGAATAAAATAGAACTGTGCATTATGCTCAAAAGGTTTCACTGTCGAGTTTTATTTAAGGGAAGTACTGATTTTGCAAGCGAATGGCATTCAAAACTACTTTACCCTAGCACGTTCAATAATTTATCAGGGCAAACTAGAGCAATAACAAACTATTCATTTATTGAGTTTTCCAATGGCGAGTTTTTTAACCCTGAAAAACTACTTTCGGGCGCTGACGTATTTAATGAAAAAGAGGGTAACGGCTTCCTCGTTGGATATTGTTTCGCTCATGGTCTTTGGCGGATTAATCCAGAACAATTTGAATCCATGTCTGTTATAGATAAATTTTTCCCTGGATTTTATCCTTGTTTATCAGGTCGTAAAAGTCCTGTGATTCAGGTCTTACCAGCAAAGCCGTTTATTGATCATCAGGATGGAGGACGCTTTAATTTTGATAGTTTCGAGTTTAGTATTGGCGTTGATGATTTATGGATTACTCATTACGACATAAAGAGAATTATGGAAAGTGATCTTGATTTTGACTCACTATCAATGCTGACTGAAGTAGAGCGACCAGATCTAAATGGCGACATTTCGAATAATACTAACATCCGATCTGAAAAAGCGTTGGAAAGACATGCAAGAAACGAACTTGCTATTATTAGTGCTGCTTTCAGATTTAAAGATGAGTGTATTGATACTTTTAAAGAAGATTGTTTTAAAAAAGATGGTTCTTATAACTTTTCCGCTTGGGCTAGGCATGTTATCGATAAGGTAACTCTTTTTCAAAACAAAGAGTGCCCTGTAAAGAGTGTTGATACTGTTGCGTCATATATTAGCAAGGTGTTCAAAGGCGTTAACTAATCGCTTCTAATGATTAAAAGGGGTGTTTTAATCATTAAAACACCCCTTTTGATATCTAAATCATGGTTTCTAAACATTAGAAGCTATGTTCATTTAAATATAAAATAATAATACTTCACTCTACAACACCATAACAGTCTGGAAATCTTTCCAACTGAAAGTGTTAAATGGAGAAAGTATGTCAAATAAAATTTTTACCCCACCCACCCCAGAGCAACGCCGCACCATTCTTAGCGAGTACGGCTTTACCTACGACAAACGCATCCGTGAGCGTGAATGCATGGATATTACCAGTCTATCCCGTACCACTCGATGGCAGTTCGAGAACGAAGGCAAGTTCCCGCCTCGCTGTCACTTTGGCCGTAATTCCTGCGCCTGGCTTCTCAGTGATGTGCTGTGGTGGGTTCGTAATCCGCCTGCCGTT
>NZ_JBKABN010000075.1:0-2678 GCF_046269175.1 Serratia sp. J2
CGTAAGCGTCACATTTAGACCGTCTGTGCAGCGGACTCCGGTTCCGGGAAAATAGTGTCCATCATTTTTTAATGGACACTATCGCGTGAAACACCGGACATGGCTCCTTGAGGTACTTCGCCTCCACTTTGAAGAAAAACTGCCGCGTATTGAGGCTGGACGCCGGTTCGGCATCCCCAAAACCACGGCATGCGATCTCTTTGTTCGCTTCAGGAAGGCCGGTCTGTCCTGGCCTTTGCCGCCACGAATCAACGCCCAAAATCTGGATAAACGCCTTTACCGACAGGCATCCCGAAAATCGTCCATTCCCGTAGCCACTGCTCCCTGTGAAATCCCTGTCGCCCGCAAACGACCACGACGTCCCAACTTCCCCCGCGACTTCAAAATCTCACTGGTGGCGCAGTCGATGCAGCCCGGCGTCAGCGTTGCACAGCTTGCCCGTGAAAATAACATTAACGACAATCTCCTGTTCAACTGGCGGCGTCGTTATCAGCAGGAACTGCTGGCTGCACGGGCAGACGCGCCGGTCATTCTGCCCGTGATGCTCGCTGCTGGAACCGGCCCCGAACCGACTCATCCTCCCTCCTTTCTGAGCGATGACGCGCCCTGCTGTGAGCTGGTTCTGCCTGCCGGGACGCTTCGTATCAGTGGAAAGCTTACGCCAGAGCTGCTTCAGATGCTCATCCGGGAAATGCAGGGAGAATGCCGGTGATATCACTCCCTGCGGGCTCACGCATCTGGCTGATTGCCGGCGTGACGGACATGCGCAACGGCTTCAATGGCCTTGCTTCCAGGGTGCAGAACACGTTACGGGATGACCCGTTCAGCGGGCATCTGTTCATCTTCCGGGGGCGTCGCGGTGACATGATAAAGGTGCTGTGGGCGGACCGGGACGGCCTGTGCATGTTCACCAAACGTCTGGAGCGGGGTCGCTTCGTGTGGCCTGTGACCCGCGACGGTAAAGTCCACCTGACGCCGGCGCAGCTGTCCATGCTGCTGGAAGGCATTAACTGGAAACATCCGCAGCGGACGGAACGACCTGGAATACGCATATAACCTGCTGTAAAGTGAGGTTATGGACACCTCATACCCTGATGAAAACGCCCGGCTCAGGGCACTGCTGCAGGAGCAGCAGACCACCATCCGCAAAATGGCGGAGTATAACCGCTTGCTCTCACAGCGGGTGGCGTCGTACGCCAGCGAAATCAACCGACTGAAGGCGCTTGTCGCTAAGCTTCAGCGCATGCAGTTCGGCAAAAGCTCCGAAAAGCTGCGTGAGAAAACGGCCCGCCAGGTCCGTGAGGCAGAGGAGCGCATCAGCGCCCTGCAGGAGGAGATGGCGGAGGTGCTGGGTGAACAGCATGACCCGGTACTCCCGCAGCCTTTACGCCAGTCTTCCGCCCGCAAACCGCTGCCAGCCTTGCTTCCCCGCGAAACCCGCACGCTGTTGCCGGCAGAACCAGCCTGTCCTGAATGCGGCGACGAACTCAGCGCGTTGGGCTGCGATGTGTCGGAGCAGCTGGAGCTTATCAGCAGTGCCTTTAAGGTCATCGAAACGCAGCGGCCGAAGCTGGTCTGCTGCAGTTGTGACCACATCGTTCAGGCCGGCATGCCCTCCAAACCCATAGAGCGTAGTTACGCAGGCCCAGGCCTGCTGGCACGCATCGTCACGGCGAAGTTCGCCGAGCACACGCCGCACTACCGCCAGTCGGAAATATACCGTCGCCAGGGTGTGGAGCTGAGCCGTGCCACGCTGGGGCGCTGGTCCGGTGCGGTCAGCGAGCTGCTGGAGCCGCTGTACGACCTGCTGCGCCAGTACGTGCTGATGCCGGGCAAGGTGCATACAGACGATATCCCTGTGCCGGTGCAGGAGCCGGGCAGCGGTAAAACCCGCACGGCCCGCCTATGGGTCTACGTCCGGGATGACCGCAACGCGGGTTCACAGCTTCCACCTGCGGTGTGGTTCGCCTACTCGCCGGACCGGAAAGGTGTGCATCCGCAGCAACATCTTGCCGGGTACAGCGGTATCCTGCAGGCGGACGCGTACGGTGGCTACAACGCGCTGTACGAAGACGGCCGCATAACGGAAGCGGCCTGCATGGCCCATGCCCGGCGAAAAATCCACGACGTGCATGCCCGCACGCCGACCGACATCACAACCGAAGCCCTGAAGCATATAGGAAAGCTGTATGCCATCGAGGCGGAGATACGCGGCAGCCCGGCGGTCGAGCGGCTGGAGGTACGAAAAGAACAGACCGTTCCGCTGATGCAGTCGCTTTATGACTGGATACAGGAACAGATGAAGGTGCTGTCGCGCCACTCGGATACGTCGAAGGCGTTCGCCTACCTGCTGAAGCAGTGGGACGCGTTAAACCTGTACTGCAGCAACGGCTGGGCGGAGATCGACAACAACATCGCGGAGAACGCCCTGCGTGGCGTTGCCCTGGGCCGGAAAAACTGGCTGTTCGCCGGTTCAGATACGGGCGGAGAACGTGCGGCAATCCTCTACTCTCTGATCGTCACCTGCCGGCTTAACGGCGTTGACCCTGAGGCGTGGCTGCGTTATGTGCTGGGGCATATCCAGGACTGGCCGGTGAACCGACTGCGCGATCTGCTGCCGTGGAAAACCGATCTCACATCTGCATAAGCGTCAATACGGTCTGGATGTGACGCTTACT
>NZ_JBKABN010000076.1:0-2560 GCF_046269175.1 Serratia sp. J2
CACTGCAGGAGGATTGCGAACCCACCACAAAACATCACTGAGAAGCCAGGCGCAGGAATTACGGCCAAAGTGGCAGCGGGGCGGGAACTTGCCTTCGTTCTCCAGCTTCCAGCGGGTGGTACGGGATAGACTGGTGATTTCCTGACATTCACGCTCACGAATACGCTTATCGTAGGTATGGTTGGACTCAACAAGGACAGAGCGGCGCTGCTCTGCGGTCGGTGGGGTATAGAGAGTGTGGCCCTCTTGCTTATGATCTGCTGGTTTAAATTGTTTCTTTAACATGCTGCCTCCATTTAGCACTTTCATCAGGTTTCTTTTTCCAGATGTTCTCGTGCTTGTTGGAGGTACTTTAATTTTATTATTTAGAACTCATAAGGTGAGAAAACTACTTAACCACCCACTTTAGTAGTTCCATCATGAGTTAAGTACTTAAGCACCTACATAAGTACTTAACTATCTACATTAGTACTTATAACCAATTCGTATTTTTGAATTTTGGGTGAAACGTTCGGATTAAGTCCTGACTTTTTCAGCCATGTTTTTATAGTGCTAGGCTCTGGGATATCTGTACGTTTCTTACTTAAATGGTCATGAATTTTTTTAGCCAATGTTTCCATACTGGCACCTGGGGTATGCATCCAAGTATCACCAGCGATTTTCAATGCAATATCTTTGTAATGACTTGTGCGATTTACACCGCCTTTACTGGTCATTTTTTTGTGTTTTATTTGCGCCTGTATACTTTCTATTTTTGGTTGATAATGTTTTGAGACTGAATAGTCAACGCTCATTTTATGCACTGCTCCAGCAAGATTTCTAAAACCAAGAAGATATAACACCCTTATGGCTTTATGAATATTCTCATTCTCTTCTCTACCGTCAAAAAACTCCTTGTCATTAATCAGTCCATTAGCCCATTCATATCTTTCTTCGAGTGGTAATTTCTGAATATCTTCATAGGTAACAGAAGGTTTATCTTTCATGCTAAAAGCCATGCTGTAGTTATTTTCATTACAGGAATCAACACACTTGTCAATGAAAGACTTATAATATTCCAAGTCCCCCTCAAGCTGCTTAAGAGTTCTTTTCTTTGCAACAGGTAGTTTCTGCGCCTTCTCTTTAGATGACTGAGGGTTAACTTTATTTTTCTCTTCGCTATTCATTTCTCACCAGCCTTTAAAATAATAACGTTTTCATGATTACCCGCCAGCACTTCCAGCCGGTCAATCCACTTGTTCAACGCATCTAACTTCTCCGGTAGGTACTGGCCGTAATTATAGTTACCCATAATTGCAGGCAACTTATGCCCGAGTAGCATTTCTGGAATATGCGGGGGAATGCCAATATTGGCGCAATGAGTAGATAGCGCACGGCGTAAATCGTGGAATGTCCAAGGCTCTACATGCCCCAAACGCTTATAAATAACCCTACCAATTTGGCTAACTGCGCTTCCAGTCTTCAATTCTCCAAGCAAGTATTCAGACTCGCGCCGTTCGTAACGCTCGGTTAACCACGAGTGAAGCGCCGGAGGGATTGGGCGTAAAATCTTTTCGCGGGTTTTACTGTTCTCTTTCGGAACTGTCCACACCCAGCTATCAAAATCCCATTCGCTCCACCGTGAAACCCTGAGTTCTTTTGTCCTGCAACCGAAAACAACGAGTAAGCGAATAATCATCTGGTAGTAAGGCATGATGTCTTTACGAGCAAGACTGTTCCACGCGTCCGCTAATTCCGCGTCAGATAGCACTCTATCGCGCCTATCCGGGTTTTTACCTACATCATTGACCGTAAGCATGCCGATAGCGTCACACGTCCCAAAACGCCGCACACGGCAGAATTTCAGTGCCTGTTTGCAGATCTGCAATAAGCGGCCTGCTGTCACTGCGTGCTTTTTCCCGGTGCTATCGAAAGCTTGCAACCAGTGACGGGTTTCAGATTCTACGAGCGAGAGATTGCCAATGTGGGGATAAATGTAGGTAGCGAATTGAGAGCGGATAGCATCGGCATCAGTGCGTTTCTGTTGGGCGTAGTTGTCCACCCAGTACTCCAAGGCATCTTTCACCGTTACCGGCTTCAATGTCTGGGTGACATCTTCCTGCAACTGGCGACGAGGATCGCGCCCACCAGCTAACCAGGTACGGCACTGATCGCGGCGCTCTCTGGCTGACTTAAGGGGCATATCAGGATAACGCCCTAACACCAGGCGCTCTAATTTCGATTCTCGGCCACCTAATCTATAGGTGAACACCCAGCTGATAGAGCCCTGCTTTGAAACTTTGGCGCTTAATCCTGCCCCGTCAGCAAACAAGCGGACAGCATCACAGGGAGTACCCTCTAGTGCCTTAAGCTTTTTGTCGCTAAGTTTGTTCGTTCCAGCCATAAAAACCCTTTCAGAGTGATACACCGAGTGATACACCGTTCGTTGCATGGCCCCGAAAACGTCAATTAACACCAGTACAGGTTTATCGGGTTACTCAATGATATTAAAGGAATTTAAAGCAAACACAAGGACACCCGCAACAGCATGAAAACACTAAATAATTTACCGTCTCCGTAA
>NZ_JBKABN010000077.1:0-2466 GCF_046269175.1 Serratia sp. J2
CAAAGAGTATAAGAAGGCCGAATCCAAGAAGAAGGCAACCCGAGGGCGTATCCAGTCCAACATCATGTTGCTGGATGAGGCCGAAGAGTGGCTACCTGCCGCCACGGGCGGCGGTGACCCTATGGGTAACGAGCCAGGAATATAGTTTTTTCTTCAATAAACTGTCTGAACTGTCCGCCCTTAGAATAAAAATATAATAAATACATATAATTAAATAGGGCGGACAGTGGGCGGACAGTTGGTAGTAAGTGTCTGAACCGTCCGCCCTTGGGCGGGTAGTTTGGGCGGGTAGTGGCGGACAGTTTTGTACCAACTGTCTGACTGCTTAAATTTATGATTTATATTGATAAAGTGGCAAGGGCGGACAGTACGGACAGTTTTAGGGGTAAAAAACTTTTCTCTATGAAATGGGGGTAAAAATGACACAACCTAGCCAAAGAAGATCGGGCATTGAAATACTGGATATACACCCTGCGCGTCAAGGTATCAGGGTGAAGATAGTCAACCGCAAAACAGAGGAGGTTGTCGCGGTACATGATGTGATCAGCTATGTCGATGTGAACTACTGGCATATCTATAGCGATGAGCCTGTGAAGCAAGTGCTTCCGTGTATTAAGGTAAATGGCGAAGCAATCCCATTAGACGTGCCAGTGGGTCATAAATTAGTAACCGAGTATATTTAACGAAGAGGGTGATATGGAAAGATTACTTGAAATTAAACGCCGTGTTGATGATATCTCCGAGGATTTGAATGTCATGTATCCACGGTATAAAGCAGATGCGGCTATTAGTGATAAAGTGACAGAGTTAAAAGAGTATGCTCAAGCCACATTGAAGGAAATTCAGGGGCAACTTAAACGCGGTGAACTCACCGCCTTTGAGAGGCAGTTTATTGAGCCAGCAATTTACGATTCCTACATGAAGGCGATCGACAAAATCAGGAAAGGGGCCAAGCCAAGCGAAAGGCTCAATGATTTAATTTGTGAAACAGATAGCACTATTGGTTATTGGGTATGTGCGATAGAGGCGTTTAAGAAAAAAGAAGTGTAAATGTTTTGTACCCATGATTACTCATGATTACCCCTCTATTTTTGAGGGGTTTCATTTTTTATTTTCATGTATATGTTGAGGGGTGACACTCCGACGGGAGCCGTCACTTTAGCCGCCTAACACCCACCTTTCCGCACTGGAAATCTGTTAAGCGGCTTCCCTCTCTGAGTTGGTTTCCCGTCTGTATTCACACTATACGGAAACCGCTATGAAAAAATTGATTGAACTCCGCCAGAAGAAAGCCGAACTCGCTACCCAAATGCGCTCCCTGCTGACCAAGGCCGAAGATGAGAAACGCAGCCTTACCACCGAAGAGGCTACCCAGTTCGACGAACTCCGCACTCAGACCGACGCCCTACAGGCTGATATTGGCCGCTATGAAGCCCTGGCTGATGAAGAACGCGCCCAAGGTGGAAACGCCAAGCCAGCCAAAGACGGCAAGACTGTAACCAATGAAGAGTTGCGTCACTACATCATGACTGGCGAAACCCGCATGTTATCGACCACCGTCAATGAGAGCGGTGGCTATTCCGTTATCCCTGAGCTGGATACCGAGATCATGCGCATGTTGGCGGATGAAAGCGTGATGCGCCAGATCTGCACGGTGAAGACCACCAAATCCAACGAATACAAAAAACTCGTGTCCGTAGGCGGCGCGGCGGTAGGACGTGGCACCGAAGGTGATGCCCGTACCGAAACCGCGACGCCTAAGCTGGAAGAGGTCAGTATCAAGCTGAACCCTATCTATGCTTACCCGAAAACCACTCAGGAAATCCTCGACTTTAGCGATGTGGATATTCTGGGCTGGTTGACCGAAGAGATCAGCGACACTTTCGCCGAAACCGAAGAAACCGACCTGGTGAACGGTGACGGGGCGAAAAAATCCAAAGGGTTCCTGGCCTATCCCCGCGCTGCTACCGGTGACCGCGCTCGCCCGTTCGGCACCCTGGAGAAAATGGTTTCCGCTGGTACTACTCCCACCGCTGATGAGCTGATCGATCTGGTCTTCAAGCTGCGCCGCCGCTACCGCAAAAATGCCGTATGGGCGATGAACTCCAACACCGCCGCCATGCTGCAAAAGCTGAAGAACGGCAATGGAGATTACATCTGGCGCGATCGTCTGCAAGCCGGTGATCCGGATATGTTGCTGGGCCACCCGGTTCACTACCTGGAGAACATGCCAGACGCCGCTGCAGGCTTGCCAGTAATTGCTGTGGGTGACTTCAAGCGCGGCTATTTCATCGTGGATCACGACACCGGTACCCGGACCCGCCCGGACAACATCACCGAGCCTGGCTTCTACAAGGTGCATACCGATAAGTACCTGGGCGGCGGGCTGATGGATTCCAACGCCATCAAGGTACTGGAAATCAAAAAGTAAGTATCAGCGGAGGGGCTACGGCCCCTTTTCTGTCT
>NZ_JBKABN010000078.1:0-2463 GCF_046269175.1 Serratia sp. J2
TAAGGAGTACAAGAAGGCCGAATCCAAGAAGAAGGCAACCCGAGGGCGTATCCAGTCCAACATCACGTTGCTGGATGAGGCCGAAGAGTGGCTGCCAGCCGCTACAGGTGGTGGGGAGCCTATGGGGGATGACTGAATAAATAGTTTTTCTTAAACAAACTGTCTGAACTGTCCGCCCTTAGAGTAAAAATGTAATAAATACATATAATTAAACAGGGCGGACAGTGGGCGGACAGTTGGTAGAAAGTGTCTGAACCGTCCGCCCTTAGGCGGGTAGTTTGGGCGGGTAGTGGCGGACAGTTTTGTACCAACTGTCTGACTGCTTAAATTTATGATTTATATTGATAAAATGGTAAGGGCGGACAGTACGGACAGTTTTATGGGTAAAAAACTTTTCTCTATGAAATGGGGGTAAAAAATGACACAGCCTAGCCAAAGAAGATCGGGCATTGAAATACTGGATATGCACCCTGCGCGTCAAGGTATCAGGGTGAAGATAGTCAACCGCAAAACAGAAGAGGTTGTCGCGGTACATGATGTGATCAGCTATGTCGATGTGAACTACTGGCATATCTTTAGCGATGAGCCAGTGAAACAAGTGCTTCCGTGTATTAAGGTGAATGGTGAGGCAATCCCATTAGACGTGCCAGCGGGCCATAAATTAGTAACCGAGTATATTTAACGAAGAAGGTGATATGGAAAGATTACTTGAAATTAAACGCCGTGTTGATGATATTTCTGAGGATTTGAATGTCATGTATCCACGGTATAAAGCAGATAAGGCTATTAGTGATAAAGTCACCGAGTTGAAAGAATATGCTCAGTCTGCACTGAAAGAAATTCAAGGGCAGCTTAAACGTGGTGAGTTAACTCCCTTTGAGAAACATTTTGTTGAACCCGCCATTTACGGCGCCTACATGAAAGGGATCGACAAAATCAGGAAAGGGGCCAAGCCGAGTGCCAGACTGACTGATTTAATTTACGAAACAGATAGCACTATCGGTTATTGGATATGTGAGATTGAGGCATTCCAGAAAAAAGAAGTGTAAATATTCTGTTCGTGATTGTTTATTGGTGTTCAGTACAAAAACACCCTGTTTACTATTTTATTTAGCTGTATATGTTGAGGGGTGACACTCCGACGGGAGCCGTCACTTAGCCGTTTAACACCCACCTTTCCGCACCGGAATTTTGTTAAACGGCTTAACCCTTTGAGCTGGTTTCCCGTCTGTATTCACACTATACGGAAACCGCTATGAAGAAATTGATTGAACTCCGCCAGAAGAAAGCCGAACTTGCCACCCAAATGCGCTCCCTGCTGACCAAAGCCGAAGAAGAGAAACGCAGCCTTACCACAGAAGAGGCTACCCAGTTCGACGAACTCCGCACCCAGACCGACGCCCTACTGGTTGATATTGGCCGCTATGAAACCCTGGCCGATGAAGAACGTGCTCAAGGTGGCAAGGCCAAGCCTGCTAAAGAAGGTGAGACCGTAACCAATGAAGAGTTGCGCCACTACATCATGACCGGCGAAACCCGCATGTTATCGACCACCGTCAATGAGAGCGGTGGCTATTCCGTTATCCCTGAGCTGGATACCGAGATCATGCGCATGTTGGCGGATGAAAGCGTCATGCGCCAGATCTGCACGGTGAAGACCACCAAATCCAACGAATACAAAAAACTCGTGTCCGTAGGCGGCGCGGCGGTAGGACGTGGCATCGAAGGTGAAGCCCGTACCGAAACCGCGACGCCTAAGCTGGAAGAGGTCAGCATCAAGCTGAACCCTATCTACGCTTACCCGAAAACCACTCAGGAAATCCTCGACTTTAGCGACGTGGATATTCTGGGCTGGCTGACCGAAGAGATCAGCGACACCTTTGCCGAAACCGAAGAAACCGACCTGGTGAACGGTGACGGGGCGAAAAAATCCAAAGGGTTCCTGGCCTATCCCCGCGCTGCTACAGGTGACCGCGCTCGCCCGTTCGGCACCTTGGAGAAAATGGTTTCCGCTGGCGCAACTCCCACCGCCGATGAGCTGATCGATCTGGTCTTCAAGCTGCGCCGCCGCTACCGCAAAAATGCCGTATGGGCGATGAACTCCAACACCGCCGCCATGCTGCAAAAGTTGAAGAACGGCAACGGGGATTACATCTGGCGCGACCGCCTGCAAGCCGGTGATCCGGATATGTTGCTGGGCCACCCGGTTCACTACCTGGAGAACATGCCAGACGCCGCTGCAGGCTTGCCAGTAATCGCTATGGGCGACTTCAAGCGCGGCTATTTCATCGTGGATCACGACACCGGTACCCGGACCCGCCCGGACAACATCACCGAGCCTGGCTTCTACAAGGTGCACACCGATAAGTACCTGGGCGGCGGGCTGATGGATTCCAACGCCATCAAGGTACTGGAAATCAAAAAGTAAGTATCAGCGGAGGGGCTACTGCCCCTTTTCTGTCA
>NZ_JBKABN010000079.1:0-2374 GCF_046269175.1 Serratia sp. J2
GTAAGCGAACGGCGAACTCGCGTTGTGTGATTAAAGTAATGTAATAAGCTGGCGGATATTAACTGAAGCTGTTTTCAGCGTAGGGTAATAGCTCGTTGATCCGGTTGTTCGGCCAGGTGGGTAAGCGGGTCAGCACATCTCGCAACCAGACATACGGGTCGTGGCCGTTGAGCTTGGCGGTTTCCAGTAGACTCAGGATAGCTGCCATCCTTTGCCCAGCCCGCAACGACCCGGCGAACAACCAGTTCTTGCGGCCTACGGCCACCGGACGGATGCAGTTTTCAGTGCGGTTATTGTCGATGGGTACGCGGCCATCGTCCAGGTAGCGCTGTAATGCCGACCAGCGCTTCAAGGTGTAGTCCAGCGCTTTGCGCAGCCCGGAGTTGGGGGCCGTCTGCGTTTGTTGCAACAACAACCACTGATGGAAGGCGTCCAGCCGGGGCTTGGCATACCGTTGTCGCCATTGTCGTTTTTTATCCGCCGACCGGTGTTTGATTTTGCGCTCAAGCTTGTACAGCTCTCGGATTGTGTCCAGAGCCAGCTTGGCCACCGGGCTTTTGTTGGCCGTGAACAGCTCGAAGAACTTGCGCCGGGCGTGTGCCCAGCAACCCGCTTCAAGCGCCTGACCGCTGTCGAACAACGCCTGGTAACCGGCATAACCGTCCACCACCAGAGTGCCGCGCCAGCCTTCAAGCACGTCGCGGGCATATTGGCCACTGCGCCCCGGTTGGCAGTCATAAAGCACTATCGACCGTTCAGCACCCAGGGCGGTGATGTAGGCCCACAGGTAACCGCGTTGGGTTTTGCCCTTGCCGGGGTCGAGGATGGACAGCGGGGTTTCGTCAGCCTGCAAGACCGGGTGTTGCAACAGGTCCTGATGCAGCGCCTGGGCCAGCGGTTTCAGGGCCGCACCCACCGCACCGAACCAGCCCGCCAGCGTACTGCGAGGCAGGTCGACACCGTTGCGTTGATATATCACCTGCTGACGGTAGAGCGGCAGGTGGTCGAGACTTTTGGCGCATACCACCTGCGCCAGCAGGCCGGGCCCGGGCAGACCTTTTTCAATCAGCTGTGCGGGCAAGGGCTCACTGACTACCGTCTCGCAGTGTTCACAACTGAACTGCGGACGAACATGACGGTGCACGATGAAGCGGGCCGGAACATATTCCAGCCGTTCGCTGATCTCATCGCGGATGAAGCGCAAGGTGTGGCCACAGTCTGGGCAACTGTCGGATACCGGAGCCAGACGGACCTCTTCCCGGGGCAGTTCAGGCAGCAGGGGCTGGCGTTTGGCCACCTGCGATTTTGGTGCTTTCGGCTCGGGTAACAGGGTAGCCAGTTGCTGCTCGATATCGGCGGCATCGGCCTCGATATCTTCATCGAACAACCCGCGTTGCTCGCCCTGGAAGGCTTCGCTTTTGCGCCCGAAGCGCCACTGGCGGGCATTTTTCAGGGCCTCTTCCAACTGCTGGATATAGCCTGCCTGCGTCTGGTTTCGCTGCGTCTGCTGTTCAAGGTCCGCAAGTAACTTCAACGCCAGAGAGCGCAGTTCATCGAGGTCTTTTGAGGTCAGCAGTGCATCGATATTCATGTGGCTATTTTATCAACATGACACCGTATTGTCATTGATAATCAATGTATTAATTCACTACCCGCGCTATTTCCACTGGGTCAGGTCGAGCCCCTCAACCCGTTGCCAGTCGATGCCTTTCATCAACCAGTCGGCCTGTTCTGGTGATAATTTCCAGGCAGCATCGCCCTGCCTGGGCCAGATAAAATGGCCTTGATGAAGACGGCGAAGGCACAGCCAGACACCGTGTTTATCCCAGCGCAGGACTTTGATGCGTGAACGCGCCTTGTTGCAAAAGACAAAAGCAGCTTCCCCTTGCCAGGGTTGGTGCAGATGGTCGGTAATGTATTGCGTCAGGGTATCAATACCCCGCCGCATATCGACCGGCTCCCGCGCCAGCCAGATGTGCTGTGGCGTCAGCATAGGGACAGAGCCTGCATCACAGCCCGTAACTGGACGGGAAGACATCGGACGGAATAGCCATTGGGGAGGTTGAGTGTCACCGTGTCGGCGTCGTTATTCTCAGGCACAACCCGTTGTGCGGGAATAAAGGCGGAAGGTATGATAACGGTGGCATCAACTTGATGATGTTTGAGCCAGTAATAAAAGGTGGCGATGTTCAAGTCATGCAGGCGACAATAGTGTGTTTTAGACATCCCACTCTGTTGCCAGGCGTCAAGATGCTGCAGCTGTTCACTGCGAGAATACCGTATTGTCATATTTCACCTCAGGTTGGTTGTCTTGAGCGAGGTTAGAATGTGGTAACGGCATATCGTTAGCAATGTGAGTTCGCCGTTCGGTTAC
>NZ_JBKABN010000008.1:0-220854 GCF_046269175.1 Serratia sp. J2
TTTAAATTATGCCTGCTACTGTTAGCAGGCATAATGTTAAGCGTAATTTAGGGGCGTAGCTCAGTTGGTAGAGCACCGGTCTCCAAAACCGGGTGTCGCGAGTTCGAGTCTCTCCGCCCCTGCCATATTAGAAACCCTTTGCGAAAGCGAAGGGTTTTTTTTGCTTTCTACTCGCCTAGAATTGCCCGTCCTCCCGCTAACGCGTACAAAATTCCCGCCGAAATCGTTCCCAATTTAGACATTTCTAGCTGTATCTATGCACAAAATGGTTGTAATCCCGCGCTGTGATATCGCTCATCATTCCTCCCTGTATTTCAACTACACCTTATAAGCCCCACGAGTTTTTTGGGCACACTCGATGAAAGCGAATACACCTACAACCATCTCTGTCTGACCGAGTCAGGTAGAGCGAGGAGAAAAACATGGTTAAGCGTTTACTGTTAGCGGCCGCCGTAAGCGGTGTGTTGATGGGAGCGGCGCAGGCTGCCCCCTTGGTTGTCGGCTTTTCTCAGATTGGTTCTGAATCAGGATGGCGTTCGGCAGAAACCAAAGTGGCGAAACAGGAGGCGGAAAAACGGGGTATTACGCTGAAAATCGCCGATGCACAGCAAAAGCAGGAAAACCAGATCAAGGCGGTGAGATCCTTTATTGCTCAAGGCGTTGACGCCATCTTCATTGCGCCGGTAGTGGCCACCGGTTGGACCCCGGTATTACAGGAAGCGAAAGAGGCCAAAATTCCGGTCTTCCTGTTGGATCGCATGATCGAAGTGAACGATCCCTCGCTGTATACCGCTGCCGTCGCTTCTGACAGCGTCCATGAAGGGAAAGTCGCAGGCGAATGGCTAGTGAAAGCCGTTGCGGGCAAGCCCTGTAACGTGGTGGAACTGCAAGGCACCGTTGGGGCCAGCGTGGCCATTAACCGCAAGAAAGGCTTTGCGGACGGTATTGCCTCTGCCGACAACGTCAAAATCATCCGTTCGCAGTCCGGCGACTTTACTCGCAGCAAGGGTAAAGAGGTGATGGAAAGCTTTATCAAGGCTGAACAGAACGGCAAAAACATCTGCGCCGTCTATGCACATAACGACGATATGGCGATTGGTGCCATCCAGGCGATCAAAGAAGCCGGCCTCAAACCGGGCTCACAGATCAAGGTTGTTTCCATCGACGGCGTGCCGGATATCTTCAAAGCGATGATGGAAGGGGAAGCCAACGCCACGGTTGAACTGACGCCAAATATGGCAGGCCCTGCGTTTGATGCCTTAATTGCATTGAAAAAAGACGGCACACAGCCACAGAAATTTATCCAGACCGAGTCGAAACTGCTGCAGCCTGAAACTGCCAGACAGGAATACGATATGAAGAAAAGCATGGGATATTGATCGTTAACAGGCGGAGCAGATAATGGCTACACCTCAGGCAGCATTATTGGCAATAAGCGGATTATCCGTGGAGTTTCCAGGTGTAAAAGCGCTGGAGCAGGTTGATTTCACACTACAACGCGGTGAGGTGGTGGCGCTTCTTGGGGAAAACGGCGCGGGCAAGTCCACGCTGATTAAGGCATTGACCGGTGTTTACCAACGCTCCGCCGGTGAGATCTGGCTAGAAGGCACCGCGATTGCGCCACAGAATACGGCCCAGGCGCAATCGTTGGGGATTGGTACCGTCTATCAGGAAGTTAACCTGCTGCCTAATATCTCGGTGGCCGCCAATCTGTTTATCGGCCGCGAACCTACCCGTTTTGGCCTGATCGATCAAAAAACCATGTTGCGTAATGCCCGTCAGCTGCTGGAAGGCTATGGATTACCGCTGGATGTCAGCCAGCCGCTGGGCAACTACTCGATCGCCATTCAGCAAATTGTCGCGATTGCTCGCGCCGTCGATCTCTCCGCCAAGGTACTGATCCTGGATGAACCCACCGCCAGCCTGGATGCCAAGGAAGTCACCCTGCTGCTGGATATTCTTAGCCAACTGCGATCTCAGGGAATGGGGATGATCTTCGTCACCCATTTTCTCGAACAGGTTTACCGCATCAGCGATCGTATTACGGTGTTGCGTAACGGCAAGCTGGTCGGGACTCGTGTCACCGCCGAGCTGCCACGGCTCGAGTTGGTGCAGATGATGCTTGGCCATAGTTTTGATGAGACGCTGCTCAAACGCAGCGAACATCAGGCCGTGCAGGCTCCGCCGTTAGTGGAGTTTAGCGGCTATGGCCGACGCGGCATGGTTGAGCCCTTTGATCTGGCGTTGAGGCCTGGGGAAATCGTCGGCCTGGCTGGTTTACTGGGATCGGGGCGTACTGAGACGGCACAACTGATCTTCGGCATTAAGGCTCGGGATAAAGGTATTGCGAAAGTTGAGGGCAAAACGGTGGCGATCCCAACGCCCCGTAAAGCGGCCAGTCTGGGATTTGGCTATTGCCCAGAAGATCGTAAGACCGACGGTATTGTCGGCGCGGCCACGGTAAGGGAAAACATCATTCTGGCATTGCAGGCGCAGCGTGGTTGGTTACGGCCTATCCCGCTGCGTGAGCAAACCCGAATTGCGGAAGATTTCATTAAACTGCTGGGGATCCGCACGCCGGGGCCGGAGCAGCAAATCCAGTACCTTTCCGGCGGTAACCAGCAGAAGGTACTGCTTTCCCGCTGGCTGGCGACCAAACCCCGTTTCCTGATCTTGGATGAGCCAACGCGTGGCATTGACGTGGGGGCCCATGCGGAAATTATCCGCCTGATTGAACGGCTCTGTGATGAAGGGTTGGCACTGCTGGTTATTTCCTCCGAACTGGAGGAGCTCGCAGGCTATGCCGATCGCATCGTGGTATTACGCGATAGAAAACATGTGGCGCAACTTGACCATGATGCCATTACGGTTCCCGCCATTATGCAGGCCATTGCCGTGCAACAGGGGGCAGCATGAACCACAGGAGTTTTCCCATGACCGGTGGACCGCGCAAAGTAAGGTGGGTAATGCCCGCCGGAGCGACGCAGCTGGGGGCGCTGGCGGTGATTTTACTTATCGATAGCCTGGTCGCTCCCCATTTCTTTTCAATTCATATCCAGGATGGCCGCCTGTTCGGCAGCGTGATTGATATTTTTAACCGTGGCGCCCCTGTCGCGCTGCTTGCTTTGGGTATGACGCTAGTGATCGCCACCGGTGGGATCGATCTCTCCGTCGGTGCGGTGATGGCGATTGCCGGAGCGACCGCAGCCACCATGACCAGCGCTGGTTACCCATTAGCATACATCCTGGGGGCCGCATTAGCGGTTGGGGCACTGTGTGGCCTGTGGAACGGCTTCTTGGTTGCGGTGCTGCAAATCCAGCCGATCGTCGCTACCTTGATGTTGATGGTGGCCGGGCGCGGTATCGCGCAGTTGATTACCGAAGGACAAATCGTCACCTTTGAAAGTCAAGGGTTAGCCAAGCTTGGCAGTGGTTCGCTGATGTACCTGCCGATGCCAGTGATCATTGCTACCCTCATGCTGCTGCTGATTTGGTTACTGACACGCAAAACCGCTTTGGGGCTGTTTATTGAAGCGGTCGGTATCAATCTGCGCTCAGCACGTAATGCTGGCGTCAGTACTCGCTGGGTGATTATTGCGGTATATATCATTTGCGGCCTGTGCGCGGCGGTGGCAGGGATTATCGTCACGGCGGATATTCGCGGTGCGGATGCCAACAATGCGGGCCTGTGGCTCGAACTGGATGCGATCCTGGCCGTGGTGATTGGCGGTGGGTCACTGCTGGGCGGGCGTTTTAATCTGCTGCTCTCGGTGGTGGGGGCGTTAATCATTCAGGGTATGAATACCGGAATTCTGCTTTCGGGTTATAAACCGGAGTTTAACCTGGTGCTGAAAGCGGTGGTGGTATTAGCCGTGTTGCTGGTGCAATCCCCAAGTGTGTCATTACAGCGGTTGTGGCGGAGACGTAAATCATGATGAAGCGTAACCTTCCCCTATTGATCACTATTGTGGTTTTTCTGCTGGGCTACGCCTTTTGCCTTAGTCAATTCCCCAGCTTCGCTTCCACCCGCGTCTGGTGCGATCTGCTGACCGACAACGCTTTTCTCGGTATTGTGGCCGTGGGCATGACCTTTGTGATCCTTTCTGGCGGCATCGATCTTTCGGTGGGCTCGGTGATCGCCTTTACCGGCGTACTGCTGGCCAAGCTGATTGGCACTTATGGTATTGCTCCAGGTTATGCATTTGTCATTGCCTTGTTGATGGGGGCCTCATTTGGTGCGCTGATGGGGTGGATCATCGACGCGCTGAAATTACCTGCATTTATCATCACGCTCGCGGGGATGTTCTTTGTGCGCGGCATGAGTTTTATCGTGTCAGAAGAGTCTTTGCCGATCGATCACCCGCTGTATGCCACGCTGGCAAACTATGCCTGGAAAGTCCCCGGTGGTGGCCGATTTACCTTATTGGCGTTGGTGATGCTGCTGGTCGTGGCGATTGGCATGATCCTGGCGCATCGCACCCGTTTTGGTCATAACGTCTATGCCATCGGGGGGAATCCGGTCTCCGCTGGGCTGATGGGGGTGCCGGTACGGCGTACCACTATTCAGATTTACATGCTTTCCAGCACGCTGGCGGCCCTCTCCGGCATAATTTTCTCGCTATACACTTCCGCTGGTTATGCGCTGGCTGCCAGCGGTGTCGAACTGGATGCCATTGCGGCGGTCGTCATTGGGGGAACATTGCTGACTGGCGGCGTCGGTACCATTTTGGGCACCTTGTTTGGCGTGCTGATCCAAGGCTTAATCCAAAGTTACATCACTTTTGATGGCTCCCTCAGCTCCTGGTGGACCAAAATCGTCATCGGCATCCTGCTGTTCTGCTTTATCGGCCTCCAGAAGGCGATGAGCGCCTTTTGGCAGACCAGACGGGCAAAACCCCGCCATCCACGCCTGAAGCCGTCATAGCCGCTCAGGTTGCGGTATTTAAAGGTATTTTCAGCAGTTGGCGGATTAACGGCTGCTGGTCGCTGTTTTGCAGCCAGACGGCATAAAGCGGACGAACGATCGGCTGGGCGTCAGCAACAGCGACCAGTTGAGGGTAGTCTTTTTCCCACTGGCTGGGGAGAAATGCACAGCCACCGGTTGTCTCCAGCAATTGGCGCGTCAGATGCGCTGAAGTGGTGGTCAGCACGGGCATGCTGTCGCCCTCAAGCATGCGGGCTTCCTGTTGGTGAAAATCGGCACCCCATTCCAGTTTGATGTAAGGCATGGGGGCGGGGTTATCGCGTAGCGACGAGGAAAACAGGCGTAGCGAGAAGTTACCCAACAGCTGGCTGGCCAGCTCATCCATCTTTGGCGGTTCGGTGGTGATTAGCAAATCGAGCTGTCTTTCATGTAGCTGCTTCACCAACGAATGGCGCAGGGCTACCCTGGCTTCGAGCTGCAAGGCCTCCCGCTGCTGGTAGAGCGATTGCAGCCAGGGCGTGAGGTAAGCTTCCCATAGCGACGCGGTGGCACCGATCGAAAGTTCGCTGTGCTGTAGCGATCGTATCACCTCTTTCTTTGCCAACTGCCACGTGTTCATCAGGCTCTCGGCATAGGGCAACAGCCGCTCTCCTGCAGGTGTCAGGCGGATGTTGTTGCGGTGGCGAGTGAATAAATTCGCCCCTAATTGAGTTTCAAGCTGACGGATACGGAAACTCACCGCAGACTGCGTTAAGTACAGGGATTCCGCTGCGCGGCCAAAGTGTCGCGTTCTACTGACCTCCAAAAAGGTTTTCAGTAATTCGGTGTCCACACCAATCTCCAAAGTTTTTTATCGTTAAGATTTAAATGTTTTGTTTTACACGATGTCAAGCCTATCTAATACTCCGCGCCATAAACAGCACGGCCATGAGAGAATTAGGAGCGTGTCAGATGGCGGATAGCTTCACCACCAACAGTCGTTTTTTTGATAATAAAAACTATCCTCGCGGGTTCTCCCGTCACGGCGATTTCACCATTAAAGAAGCGCAATTGCTAGAGCGTTTCGGGTATGCATTCAACGAGTTGGATGCCGGCAAACGCCAGCCAGCCACTGAAGAAGAACAGTTGTTCGTTGCAGTGTGTCGCGGTGAGCGTGAACCGGTAACCGAGCAAGAAAAAGTATGGTCTAAATATCTGGCGCGCACCCGCCGCCCGAAAAAATTCCATACGCTGTCAGGTGGCAAGCCGCAGGCTGATGCGGTAGAAGACTACACTGAAAGCGACGATTGATCATCATGGGGCCATTCGGCCCCATTTTTTATTCCAGGCTGCGGTGTAGCTGCAGCAGCAGGCGATCCATACTGCGATAGCTGAGCGCTTCGCTGAGATGGCGTTTATCAATCTGTTGTTCCCCTGCCAAATCGGCCAGCGTACGTGCCACTTTCAGGATGCGATGCCAGGCTCGAACCGATAATCCCAGTTGGCTCAGCGTTTTCTCTAAAAACTCCGCTTCAGCCGCAGGCAAATGGCAATCCCGATCCACCTCGCGGTTACTCAACAGCGCATTCACTTTACCTGCCCGTGCCAGCTGCTGCTCGCGCGCCGCTAGCACCCGTTGACGTACCTGTTGGCTGCTTTCCCCCGCATGGTGCTGCTTGGCCAGTACGCCCGGTGGCAGCAGCGGCACCTCAATCGACAAATCAAATCGATCGAGGAAGGGGCCAGAGAGCCTGCCGAGGTAGCGCAAAATCTGCTGCGGTGGTGTGCGGTTGTGTATGCCCTGATAGTGCCCGGTTGGGCTGGGGTTCATCGCCGCAATCAGCTGCACTCGGGCAGGGAAGCGTACCTTGGCGCTGGCGCGTGAGATGACGATTTCACCGGATTCCAGCGGCTCACGCAGCGCATCCAATACTCGCCGTTCAAATTCGGGTAACTCATCCAGAAACAGTACGCCGTTGTGCGCCATGGAGATTTCCCCTGGCCGTGGCAAGGAGCCTCCCCCAACCAGGGCCGCCATCGAGGCGCTGTGGTGTGGGGCGCGAAACGGCCGCTGGCGCCATGGCAGGGTTTCATCTGGATGATGCAGTAAGCTAGCAACGGCGACGCTTTCCAGCGCCTCCCGATCGCTTAACGGCGGCAGCAAGCCATTGAGGCGGCTGGCCAGCATGGTTTTGCCGGTGCCCGGAGGGCCAAGCAGCAACAGGTTGTGGCCCCCGGCCGCGGCAATTTCCAACGCTCGCTTTGCCTGTTCCTGGCCAATGACTTCCTGCAAGTCGGCAGTTTCCGTTGACGTGGCAGCCGCAGGAGGCGCTACGGCGATTGGCAGATCCCCCTTACCCTGCAAAAAAGCGCACACCTCCAGTAAATGTTCTGCGACTCGGGTCGTGCTGTTGGGAAGCAACCCCGCCTCTTTGCCGTTGGCCGCAGCCAGGATCAACTCCCGCTTGGCCTCGGCTGCCGCTATTGCCGCCGGAATGGCGCCGTGCACCGCCCTCAATGCGCCAGAAAGCGCTAATTCACCCAGGAACTCATAGTGCGCCAACTTATCTGCTGGCAGCTGCTCTGAGGCCGCCAGAATGGCCAGCGCAATGGGTAAATCATAGCGCCCCCCTTCCTTAGGCAAATCGGCCGGTGCCAGATTGACGGTGATGCGTTTGGCCGGAAAGGTGAAGCCGTTGTTGATCAGTGCGCTGCGCACCCGGTCACGGGCTTCTTTCACCGTGGTTTCCGGCAGGCCGACCAGTGTCAGGCCGGGTAATCCGTTGCTGATATGGACTTCAACCATGACCGAAGGCGCCTGCACGCCGATCGTGGCACGGGTATAGATTACCGCCAGTGACATATTGCTCTCCTCGCTGAAGGCAACATAATGCGGGAACAGCTAGATGGCCGCGCGCCAGTCATCATCAAATTGCGTAGTGCAACAAAACTAAAAGTAATTAATTTCATCGTGTTAGTTCTATTTTTCGAGCTGCCGCGCATTTCGTTGTAATACCCATTAACAATTACGGGAAAGCTGAAACACATTAGCAAGCTAACCAAGTTGCAACAGCAAGGCTAATGGGTGTATTTAACAATTGTTTAAAATAAAAAATCACTTCATTAACAAAGCCCCGACCGCTACCGCACCCGCTGCGGCCGCCGCTAAACCTGATGACTTCGTACTCTACGGTAGGGATAACACTATGTTTGGTTGGACTCCGCTGCAGCGCAATGCGGCAATTGCCAGCTTTTCAAGCTGGACGCTCGATGCTTTCGATTTCTTTGTGCTGGTCTTCCTGCTCAGCGATATAGCTCAGGCTTTTCAGGTAGGGATGGAAGAAGTCACCCTGGCGATCCTGCTGACGTTGGCGGTGCGCCCGATTGGCGCACTTATTTTTGGCCGTGCGGCGGAAAAGTATGGCCGTAAACCGATCCTGATGTTGAATATCGTGTTTTTCTCGGTATTTGAGCTGTTGTCGGCGGCCGCTCCTTCTTTGACCGTCTTCCTGTTGCTGCGAGTGCTTTACGGCGTGGCGATGGGCGGCATCTGGGGCGTGGCCTCTTCGCTGGCGATGGAAAGCATCCCAGACCGTTCGCGTGGCCTGATGTCCGGTATCTTCCAGGCGGGGTATCCGTTTGGCTATCTGTTGGCGGCGGTGGCCTATGGCCTGCTGTTTGAAGTGGTCGGCTGGCGTGGCATGTTCGTGATCGGGGCCGCGCCGATCCTGTTGCTGCCGTTTATCTACTTCTGCGTGGAAGAGTCGCCGGTGTGGCTGGCGGCACGGGCACGTAAAGAAAGCACCGCTTTGCTGCCCGTTCTGAAGAGCCATTGGAAGCTGTGTCTCTATCTGGTGCTGCTGATGGCAGCGTTTAATTTCTTCTCCCACGGCACGCAGGATATGTATCCGGCCTTCCTGAAAATTCAGCACGGTTTCGATCCTAAAACCGTCAGTATCATCGCCATTAGCTACAACATCGCGTCCATTATCGGCGGTATTTTCTTTGGTACCCTGTCGGAAAAAATTGGCCGCAAGAAAGCCATAATTATTGCTGCCCTGCTGGCGTTACCGGTGATCCCGCTGTGGGCATTCGCGAGTGGTTCGCTGATGCTGGGGGTGGGGGCGTTCATGATGCAATTCATGGTTCAGGGGGCATGGGGGGTGATCCCAACCTACCTCAACGAACTGGTGCCAGCGAATACTCGCGCGGTATTGCCAGGGTTTGTTTACCAATTGGGTAACCTGATTGCTTCGGTGAATGCCACCTTGCAGGCCGCGATTGCGGAACATCATGGGCAAAACTACGGCCTGGCGATGGCGATAATCGCCGGGACGGTGGCTATCGTGATCGCGGTGCTGGTGTATTTTGGCAAGGATACGCGCGGCAAACCGATTGCGGTAGAAAGTAAAGCGCCTGGTGCTGGTGTTAGCGTTTGAATTTCATGCGCTTTGTTGCAGCTTTGACCCGACAGCGCCGAATAATAACGCAAAAAAAGTGTTGTCAGGTTACCGGCTGCTATGGTAACTCTGTAGGCATTAGTTCGAAACGAGCACAGTGAACAACCCAATTATGAAAGCCCTAGCCCAAGTGATTAGCCTAGTCGTGATTAGCGTGGTGGTGATTATTATCCCACCGTGCGGGGCTGCACTTGGACGAAGAAAGGCTTAGAAAACAAGCCGGAATCGCAAGATAACCCCCGCACCCAAAAGGTCCGGGGGTTTTTTTATGCCAAGAAAATGTCAACAAGGAGCAGAGAATGACCAACAGAATAAAATCCTGCACTTCCCGCAACAAGGCGGGGAAATAACCATGAATGGTGCTCAGTGGGTGGTTCAAGCGTTGCGTGCGCAGGGGGTAGACAAGGTATTCGGCTATCCCGGTGGTGCGATCATGCCGGTCTACGATGCGTTGTATGACGGCGGGGTTGAACATCTGCTGTGTCGTCATGAGCAAGGTGCGGCGATTGCGGCCATTGGTTATGCCCGTTCCAGCGGCAAAGTTGGCGTCTGTATCGCCACCTCTGGCCCCGGCGCGACCAACCTGATCACCGGGTTGGCGGATGCGCTGCTGGACTCGGTGCCAGTGGTTGCGATCACCGGTCAGGTCGGTTCTGCGCTTATCGGTACCGATGCTTTTCAGGAGATCGATGTTCTTGGCCTGTCTCTGGCCTGTACCAAACACAGTTTCCTGGTGGAGTCGCTGGAAGCGCTGCCGGGGATCATGGCAGAGGCGTTTGCCATTGCCACCAGCGGCCGCCCAGGCCCGGTACTGATCGACATCCCGAAAGACATCCAACTGGCGCAGGGTGATTTGCCTCCTCATCTGATGCCGGTAGAAGATCCGTTCGAACATCCCGCAGCAGAGTTGGCCATGGCCACGCAACTGCTGGCACAGGCGAAGAAGCCGATGCTGTATGTGGGCGGTGGCGTGGGGATGGCGCAGGCCGTCCCGGCATTACGGGAATTTGTCGAGCTGACGCAGATCCCAACCGTGGCGACCTTGAAAGGCCTGGGCGCACCGGATGCCAACCATCCGTATTATCTCGGCATGTTGGGTATGCATGGTACTAAAGCTGCCAACTTCGCCGTGCAAGAGTGTGATTTATTGATAGCCGTGGGGGCGCGTTTTGACGACCGGGTGACCGGCAAGCTGAACGCCTTTGCGCCGCAGGCCAAGGTGATCCACATGGATATCGATCCGGCGGAAATGAGCAAGCTGCGTCAAGCGCATGTGGCCCTGCAAGGGGATCTGAGAACCTTGCTGCCAGCGCTGCAACAGCCGATGCAGATCGCTCCCTGGCTGCAACGAGTGGCCGAACTGAAAGAAACCCACCCTTGGCGTTACGACCACCCGGGCCAACCGATTTATGCTCCGTTGCTGCTCAAGCAACTGTCCGAACGCAAACCGGCCAATACCGTGGTGACCACCGACGTGGGCCAGCACCAGATGTGGACCGCGCAGCACATGAGTTTTGAACGTCCAGAGAACTTCATCACCTCCAGCGGGTTGGGGACGATGGGCTTCGGTATCCCCGCAGCGGTAGGTGCGCAGATGGCGCGCCCGGAGGACATGGTGATCTGCGTGTCCGGGGATGGTTCCTTCATGATGAACGTGCAGGAGTTGGGCACCATCAAACGCAAACAGTTACCGCTGAAAATCGTGTTACTGGATAACCAGCGTTTAGGGATGGTTCGCCAGTGGCAGCAACTGTTCTTTGATGGCCGTTACAGCGAAACCAACCTCTCCGATAACCCCGATTTCCTGATATTGGCCAGCGCCTTCGGCATCCCCGGCCAACGTATTACCCGCAAAGACCAGGTCGCAGACGCGCTCGATACCTTGCTTAACAGCGAAGGGCCTTATCTGCTGCAGGTTTCCATTGATGAACTCGAGAACGTCTGGCCGCTGGTGCCGCCGGGCGCAGGCAACGAAACCATGTTGGAGAAAGTATCATGATGCAGCATCAACTCTCGATCCAGGCCCGCTTCCGCCCTGAAATGTTAGAGCGCGTATTGCGCGTTGTCCGTCACCGTGGCTTCCAGGTCTGTGCTATGAATATGGCTTCGGGCAGCAATAGCGACGATATAAATATTGAATTGACCGTTGCCAGCCAGCGCCCTGTGGATTTACTGTCATCTCAGCTAAGCAAACTGATGGATGTCTCCAGCGTTGAGATCCAGCAACAATCATCACAACAAATACGCGCCTGATTGCGCAAAAGGAACAGAACAATGACGAAGAAAGCTGATTATATCTGGTTCAATGGTGAGATGGTTCCGTGGGCCGATGCCAAAGTTCACGTAATGTCACATGCGCTACACTACGGGACGTCGGTATTTGAAGGGGTTCGCTGCTACGACTCCCATAAAGGCCCGGTGGTATTCCGCCACCGTGAACATATGCAGCGTCTGCATGACTCGGCTAAAATTTACCGCATGCCGGTAACGCAAAGCGTCGATGAGCTGATGGAAGCCTGCCGTGCTACGTTGCGTAAAAACAATCTGGTCAGCGCTTATATTCGTCCTTTGGTGTTTGTTGGTGATGTTGGTATGGGCGTTAACCCACCGGCAGGCTATAAAACCGACGTGATTATCGCGGCGTTTCCTTGGGGCGCGTATCTGGGTGAAGAAGCGCTGGATCAAGGTATCGATGCGATGGTCTCTTCCTGGCACCGTGTGGCACCGAACACCATTCCTACCGCGGCGAAAGCCGGGGGCAACTACCTTTCCTCACTGCTGGTGGGTAGCGAAGCACGCCGCCACGGCTATCAGGAAGGTATCGCGCTGGATGTTCATGGCTATATCTCTGAAGGCGCAGGCGAGAACCTGTTTGAAGTGAAAGACGGCGTGCTGTTTACTCCACCGTTTACCTCTTCCGCTCTGCCTGGTATCACGCGTGACGCGATCATCAAGCTGGCAAAAGACATGGGCTTTGAAGTGCGCGAGCAAGTGCTTTCCCGTGAGTCTCTGTATCTGGCGGACGAAGTGTTTATGTCCGGCACCGCGGCGGAAATCACGCCGGTGCGCAGCGTGGATGGCATTCAGGTGGGGATCGGCAAGTGCGGCCCAATTACCAAGCAGATCCAGCAGGCATTCTTTGGCCTGTTCAGCGGCAAAACCGAAGACAAGTACGGCTGGTTGGATCCGGTAAACCAATAACGACAGACAACACTAAACGGATGGTTCGTTCGCCATCCGTAAAATGACTATTTTTGGAGTGAAGAGCATGCCTAAGTACCGTTCCGCCACCACCACCCACGGCCGCAACATGGCGGGTGCCCGCGCATTATGGCGCGCGACCGGGATGACCGACGACGATTTCGGCAAACCGATTATTGCGGTGGTCAACTCCTTCACCCAGTTTGTGCCGGGCCATGTGCACCTGCGCGACTTGGGCAAGTTGGTTGCAGAACAGATCGAAGCCTCCGGCGGCGTTGCCAAAGAGTTCAACACCATTGCGGTGGATGATGGGATCGCCATGGGCCACGGCGGCATGCTCTATTCTCTGCCGTCGCGCGAACTGATCGCCGACTCGGTGGAGTATATGGTGAATGCCCACTGCGCCGATGCGATGGTGTGTATCTCCAACTGCGACAAGATCACCCCAGGGATGCTGATGGCGTCACTGCGCCTGAATATTCCGGTGATCTTCGTTTCCGGCGGCCCGATGGAAGCCGGTAAAACCAAGCTTTCCGACAAAATCATCAAGCTGGACCTGATCGATGCGATGATCCAGGGGGCTAACCCGAACGTCAGCGACGCCGACAGCGCACAAATCGAGCGTTCCGCTTGCCCAACCTGCGGCTCGTGCTCCGGGATGTTTACCGCCAACTCCATGAACTGCCTCACCGAAGCGTTGGGCTTGTCCCAACCAGGCAACGGCTCGCTGTTGGCGACCCACGCCGATCGTAAAGACCTGTTTCTGAACGCCGGTAAGCGCATCGTTGAACTGACCAAGCGTTACTACGAGCAGGACGATGAGAGCGCACTGCCACGCAGCATCGCCAACAAGGCCGCGTTCGAAAACGCCATGACGCTGGACATTGCGATGGGTGGCTCCACCAATACCGTGCTGCACCTGTTGGCAGCCGCGCAGGAAGGCGAGATCGACTTCGCCATGGCAGATATCGATCGTCTATCCCGCAAAGTGCCACACCTGTGTAAAGTGGCGCCAAGCACTCAGAAATACCATATGGAAGACGTACACCGTGCCGGTGGCGTGCTGGCCATTCTTGGCGAGCTGGATCGCGCCGGGCTGATGAACCGCGATGTGGATAACATCTTGGGGATGAAGCTGCCAGAGACCCTGGAAAAGTACGACATCATGCTGACCCAGGATGAGTCGGTGAAGAAAATGTTCCGCGCAGGCCCGGCAGGTATTCGTACCACCCAGGCATTCTCTCAAGACTGCCGTTGGGACACGCTGGACAACGATCGTGCCGATGGCTGTATCCGCTCATTGGAAAACGCCTTCAGCCTGGAGGGTGGTCTGGCGGTGCTGTATGGCAACATGGCCGAAGACGGCAGCATCGTTAAAACCGCCGGTGTGGATAAAGACAACCTGACCTTCCGTGGGCCAGCCAAGGTTTATGAGAGCCAGGATACGGCCGTTGAGGCGATCCTGGGCGGTAAAGTGGTGGCAGGCGACGTGGTAGTGATCCGCTACGAAGGGCCAAAAGGCGGGCCAGGCATGCAGGAAATGCTCTACCCAACCACCTATCTGAAATCGATGGGGCTGGGCAAGGCCTGTGCGTTGATCACCGATGGTCGCTTCTCTGGCGGCACTTCCGGTTTATCTATTGGTCACGTTTCGCCGGAAGCGGCCAGCGGTGGCCTGATTGCGCTGGTGGAAGAAGGGGACATGATCGATATCGATATCCCGAAACGCAGCATGGTGCTGGATGTGCCGGAGAGCGTACTGGCCGCACGCCGTGAGGCGGAACTGGCACGAGGTGATGCGGCCTGGACACCGAAAGCGCGTGAGCGCCAGGTATCTTATGCGTTACGTGCTTACGCTACGCTGGCTACCAGTGCAGACAAAGGCGCAGTGCGGGACAAGAGCAAGCTGGGAGGCTAACCACCATGGCGGTATCACAACCCCTACCCGACGCCCCCTGCGGCGCGGAATATTTGCGAGCGGTACTCCGCTCGCCAGTTTACGAGGTGGCTCAGGTCACCCCGTTACAGACAATGGGCAAAATCTCTTCGCGCCTCGGCAATACCATTCTGGTGAAGCGCGAAGATCGCCAGCCGGTGCACAGCTTTAAGCTGCGCGGGGCTTACGCGATGATCGCCAGCCTGGATGAAGAGCAGAGGGCACGTGGCGTGGTCACGGCCTCTGCGGGCAACCATGCACAGGGCGTCGCCTTTTCCGGCAACCGTTTGGGGATCAAAACCCTGATCGTGATGCCGGTGTCGACGGCGGATATCAAGGTTGATGCGGTGCGCGGCTTCGGCGGTGAAGTGTTACTGCACGGTGCCAACTTCGACGAAGCCAAGGTCAAGGCGATTGAGCTCTCGCAGCAGCAGGGCATGACCTTCGTGCCACCGTTCGATCACCCGGCAGTGATTGCCGGGCAGGGCACTTTGGCGATGGAGCTGTTGCAGCAGGACGCGCACCTGGACCGGGTGTTTGTCCCGGTTGGCGGTGGTGGCCTGGCGGCCGGTGTGGCGGTGCTGATCAAGCAGTTGATGCCACAAATCAAAGTGATTGGCGTGGAAGCCGAGGATTCGGCCTGCCTGCGTGCGGCGCTGGATGCCGGGCAGCCGGTCGATCTGGCGCGAGTAGGGCTGTTTGCCGAAGGCGTGGCGGTAAAGCGCATCGGTGATGAAACCTTCCGTTTGTGCCGTGAATACCTGGATGACGTGATCACCGTCGACAGCGATGCGATCTGTGCAGCGGTGAAAGACCTGTTCGAAGACGTGCGGGCCATCGCCGAACCTTCTGGCGCGCTGGCGTTGGCAGGGCTGAAAAAATACGTGCAGCAGCACAATATTCAGGGTGAGCGGCTGGCCCACGTGCTTTCCGGTGCCAACGTGAATTTCCACGGCCTGCGCTACGTTTCCGAACGCTGCGAACTGGGCGAACAACGCGAAGCGCTGCTGGCAGTGACCATTCCAGAACAGAAGGGCAGCTTCCTGAAGTTCTGCCAGCTGTTAGGCGGCCGTGCGGTTACCGAGTTTAACTACCGCTATGCCGATGCCGACAACGCCTGCATTTTTGTCGGTGTCCGCCTGACCCGAGGCCATACCGAGCGGCTGGAAATCATCGATGAGCTGAACCGTGATGGCTATCAGGTAGTGGATCTGTCCGACGATGAGATGGCGAAACTGCACGTGCGTTACATGGTTGGCGGGCGGCCTTCGAAACCGCTGCGTGAGCGTCTGTACAGCTTTGAGTTCCCAGAGTCACCGGGCGCTCTGCTCAAGTTCTTGCAAACGCTGGGCACGCACTGGAATATTTCGCTGTTCCACTACCGCAGCCACGGCACCGATTTTGGTCGCGTGTTGGCAGGGTTTGAACTTTCGCAGACCGAGCCAGAGTTTGAGCAGCACCTGCAGGCGTTGGGTTACGACTGCCATGATGAGACCGACAACCCGGCCTTCCGGTTCTTCCTACAGGGCTAACCTCGGCGACAAGGATTGCGTATGACCAATGAGTTCACCGGGTTCAGCCAACAAGGGCTGGACTTCCTGCAACAGGTGCGGATCGAGAACGACAAGGAGTGGTTTGATGCCAATCGGGGCGTGTATGACCGTGAGCTGTTAACACCGTTTCGTTCGCTGGTGGATGCACTGAGTCCTGCGATGCTGATGATTGACCCGCAGTTTGAAACCCGTCCGGCCATTGGCAAAACGCTGTCGCGCATTCATCGCGACACGCGTTTTTCCCATGATAAATCCCGCTATCGTAGCCGTATGTGGCTGACCTTCAAGCGGCCAAGCAAAGACTGGAAGCTGGCACCGGTGTATTTCTTTGAGCTGGGGCCGGACATGCTGCGTTATGGCCTGGGCTATTACAGCGCCGACAAAGCCACCATGGATCTGTTTCGCCATACCTTGCTGCGCAGGCCACAGCCGTTTTTGGAGGTGGCCGAGTGCTGCCGCGCGCCGTTCGAGCTGGTGGGGGAAAGCTATAAGCGCCCGCGAGTGTTGGAGCAGGCACCGGAGATTGCCACTTGGTACAACCGTAAGTCCTTTGCGGTGATGGCCACAGATAATCAGGTGGAAAAGCTGTTCAGCGCCGATCTGGTCGCTACCTTGACCCAGGGTTTCCAGCAGTTGGAGCCGCTGTACCAGTGGCTGATGCAGGTAGAAGCGATGAAGCAGGTCGATCCCCAAGACCTATGAATACCCGTCGTCTTTCAAGCCACAGCGTTGTTGGCTGCACTCACTCACCCAAAAGTAAGCTCCTGGGGATGAGCGAGCTGGCCGCCTAACTGTGACTTGAAATCCATAGGGTATTATTAAGTTGTGATAAACAACCTCATTGAGTTTTGAGTGGGGATCGCACTGCTATTCACAAAAGTTGCCAGAACGCCTCAATCAGCGGTTCGTTGAGGCGTTTTTTCGGCACGCAGACCCCCAGTTCGAACGGTTCGACCATCGAGATATTCTCCAACTGAGAAATGCGGTTGCGAACTGGCTCTGGGCTATTGTCTACCACCACGCTGGGGATCAGCGCGATACCGCAGCCTAATGCCACCATCGAAACAATCGCCTCATGCCCACCGACGGTGGCGTAAATCAGCGGATTGGTGATGTGCTGGCGGCGGAACCACAGCTCGATGCGTTTTCGTGATGGGCCATGCTCCGGCAGGATAAACGGCATATTGGCCCAGTCCGGCTGCTCGGCAAAAGCCTGCGTTCGAACCGCGCACGGCAGAGCGGGAGCAATCAGCACCAGCGGGATCTCACCGATTTGGGTGAAGGCGACGCTGGTGGGGAGGGTTTCAGGCCGCCCGGCGATACCAAGGTCGGCCTCGTTGGACTGCACTTTGTCCACCGCATCGGCGGCATCACCGGTGGTCAATTTGATTTCAACCAGGGGATGCTGAGCACGGAAGCGATCGAGGATCGGCGGCAGATGGCTGTAAGCGGCGGTGACCGAGCAGAACAAACGCAGTTCGCCGCTCAGCGATGGGCCGTGCTGGCCAAGCGAATGTTTCAACTGCTGATACTGCAGCAGCGTTTGTTGTGCGAACACTTTCAGCTGTTCACCCGCATCGGTCAGCTCTACGGTGCGGTTATCACGCAGAAACAGCGGTTGTCCAAGCGTTTCTTCCAGCCGTTGGATCTGGCGGGAAAGCGTGGAGGGGCTGACGTGCATCGCCTTGGCGGTACGGCCAAAGTGATGGCTTTCCGCCAGGTGCAGGAACAGCTTGAGATCACGTAAGTCCATAATCAGTACGCTCGCAGCGGGGTGTTGCAGAAATTGCAACGTCACGTTCGTAATATATCAATTTAAGCAACGCAATTCCTGTTATACATTGGTTTCAACGGATCCCGTACCGACAGGGCGGGGATGAGAATAATATTGCACGACACAACATTAACTGGAGCATCACCATGGCTAACTATTTCAACACATTGAACCTGCGTCAGCAGTTGGCGCAATTGGGTAAGTGCCGTTTCATGGCGCGTGACGAATTTGCGGATGAAGCCGGTTACCTGAAAGGGAAAAAAGTGGTGATTGTCGGCTGTGGTGCTCAGGGTCTGAACCAGGGTCTGAACATGCGTGATTCCGGCCTGGACGTGGCTTATGCGCTGCGTAAAGAAGCGATTGCCGAGAAGCGTGCCTCATGGCGCAAAGCCACCGAGAACGGCTTCAAGGTTGGCACCTACGAAGATCTGATCCCGCAGGCCGATCTGGTAGTTAACCTGACGCCAGACAAGCAGCACACCTCAGTAGTTCGTGCCGTACAGCCGCTGATGAAAGACGGTGCTGCGCTGGGCTACTCCCACGGCTTCAACATCGTTGAAGTGGGCGAGCAGGTTCGTAAAGACATCACCGTAGTGATGGTTGCACCTAAGTGCCCAGGTACCGAAGTGCGTGAAGAATACAAACGTGGTTTCGGTGTACCAACGTTGATCGCGGTTCACCCGGAAAACGATCCAAAAGGCGAAGGCATGGCGATTGCCAAGGCATGGGCGGCAGCCACCGGCGGCCATCGTGCAGGCGTGCTGGAATCTTCCTTCGTGGCAGAAGTGAAATCTGACCTGATGGGCGAGCAGACCATCCTGTGCGGTATGCTGCAAGCGGGTTCTCTGCTGTGCTTCGACAAGCTGGTGTCTGAAGGTACCGACCCGGCGTACGCAGAAAAACTGATCCAGTTCGGCTGGGAAACCATCACCGAAGCGCTGAAGCAGGGCGGTATTACCCTGATGATGGACCGCCTGTCCAACCCGGCGAAACTGCGTGCCTATGCGCTGTCTGAGCAACTGAAAGGCATCATGGCTCCGCTGTTCCAGAAGCACATGGACGACATCATCTCTGGCGAATTCTCCAGCGGTATGATGGCAGACTGGGCCGCAGACGATGTGAAACTGCTGACCTGGCGTGAAGAGACCGGCAAAACCGCTTTCGAAACCGCGCCGCAGTTTGAAGGCAAAATCAGCGAGCAGGAATACTTCGACAACGGCGTACTGATGGTAGCAATGGTGAAAGCGGGCGTTGAGCTGGCCTTCGAAACCATGGTGGATTCAGGCATCATCGAAGAGTCTGCTTACTACGAATCACTGCACGAGTTGCCGCTGATCGCTAACACCATCGCGCGTAAGCGTCTGTATGAAATGAACGTGGTGATCTCCGATACTGCAGAATACGGTAACTACCTGTTCTCTTATGCGGCGGTACCGTTGCTGAAAGAGTTCATGACCACTCTGCAGGCGGGCGATTTGGGTAAATCTGTTGCTGGTACCACCGTTGACAACGCGCAGCTGCGTGACGTGAACGAAGCGGTTCGCAACCACCCGATCGAATCCGTTGGCCGCAAACTGCGTGGCTATATGACCGATATGAAACGTATCGCAGTAGCTGGTTAAGCACCAAGATTGTAGCGGCCCGATTTATCGGGCCAACTAAAAAGGCCAGCATCGTTGCTGGCCTTTCGTCTATCTAGACGACGGGAATTACTGCGGCATCGCCTCGCGTGGGATAATGGCCCCGCGATACTGGATCACCGTGCTGGCGGTCAGGTGGCCACGTTTGGCCGCGCTAACGGCATCACCGCCGGTCAGGCGTACAGCCAGATAGCCCGCGCTGAAGGAATCCCCGGCGGCGGTGGTATCAATCACTTTCTCTTTTGGCAGTTTGACCGCTGGTACGTCGTGAGTTTCCCCATCGGCACAGAAGACCAGGCAGGAATCTGCGCCACGCTTAATCACAATCTCACTTACGCCAAAGTCGCGGGTACGGCTCACCACCTGCTCAACCGGCTGTTTACCCCACAGTAAATCTTCATCATCCAGCGTCAGGAAGGCGATGTCTGTACAGGCCAGGATCTCGCGATAGGCCTGCTGAGTCTCTTGCTGGCTTTGCCACAGCCGTGGCCGATAGTTGTTATCGAAGATCACTTTGCCGCCGTTGGCCCGGCATTGGCGCAGCAGGGTCAGCAATTTGGCCCGGCTGGCAGGGTTGAGGATCGCCACGCTGATTCCGCTCAGATACAGGTAATCAAACTGCGCCAGCTGCGCGCACAGGCTCTCTGCCTGGGGGCCATCCAGCCAGTAGCGGGCGGCAGCATCGTTACGCCAATAATAGAAGGTGCGCTCGCCGGTATCGTCGGTTTCGATCACGTACAGCCCCGGCAGCTTGTTGTCCAATTGCTGGATCAGATCGGTTTTCACCTGCTCCTGCTGCCAGGTTTGCAGCATTTCCCGGCTGAAGCTGTCGGTGCCCAGCGCGGTGACATAATGCACGTTCAGTGCCTGTTGCGGCACCTGGCGGGCGATATAGACGGCAGTGTTGAGAGTGTCGCCACCGAATCCACGGCTGAGATCGGCGCCTTTCTGCGACAGTTCGATCATGCATTCGCCGATCACGGCGAGGTTTTTGCTGTTCATGATAATCCCTGGCTTGATAATGAGTCTGGTTGCTGCGAATACGTCCAGTCTCAACGCAAGGGCGAAGCGAGTCAATAGGAATAAAACAGCGTTTTAATTAGTTTATGATCGCGATCGGGAAACGCGAAGTATCCCGCTGTTGAGGAAGAAAAACTACTTGGCTGCCGCGCGCAGATCGGTGACGCATTGACCACCAATCCCCCAGTTATCGGTCTCCACTTCATCGATCACCACCACGGTAGTGGCGGGGTTTTTGCCGAGCGTATCGACCAACAGTTGGGTTACGCCTGCGATTAGCTGTTTTTTCTGCTCCGCGGTTGCACCCTCGCGGGTAATTTTGATATTTACGTAGGGCATTAAAATTTCCTCTTGTTATCGAAACGTTGCATGTAGGTAATGGCTTAATGTAGGGACCTTTTACCCAAGCTTAAAGTTTTATTGTGCGTTGCCGATAACAAGATCGACAAATTTCCGGCAACGTTATCGTTCCCATTCCCTAATGGCGATAGTACCGATGATAACCAACATGATCTCTGGTTTACTGACGCCATTGTTTGCCGCCTGGCAGCGTGCCAAGGTCTTCCATTACTGGCGGCAGTGTCGGCGTTTGTATACTTTTCAACCTATTTACCGCACCTGCGGCAAACTGCTGGCGGTGGAGTTGCTCACGGCGGTACATCATCCGGCGTCACCGGGCAAGCCGGTATCCCCAGAACATTACTTTGCTGCGCTGGGGCTACGCCAGCGCCTGGCGGTCATTCAGGAACAGCTCGATTTACTGCAGCAATGGCAGCCCCTGTTTACCCGTCATGCGCTAATGGTCTCCATCAATATCGACGGTAAGGCATTGCAGGCCCTACAGCGGCACCCGGCGATGCAGCGACAAATCAGCGTCATGCCTTACCTGCGTTTTGAGCTGGTGGAGCAGGCAGACAGGGCGTTGAATGGACCGCTGCAGCATATCCCCGGAGCAGAGCGCCTGTGGCTGGATGATTTCGGTAGCGGGCTGGCGAATTTCTCCGCGGTCAGCAGCTGGCGTTATCAGTATATCAAGGTGGCGCGCGAGCTGTTTATGTTGCTCAAGCAGAGCGATGAGGGCATCCAGCTGTTTTTTACTCTGGTGCGCCTGATGAGCCAGCACAGCGACGGGGTGATTGTCGAAGGGGTAGAAACAGAGCAGGAATGGCGGCTGGTACAGCGTTCTGGTGCGTTTGCCGCCCAAGGGTATTACCTTAGCCGCCCTGCACATTTTGACCAGCTTAAAACCCTGCCTACGCGGTTTATTGCCCCCACCCCCTGACCCATTAGTTCCCAAAGCGTGAACTTAGGCCTATCCTCTACTAGGCTTTCAGTAAGGCTGCTTATCAATTTGAGCAGTCTGCTATCGCCTCGAGGGAGCTGTTATGACAAGAATGGGCAAAACTTTTAGCTGGATTGGCGGCATCGTGCTGCTGATCATCGTGGTTTTGGTGGTCTTCATTGCCACCTTCGATTGGAACCGTCTCAAACCCACCATCAATAGCAAAGTCTCTGCCGAGCTGCAGCGCCCGTTTGCTATTCGTGGCGATCTGGGCGTTAACTGGGAACGTCACCAGGATGAGGGGGGCTGGCGTGCCTGGGTTCCGTGGCCTCATATCCACGCCGAAGATATTATGCTGGGCAACCCGGCCAAAATACCGGGCGACGAGATGGTCACACTGCAACGTGTCGATGCCTCGATCGCGCCATTGGCGCTGCTGGGCAAAGAGGTACTGATCCCGCGTATCTGGTTGAAGCAGCCAAATGCCTCGCTACAGCGCCTGGCGAACGGTGACAATAACTGGACCTTCAACCTGGCCAACAGCGCCGATAAAGACCCCAACCAACCACAGTCAGACTGGTCGGTCAGCATTCACGATATCGTGTTCGATCGCGGCCAGATTGATTTTAAAGACGCCACCCTCAAGGCCGATTTCCAGGCGCTGATCGACCCACTTGGCAAGCCTCTGCCCTTTAGTGAAGTTGCGGGTAAACAGCCGGGGGATAAAGCGACGACGCCGGATTATGTTTTCGGCTGGAAGGTTAAAGGAAAATACCACGGTGAAGCGCTGTCAGGCAGTGGCAAGATGGGGGGCATGCTGTCACTGCAAAGCGCTGATATACCGTTCCCACTGCAGGTCGATGTCCGTTCTGGCAATACCAGAGTGCAGGTCGTGGGAACGCTGTCCGATCCGCTGAACCTTGGCGGTCTGGATCTACGGCTGAAATTCTCCGGTGACAGCCTGGGAAACCTGTATGCGCTGACCGGCGTGTTGTTACCGAATACCCCTCCTTATGCTACCGATGGTCATCTGATCGCCCAGTTGCATCAACCGGGCGGTGCGGTATTCCAGTATCAGGGCTTTGACGGCAAGATCGGTGACAGCGATATCCATGGGGATTTGAAGTACGTTGCGAGCCACCCTCGGCCCAAGTTGAGTGGAGAGGTGCTTTCCAAACAGCTGCGTTTTGCCGATCTTGCGCCATTGATCGGTGCGGACTCCAATCAGCAGAAAGCCAATCGCGGCGAGAAGATCCGCCAGCCGAGCGACAAAGTGCTGCCGGTTGAGAAGTTCGACACCAAAAGCTGGGGGGTAATGGATGCCGACGTCAAATTTACCGCCAAACGCATTGAGCATGGCAGTTCGCTGCCGCTGAGCGATCTGAATACCCACCTTAAGCTGGATAACGCGGTGATCCTGATGGACCCGCTGCGCTTCGGCGTGGCCGGGGGGAACCTGAATGCCACCGTCCGTCTTGATGGTAGCAAGAGCCCGATGCAGGGCCGGGTGGATATGCATGCGCGTAAGTTCCAGCTGAAACAGCTGCTGCCGAACGTGGAGTCGATGAAGCGCAGCCTGGGAGAATTGAACGGCGATGCCAAATTGACAGGCAGCGGCAACTCGGTAGCCGACTTGCTGGCAACCAGCAGCGGCGACCTGCGCCTGCTGATCAATGACGGCGTGATCAGCCGCAGCCTGATGGAAATTCTGGGCCTGAACGTAGGCAACTACCTGGTAGCTCAACTGTTTGGCGATGACGAGGTGGGGATCAACTGTGCGGCGGCGGATGTCGGCATTCGCAGCGGGTTGGCGACGCCACGGCTGTTCGTGTTTGATACGGAAAACGCCATCATCAACATCAGCGGCAATATCAATTTCGCCACCGAGCGGCTGGATCTGTCCATCGACCCAGAAAGCAAAGGGATGCGGGTGCTGACCCTGCGTTCGCCGCTGTATGTTAAAGGAACGTTCAAAAAACCGGACGCGGGCGTGAAGGCCGGGCCATTGATTGCCCGCGGGGTGGCTGCTGTGGCGTTGGGCGTTGTCGTTGCTCCGGCAGCGGCATTGCTGGCCCTGGTTTCACCGAGTGACGGTGGCGAAGAAAACCAGTGTGGCAAGATCCTGCAGCAGATGAAGAACAAGAAGTGATCCAAGATTACTGTAGTACCTGGCAGCTGTGATCCTGGATCTCTTCGGCTGAGGCCAGATTCAGCTGCCACAAATTACGTTTCACAGCCAGCAGGAGGAAATCCCCTCCCGGTAAGGCCGTCATCGCCATGCCATAGCTCCCCATATTATCACTAGAGCCCTCAACGCCCTGAGCCAGCAAACGGAATGCCCCAAGCTGCTTGAGTTCAGCAGCGCTGGCGCGGCGAGCCAAATAATCATGCCCCAGCAATCCACCGGGTAGCGGCTGCCAGCTTTCGCTGAAATCCCCTTGCAGCTGCGCCAGCCGGGTTTTTACCGCCGGTTGCAGGCAGGAAATATGAATATGCAGCTGATTTTGCGTACGGCCATATTCAGAGTTGATCGCCAGTGAGATGACGGCATCGTCGATCGGTTTACCGAGTTTATCCGCCATAAAATGCCGGGCCTGCCAGGCTAAGGCGAAGAAGTTGGCGGTGTCGGACTGTAATACCTGCGGGCTTTCAATGCCGGTGATTTTGGCCGTTGGCATCAACAGGTATTGCAAAGGCCCATTGCGGTCTTTCAGCACCACGAACCCGGCCTGCTCATCTACCTGTGCGCAGGGGGCCGGATTATGGTTTTGCTGCTGATTTGGCAGGCATTGCTGGCTGACGATATGCCACAGTGCATCCGGGTGGGCCGGTTTCAGCCAAAAATAGGCGGCAATGGCGATAATAATCAGCAACGCAACAGACAAACAGAGCCAACGGCGCAACGACATGGGCGGGTTTCCTCAGCAAATGGGGGGATAGCATAGCCGGGATTTGTGACAACAGACAAACAGGCCCCCATAGGTAGGGGGCCGGGAGAGGATTACAGAGATGTGTGGCGGGTTTCTTTCATCAGCAGCAGCGCGATCAGCGTCAGGCTAGCCATGGCCGCCAGGTACATACCAACGTAGAACAGCCCGTAGTTGTTAGCCAACCAGGTCGCAATATAAGGCGCTACCGAAGCCCCCAGGATCGAGGCCACGTTATACGAGAACGAGGCCCCGGTGTAGCGCACTTCGGTTGGGAACAGTTCAGGCAGCAGCGCGCCCATCGGGCCAAAGGTCAGGCCCATAATGCTCAGCCCAAGCAGCAGGAAAGCCATCACCAACAGCTGATTGCCGGAACCCAGCATGCTCGGGAACAGGAAGGCAAAGCCGATCATCAACAGAGTGATGACAATCATGGTCTTGCGGCGGCCAAAGGCATCGGCCAGCAAACCGGCGATAGGCACCATCACGCCAAAACCAATCACCGCCACCATCAGCATCCACAGGAAGCTGTTACGCGAATAGCCCAGCCCCAGTGGCTCTGCGGCCGTGCCGTAGGTCATGGAGTAAACGGTCATCAGGTAGAACAGCGTATAGGTCGCCAGCATGATGAAGGTACCCAGGATGGTAGCCTTTTTGTGCTTGCTCAGCAGTGTCCCGAGCGGGACCTTCACCTGTTTGCCTGCTTTGGCCACCTTGGCAAAAACCGGAGTCTCGTGCAGCGAAATACGCACATACAGGCCAACCAGCACCAGCGCGGCAGAGAGGATAAATGGTACGCGCCAGCCCCAGGTCATGAACTGTTCATCGGTCAGCAACCAGGAGAGTAGCAGGAAGGTGCCGTTGGCGAAGAAGAAGCCTATCGGTGCCCCCAACTGTGGGAACGAGCCGTACAGCGCCCGCTTGTTGGCAGGCGCATTCTCGGTGGCCAGCAACGCGGCTCCGCCCCATTCGCCACCCAGACCCAGGCCTTGGCCAAAGCGTGCCAACGCCAGCAGGATCGGTGCAAAGATGCCAATGGTTGCATAGCTTGGCAGCAGGCCGATCAGCACGGTGGAAATCCCCATGGTCAGCAGTGAAGCCACCAAAGTTACCTTCCGCCCGACGCGATCGCCGAAGTGGCCGAACAGGGCAGAACCGATTGGCCGCGCCACAAAGGCGATGGCGAAGGTGGCCAGCGATTGCAGCGTGGCGGCGGCAGGATCGCCCTGTGGGAAGAAGATATGCGGGAACACGATCACCGCAGCGGTGGCATAAATATAGAAATCAAAGAACTCGATGGCGGTACCGACCAGAGAGGCGACGATGACTTTTCCCCGGGAGTTAACCGGTGTGGACGCGGTATCGGCGTCCAAGGGGGTTGCGATGGTGGCTTGCATAGTTATTTCTTATATTTTGACTAGGGAAAAATTCATCTTAGTCATAGCAAAATGGCTTTTCAACGGGGAGATTTTGTACTATCTGGCAAATAAACTGTTAAAAAGACTAATGTTTTAACGAGTTGATATTCTATGGTCGTTAACGTGGTGAAGTGGGCTATAAGCAGAGAGAATGACTGGAAAAGGCGAAAAGAAAAGTTATAGGGTAGTTTGTTATGCTGGTTTTGGCCGGTTGGTTAGTCTTGTTTTAGAGCTATTGACTGCTTTTTGGTTTGATTATCGAAATAAAAAACCAGTCACAACCTTGCGACTGGCATGAATGCAATGCTGATGGTGGATATTCACTTGCCCTGCGGCAGGGTTTTGTCCTCTTTATACTCTGCCGTGGCAATCCAGGCGGCGCAAAACAGCGTCAGGCGGGCAAAAAAGTAGAAGAACGCCATCAGCCCGATCACCGAGCCAAAGGCGGCACCGGAAGGCGATTTGGCGACCTGCGGTAGCGTCATGGTCATCACAAACTTGATCGCCTCAAAGCCAATTGCGGCGATTAACGTGCCGCGCAGTAGCGCTTTTTTCTTCGGCTTATGGCGCGGCAGCATCCAGAAGATCCACAGAAACAGCAGGTAGTTGGCAAAGATGGAGATCGACAGTGCGATCAATGTCATCGCCGGCCGCAGCCATTCAATGCCATCGAGCCCCAACGCATGCACGATGGCTGCTTGGGCAGAACCCGCAATCGAGGTTAACGACAGCGTGACGATCAGCGCCACCACCAGGCCGGTTAATGAAATAAAATCGCGGGTGTAGCGAAAATAGATTTTCTCCTGATCCTGCGGATTGCGTTCCCAGACGTCGCGGGATTGGGCGCGGATCGCCTCACGCAGGTTGCCCATCCAACTGATGCCGGAGTACAGCGCCAGCGCCAGGCCGGTCAGGCCGACGGTAGTACGTTGCTGAATGGCGGTGTTTACCGTGTTCTTCAAGGTACTGGCCAGGGTGGGATCGCTGATGCTATTGACGATCTTGTTGATCAATTCGGCCAGCAAATCCGGGTTAGATGCCAGCACAAAGCCCACGGCGGCAAACGACACCATCAGGATCGGGATCAGAGAGAGAAACGAGAAGTAAGTAATGGCGGCGCCAAACTGGCTGCCAAGACGGTCGTTGAAGCGTTCTGTGGCTCGCAGTAGGTGAGCGATGGTGGGCCAGGCTTTAACGCGCTCTATCAGGCGAGCGAACCCCGAAAGGCCTTTATCCAGTTTTTGGTTGCCGGTTTTGATGGCGATCGTCGGTTTCTCAATGGCCTCAGGCTGCTCTGGAGCGGCTTTATTCTGCATTACGTCACGGTATCCTTCAGGTAAATCAATGGGCATGTGCTTGATTATAGCCAAATATGCCCTCGATTTGGCCGTTATGAGCGAGATTGGGTTAATTCTGATAATGGCCTCTACCTACAGCTGCAAGCGAGATTGTTCGATTTTGTCCTATTCACCACACGTCTGATTTTCTGCCGGATCCCTGCAATTTTATCTATCTCAGCGCCAGGAAGGCTTTTACTCATCTTATGGCGCGCGCTTTTTCATCTGGCATGCGCCTACTGCAGCCGTAGGGGCTGGAACGGTTATCTCCTGAACCAATAGATAAAATGGAAGGTCTTATGAAATTATTCAATCATCCCACTTGTCGCCCATTTACCGAAGCGGGCAACCTGTCGCAACTTTCCGCTTATTACGAGGAAGATCGCCACATTATGTGGATGCTAATGCGTGCAGAGCCGCGCCCTTGCTTCAATCAGGCGCTGATAGAAGACATCATGACGCTGGCGCAGGCGGCGAAAGAGTCGACGTTGCAGTTCGACTTTTGGGTCACCGGCTCGCTGGTGCAAAACATGTTTAACGTCGGCGGGGATCTGAGCTTTTTTGCCGAAGCGATCAAAAACCGCAAGCGTGAGGCGATGATGGCGTATGCCCGGGCCTGTATCGACTGTGTGCATGCCGCAGCACGAGGTTTTGATACTGGGGCCATTAGCATCGCCATGGTGGAGGGCAGCGCGCTAGGAGGCGGTTTTGAGGCGGCATTGGCGCACCATTTTGTTTTGGCACAGAACAATGTGCGGATGGGGTTCCCAGAAATCGCCTTCAATCTGTTTCCCGGTATGGGTGGTTATTCACTGGTAGCCCGCAAGGCAGGCATGCGCCTGGCAGAAGAACTGATCTGGAGCGGGGAATCTCATACTGCCGAATGGTTCGAAAGCTATGGGCTGGTGGATAAGCTGTTTCAACCGGGGGATGCCTATATGGCGACTCGTACCTTTATCGACACCATCAGGCCCAAGCTGAACGGTATGCGTGCCATGTTGCGCGCGCGTCAGCGGGTATTGCAGTTATCCCGCTCCGAGCTGATGGATATTACCGAAGATTGGGTGCATTCGGCCTTTACCATCGAGGAGAAGGATCGCCTGTACATTGAGCGGTTGGTGATCTTGCAGGATCGGCACACGCTTAATCAGCGTCACGCTGGCTAAGCGTTAATTCACGCCCGCATCACTTTGGTGATTGCGGGCTATAGGTTTTCAGCCACTGTTCCAATTGCTCGGGCAGCATCGGCCGGGCGAACAGGAATCCTTGTTTTTCATCGACTCCTACGCAGTCCAGGAAGCGATTTTCACTGTCTGTCTCAACCCCTTCGGCAATCACCTTGAACTGTAGCGCTGCGGCGACCGCGACGATGGCGCGTATCAATGATTGTGATACCGGGGCCAGATTGACGCCGCGAACAAAGCTTTGATCCAGCTTGATGGCGTCCAGCGGGATACGTGCCAACTGGGCCAGAGAGGAGTAGCCGGTGCCAAAATCATCCAGATGCACCTGTGCACCCAAGGCCCGTAGCCGGGCGATCACCTCACGCGCCCGGTTTTCATCTTCTATCAGGCTGCTTTCGGTCAGCTCAAAGTCCAGCGTGCAGGGAGAAAGCTGGTTTTCTCGCAGTACCTCAACCAGATCGTTTACCACGCTGTCATCCACTAACTGCCTGGCGGAAAGGTTAACCGCGATGCGCAGATTCAACCCTTGCTGTTGCCAAATGGCTGCCTGTTTCGCGGCGGTTTGCAGCACCCAGCGGCCAAGTGGGGCAATCAGCCCGGACTCTTCGGCGTAGGAGATAAACTGTAATGGTGGGATCAGCCCGCGCTCCGGCGAATCCCAGCGGACCAGCGCCTCTACGCTATGCACGGCGCCGTTGAGCGTTGCGACCTTGGGTTGGTAATACACCACCAGTTGCTCCTGTTCCAGCCCCTTACGCAGGTTGGTATCCAGCCACATGTATTCGGCAACGCGGCGGTTCATTTCCGGCGAGAAGACGATAAAGGTGCGTTTGCCGTGTTCCTTGGCAACGTACATGGCGGTATCGGCGCTGCGGATCAGGCTGTCCAGATCGTGGCCATGTTGCGGGCACAGGGCAATGCCAATCGAACAGCCGGTGTAGACCTCGATCAGGCCGATGCGGAAGGGCATTTGCAAGCGTTCGATAATGCGCTGTGCCAGCTCTTGCAGCATGATCCGGTCGGCCTGGGTGACCAGCACCAGAAATTCATCGCCTCCCAGACGGGCAAGTTTTTCTCCATGATCCAGGCAACTGAGAATGGCGTGGGACACCTCGATCAGCAAGCGATCGCCAAACATATGCCCATAGGCGTCGTTCACTTTTTTGAAGTTATCCAGATCGAGATAGACCAGCCCAATGTGGCTGTCACCGCGTTCGCTAATCGCCCGGTTAATATCATCCTGAATGGCGTTGCGGTTTGGCAGGCCGGTGATGGTATCGGTATTGGCCAATAGCCGCAGGCGTTCCTGGGCGCGGCGTTCTTCGGTGATATCCGTGCCGGAACAGATCAGGAACACCTCTTTTTTGCCGCTGCCGCTGTGGACGAACTTGTTGCGGAACAGGAATAACCGCTCGCCTTTGACCGTTTTGATCCAGCGCTCCACCTCATAGGAGGCCCCGTTGCGAAAGAAGGTGGCAATATTGCGCCGTGATGCTGTGGCTTCTTCGGGGCTCATAAACATCTTGAAGACGTTTTTGCCGATCACATCCTGTTCCTGCAGGCCGGTATACTCTTCGCTCAGGCGGTTAAAGCGCTGGACGCGGCCGTGTTGGTCAACGATGACAATGACGGAATTAGCCTCTGACACCACCTGTTCGGCAAACGATAGGCCGTGCACCAAATCACGTGCCACGGCCTCGGTATCGGTATAGGCAGAGGCGGTGCCCGCCCACTCTAATTTATTGACCCGGCGGCCGACCAAATGCAGGTGGATGGGTTGGCCGCTGAGCAGAATGGTCAGATCCAGGCTGGCGGTGACCCCGCTCAGACGGCGGATTTTCGCTGCCTGCATTTCGTCGAGGGCCACGGCAAGGTGTGTTTTGCCTTTGATTGCCGTCAACTGCAGGGCATTACTGTCAAACGCCAGATGCCAGTAAGGGCTGCTGGTGCCAAAATGGGTGTTAAGGAGTATCGGGCCTTGGTCTGCGAACATGTTCATTCCTCAAAAAGGGACCGCCGGACCCTACGCTGCAACCTGAAAGACGATGGGGATCGCGTGAACGACGTCTGTATAGAGTGTAAAAGAGAACCGCGCAGTGTGCGAAAATCAGTTTTTGGCTTCGTTGAGCCAGGGTTGTGGCTAGGGATGCTAAATTAATCTCTGGCTGGAGGTGGACAAAAGCCACACTAATAATTACGCTTGGGCAATGTAATCTTCCAAATAACAGACGCCTTCTCCATAATTTATTCATAATTGACGAATATTACCATTTTTGATTTTAAAAAATTTACACTCCATCGCATTACTATATATTCATGCGCATACTATTATTTTCGACGACGAGATAGTGAGCCTGTTAACGTACGGCGCTCCTGATGAAGAATAACTTTTAAGGAAATAATTATGCGTAAACTGACTGCTTTATTTGTCGCTTCAACGTTAGCCCTGGGTTCTGCTTCTGCCGCCTTCGCAGCCGACACAACTACCGCCCCGGCAACCGCATCGGCCACAACCGCCGCCCCGGTGAAAATGATGCACTATAAAGACGCAAAAAGAGACAGTCCTTTTGCTGGCTTGAACCTGACCAACGAGCAGCGCCAGCAGATGCGCGATATCATGAAAGAGTCGCATCAAAAACGCGGCCCGGGTGCTAAAGACGAGCGCCAGGCACTGCACAGCATGATCGCTTCGGAAAGCTTCGACGAAGCCAAGGCAAAAGCCCAGATCGATGCGATCGGTAAAGCGCAATCTGAGCACATGCTGGAACGCGCCAAAGCGGAAAACAAAATGTATAACCTGCTAACGCCAGAGCAGAAAAAACAATACAATGAGAATTATCAGAAACGTGAGCAGAAGATGATGGAGCATATGAAAAAAATGCGCGATCATGTCCCTGCCGCTGAATAATTAACATTGCTGTCAAAATAAAAATGCCGGGTTATTTGCCCGGCTTTTTTTATTTTATTCTCTGTCAGGATTATTTAGACGTAGCAGCAATGGCATTAAATTGTTCGATAATAATCGCGGCGAACAGGGGATCGTTGATATGGTACGGCACTTTGAGCAACCGGCGTTTTGCGGTCTGTACCAGTGTCCGTTCCAGAGAGTGAACAAAAGCGGCTAGCGCTTGTGGATCCCAGAAGGGCTGCCCTGGCGCATCCAAGGTTGAAAAGCCCCCCAGCGGTACTACAAAGCATACCTCCCCGGCACAGGCGTTCAGCTTGCTGCCAATCCATCGCCCCAACTGGGTATTCTCCTGCGCCGTGGTGCGCATCAGCGTTACCTGGCTGTTGTGGCAATAAAATTGACGATTGGCGTAGCGGGCCGGAATGGTTTTCGGGTGACCGAAGTTGATCATATCCAGCCCTCCGCATGACATCACACCAGGGATCTCAGTGCGGGCGATGGCCCCAAAGCGATCTTCGTTGCAGGCCAACACGCCATCAAACAGATAGTCGCACACCTCGGTGGTGGTCAGATCCAATACGGCGTTGAGCAAGCGGCTGTCGATCAGCTTTTCCATTGCCTGGCCACCACTGCCGGTAGCGTGAAACACCAGGCAATCCCAGTCGTGCTCAATGGCGCTGGTCACGGCCTTGATACAAGGCGTAGTGACACCAAACATGGTCAGGCCGGTGGCGGGTTTGCTGTCGGCATCATCATCGATATGAAAGCGGATGGCCCCGGCTATCTGGTTGGCGGCATTGCTCAATACCTTGCGTGAAATGCGATTTAGCCCGGCGATATCGGTGACGGAATACAGCATGGCAATATCGCTGGAGCCGACATAGCCAGCGACATCACCCGCAGCCATACTCGATACCATCAGCTTTGGCAGGCCGATGGGCAACTGTTGCATAGCGGGCGTGATGATCGCGGTGCCACCAGACCCGCCCAAACCGAGCAGCGCAGCAACATCACGACGTGAGAGTATGAAGCGCTCAAACGCGACAGCCATGGCCGCAATCGCCTGCCCGCGATTAGCACAAAAAACGGCTTGTTCACCTTCCGGATGGTAACCCGCGATCTCATGTGCAGAAACGTCCGCGTGATACAGAGAAGGCTTACCGGAAGTGGAGAGATCGAGGGTGATGACGGGTAAATCGAGATTGGCGATCAGATGACGGACATATTCCAGTTCTTGTCCTTTAGTATCTGCTGTGGTAGCAATATAGACAAAACCTGGGGTGCTGCTCATCATCTGTTCCTGAAAAAGGTTCAGACAAAAGTCTGAACAAATTGATTTTAATGCTATTTTTTATTGTAGGTTGTGAACCCTGGTGTCGGACAATAAGGTACTATCGTTTATTTGTTGGTCATAATGAGACTGCCGTATCATTTTTGCAAGCATTAATTTGTTTAAAGTGAGACTTGTGTCCCGTTTTTGGCTATCTTAGCTATGATTTTTTACGCTGCCGATGGGCCAGGATCTGTCGGTGAGGCTGTCTATCGTATTGACTCCAAGGTTGGAAGATACGAGGAAGTTCGAGGAAAACGTGCCAATATCCGCATTTCCCGCTCCGCGGGATGAATCTTTGACACATACTCGTGCCAAAACCCGCAGCTTGCTGCTGGCCTGTGCGATGGAGCTCTACGATGGTGGTGTCTTCCCTTCGATTACAGAGCTAGCGGCGCATGCGCAGGTCTCCCGTGCCACCGCTTATCGCTATTTCCCCACCCAAAGTGCCCTGATCTCCGCTGTTGTGGCGAAAAGCCTGGGGCCGATCCTTGAATGGCAACCGCAGGATAACGATGCGCTCAAGCGCATTCATCAACTGTTGGCGTTTGCCTATCCGCAGATGGAGCAGCATGAAGGCGCGCTACGTGCGGCGTTACAGCTTTCGCTCCAGCAATGGGCTAACGCGACGCCGGGCGAAAAGTTTGTGCGTGGCAATCGCAAGCGGCTGTTGAAGCTGGCGGTGGAGCCCTTGCAGAACAAACTCCCTGCTGACGCTCTGCAACGCGTGATCCATGCCTTTTCGCTGATTTATGGTTCCGAGGTGTTCCTGGTGCTGAAGGACATTTGGGGTTTAGAGCTCGATGATATTCAGGATGTGACCCAGTGGATGGCTAAAGCCATCATTCGCCAGGCTGAAGAAGATGCCAACGCTGGAGGGTAATCTGCCGATCGAGGTTGGCCATGCTGACGGGCCGGGGAGTGTTCTCCGGCCTTTTCATTGGGTTTTGGGCAAATAAAAAACCGGAACCCTTGCGGGCCCCGGCTTAACGAGGGGTGAAGCAATTAACTCTGCGGTTAAACTTGCTCAGCTTGCAACTCCCTGTCGATACTTTAAACAGGTGTTGTGGCCGGCTTATAATTTCCCTGGTGTCGGTATGGTTATTACTGACTTATCGTTCTACTATCGTTTTTATAATACATCACTTCTGATACCATGTTTGACCATAAAAGATGGTATGTCAAGCAAGCTATTAGGCTAAGATTGTATAGTATGCGAGATTTCGATAACGTTTTTGTACGTATGGGTGTCAAAGCGACTGAAAAATCAGCGAGATATATCGAAGGATAAAATGTTTAACAATCATCAAAAATTCGATTCGCAGTCGATTGCAGGCAAGGTCAGGGAACTCTTTTTGCAGCATGGGATCGGCAAGCGACAACATGCCAAGGAGCTCAGCCGCATTTTGGATCTGAGTTTTTCCCATGCTCACCGCAAGCTGAAAGGCCAGAGCCCATGGACGCTGGAACAAATCAACAGCGTGGCACTGGCCCTGGGAGAAATGCCGGCGTCCATCGTCGACATTCTCCCCGAAAGCGAGCCTGTTGGGTCCACTGTGGCACAGGATGCCATCTTTTCTGTGGCCGGGGTGGCGTTACCTTGTGTGGCGCACATTAGCAGCGAACTATTGGGCAGCAGGCAGGCCGAGTTTGTTGGCTTGCAGCAGGAAGGGCAGTGGATCGTTTATCGAGCCAGCGAAGCCCCACAGGGCAAGAGTTTTGCTGTCGAATTGATCGAGATCCGCCCCGGCCATAGCGAAGACGATCGCCTGAGCATTGCGGTATTGGATGATGCACATCAGGCCGCTGACGAGCTAACCAAGTATCTCAATAGCCAAGGATTCAACGCCGTGGCTTTCTATGACGTCAGCAGTTTCTGCCAGGCGCTGGCCAAAAGCCCGTTTGATGGCTACGTGGTGGATTGGTTGATAGGCCATGAGACGGCGCAGAGATGCATCGAAACCATTCGCACTTCCGATCATGCGGATGCGCCGATCCTGGTGCTGACCGGCCAGTTGGGCACTGATTTGCGTGAGTCAGAGATTGCCAGAGCAATGCGTGATTATGACGTGCTAGGCCCGTATGAAAAGCCGGTGCGGCTCCATGTGATCGAAGCCGCACTGCAACGGTGCTTTAATCTGTAGCGACAAACAGCGACGTGAGAGAGGTGGATAGCGCCTCCATGCGTACCGGTTTCATCAGATAATCGTCAAACATGGCGCGTTGCTCGCTAGGGAGCAGCTCCAGTGTATAGGCGCTGATACCGATAATCGGGATATTACGGTTCGGGCCACGCTGGTCACGCAGCCGTTGCGCCACTGCCACACCATCGATGCCTGGCATTTGCAGATCGAGCAGCAAGGCATCGTAAGGCCGCCGCAACAGCTTTTGCAGCGCACGTTCCGATGAGTCACACAGCTCATATTGATAGCCCAACTTGTCGAGTAGAGCGATAAAGGCCATGCCTGCGGCAGGATTGTCGTCTACCACCAGGATTTGCTGCTCTTTTTTCAACAGCGTTGCTGCAGGACGTGGGCTTTGCTCTGGCAACTGTTCTTCACTGATCTCAACGGGAATGCTGACGATAAAGGTGCTGCCTTCTCCCACTTCGCTGTACACCGTGATCGTGCCGTCGAGCAATTCGACCAGGCCGTGGACGATCGCCAATCCCATACCAACCCCGCTGTATTGGCGAGTATTTGACTGATCGAGCTGGGTAAAGGGCTCAAAAATCTGCGGTAGCTGGGCATTGTCGATACCGATGCCAGTATCCGTAACCTCAATGAGCAACGAACTCCCCGCCGGTTGGCTACGCAGGCAACTGTGCAGCGTGATGGTACCGCTTTCAGTATATTTAAAGGCGTTGGTCAGCAGGTTAACCACGATTTGCCGAAGGCGCTGCGGGTCGGAATAGACCTGCGCATGGGTGAACTCCACTTCACGTACCAGTTTGACCCCAGGTTTATGGGTCAGCATGGCGATTTCATCCGTCGTTTCGTCGATCACCTGCTGGGCATTAAAGGGAACAATGCGCAGCTCCATCATACCGCTGTCCAGGCGTGCATAATCAGTGAGATCCTTCATCTGGCTTTCTATCTGCTCGGCGGCGGTTTCCAACCGGTGGAAGGTATCTTTGTGCTCATAGGATACGCGGGTATGGGTCAGCACATCGATAGCGGACATGATGCTTTGCAGCGAGGTACGCAGTTCATGTCCGATGGCCCCGAGGAAGGCGTTTTTGGTGCGGATAGCCTTTTGCTCTACGCGAATGGCCTTCGACTGTTGGCTGATGGTTTGGCGCTGCTGACGGATCACGATCAGCGTGATGGCAATCAGCGCGATCACCGAGAACATAATGATCACCAGGCCATAAAAGATGATGTGCCGTTTCTCGATAAAATCTTCGTAAGCCCCGGTACGCTGCTTCACTTCAGCGTGGTCGGCCAGGTTGGCCATCATAATCGCGGAGGGTTTGATCTGTTGCATGGCCTGCGAAATCAGCCCCAGATCTACCTGAGGGCTGTTGACCAACTGATCCAGCCGAGTTATTTCTTCGCGCATCCGTTCAACGAGCTCGGGATAGCCAGGTTCGTGGTACAGCGGCAGGGTCGATTCTGACGGGCGGGCGAGCACCGAATAGCGAGAATAGAGAATATCGAACCTTAGCCTCAGGTTATCGATATCCACCTGATGGGTGCTTTTTTGCTGTTCCACCAGGGTTTCAAATTCCGCCAGCTTGATGGCGAACTTGGCGATCGACCAAGAGTAGTTTTCCTGAGTACCGGCAACGGCATACAGCCCTTTTTTGGACAGGGTGGCACTGTAGTAATACAGTGTCACCGTCGAGGCGAGCAGGAATAAGGCGGCAAAAATGGCCGGAATAGCCAACCTGCCGCTGTCTTTGAAGCGGACTAACTTCATTTAATTACTATCCTGTTGATCTGCCAGATAAAGCGCGAGTTATAAAGCGGAGAGTTGAGCTCCGCGCCCCCGGCATCGCGGGGATAAATCAGAAACAGCGGCCCGAAATCGCGCACCTTTAACATTTCCCCACCCATTTTGTAGGCCAGGATCATGTTGTATTTAGCCACGTCCGAGATGGGCACATCAATATAATAATCGTTCAGTGCGTAGAGCGTCATCATGGTGCCTTCGGCACCCACTTTAGCCAAAATATCTGCCAGCAATACGCCATCGAATTTCACTCTGGGCGTCCACGAAGTGGTGGTCGTGATGCTGTGAACCGGCATGGCAAACAGCTCTTTATCGGTAAAGACATAGGTTTTGTTCTCGGCGTCGGTGGTATTTTTAATCTTGCCGCCGACTTCCAGGGTGAAACTGAGAGCGCTGGTTTGGGTAATGACCAAAGCCAGCAGGGCAAACGCGGTATTTCTTATTGCGGTCAACAGCATCGGTAGTTCTCCAGACCGGGGATCAGGCCCACGGCAATTCGTTTAGCATCAGGGTCGTAAAGGCTAGTTCGACCTGCTCCAGGTCATGCTTTCTGGCGCTGGCCTGCACGTTGTTCAGCTCGGGGATGGCAAAATAGACAGGCTGACATAAAGGATAGTCTCGCACCCGCAATTCGGGAGCGATTGAGGTAAAGAAGGCGGTAGTTGGTACATCGTAGCCAGCGGCAATATGCACCGCAGCGGTATCCGATGTCAGAACATAGCGGGCATGCTTCACCCAGGCCAGGAAATCAGCGGTAGCGGTGGAAAGCGGTTGAATATCCACATAATGCGGATGATCTACCGCGCCGAACCCCAGCACCGGGCAGGCAAACTTCTCCCACAGGGCATTCACCAGTGGCACATGAGCACTGGCCGGGATGCTGCGTAACGGCGTACTGGCGGTGGGGCAAAACAGCACGTAGGGCTTATTCTGCCAGCGCTCAGGTAATGGCGGCAGACACAGTTTTTGCATCCAGCGGTTAGCTTTCGCCCGGGCAGGAATAGCGGCAGGTTCAACGCCCAGCGCCTGCAGGAAGAAATCAATCATCGGCAACGTGGTGAAGGCTGGCCAGAACAGCTGATTACCGGCATCGATACACAGCTCTTGCTCAGGAACATGCTCCGCCTTCCACGGCAGCCAACGTAAATCCGCCACCACGCCTGCCGCCAGATGATAAAGCTGATCGACATAGTGGGGCGCGCGCCCTGGCCGATAGATAATCGTGCGCAGGTTGGGATTAAACTCGCGCAGCGCCTCTATCGCAGTCAGGCCAATAATGGAGTCGCCCAGCGTTACGCCCATGCCATTAATGATGTGCACGGTAGATTCGTTACAATAATCCACGCTGAAAGGGGCCGCAGCGGCGTTGCGGATACCGCGGTAGCCAGCCAGGCTAAAATAATCACCGGAAAAACTCTCCTGCTGCTCAAGATCCCATGATGCGACCATGACGCCGTCTGCTGTCAGCAAACTTCCCCGGTGATATAACACTTCATCCTTTGTTAACACTTCCATTATTTGTCCTGTCTACGAAGGTGCGGCTAAGGCTAGGAGGAATAGGCAAAAGAATGGCAGAAAACGCCGCGGTTTGCAGGTGAGAATAAGCGAAATAGCATTAAAAAGACTGGAGTTTAAGCCTTATTGCTAACCGCCTGTCTGAAAATGACCGGGCGGCGATTTGCCGTACCGGTTAATTGGCCCCTAGCCCTGATTTTTGACGGGCAAAAAATGAGCCTTGAATCAGCCAGTATTTGGCCTTGATGGCGGGAGCGCTGGCATTGTTTGATAGAGAGGTAAAGTAAACCAGGGGCCAGATAATGAAATCCAACTTTAAAAACGAAATACAGACGTTTGGGCGTTCCCTATTATTGCCTATCGCCGTGTTAGCCCCGGTGGGGATGTTAATGGGGATCTGTAGCGCGCTGGGCCAGGCGTATATGATCGATAAACTGCCGTTTCTGGGAAATGCCTACTGCAAGGCGATCCTCTCTTCTGTGGGATTAATCAGCAGCGTGGTGTTCCAGAATATCCCATTGCTGTTCGCCATGGGGGTCGCTTATGGCATGTCGAAGAAGGAAAAGGGTATTGCGGTCTTCGCTTCGGTCATCGCCTATCTAACCTTACTGATCTCCATGCACGTGCATTTAAAAGTGATGGACCAATTGGTGACGGAGAATATGGCGCTGGTCGGGCAGGGCATGGTGCTTGGCATTCATACGTTGAAAATAGAGGCGCTGGGAGGGATCATTGCCGGTTTGCTTGCCGCCAAGGTGACAGACCGGTTCTATCGGCTGCAACTGCCGTTGGCCTTTGCCTTCTTCAGCGGGAAGAAATCGGTCGCCATTCTATCGATTGCCTTCACCATCCCGGTCGGCCTGCTGATCCCATTCGTGTGGGATGTGTTTACCTATGGGATGCGGAGCATCTCGACCGTGATGATGGCACCGAACATCGGTGCCGGGATCTACATGACCCTGAACCGTTTGCTGATCCCGTTTGGTTTGCACCATGTCCTGAGTTCGACGGTACGCTTTACCGAAGCGGGCGGCACCTATCTGATTGATGGGCAAACCTACGTTGGCATTTTACCCGCCATGAACAAGATCCTGTTTGAATTGGGGCCCAACCATCCGGCATGGAATGAGTTCATGCCAACGCTGTCCAGTTACCTGGCGTCGTCGCAGATGCTGACCACGTTGTTCCGCGTTCCGGCGATCGGCTTGGCGATGTATCACATGGCCTATTTCAAAAACAAGAAATTCGCCAAAGGGATGATCCTGACCGTGGTGCTGACGGCATTCCTCGGCAATATCACCGAGCCGCTCGAGTTCTCCTTCCTGTTTATTGCACCGCAGCTCTTTGTTGTCTACGCGATCTTGTGCGGCCTGCTAACCATTCCTCTGCAAATGTTGGACGTCTCGATTGGCTATATTCGCGGCACGATCTTTGACTTCGGCATCTTCGGCCTGATGTACGAAAACACCCACTGGCCGAACCTGCTGCTGCTGGGCGCGATTAACTTTGTGGTGTTCTATGGCGTGTTCCGCTATGCCATTGGCAAGTTTGATATCAAAACGCCAGGGCGCGAGAAAGAGATGGCGGACAGCGCGCTGCTTAATAACAAAGAGTACGACAAGGTAGCAGAGCTGGTCGTAGAGGGACTGGGCGGCAGGCAGAATATCAAGCGGGTAGAAAACTGTGTGTCACGGCTGCGTATCGACCTTGGCGACCAAAAGCTAATGAACATGGAGTTGCTGAAAGAGGCGGGTTCATTGGGGACCTTTATTCCCTCCAGCAATCATATTCACGTCGTCTTCGGGCCACACGTCGAGTTTGTCCGTAACGCGGTAGACGACAATCTTGCTGGCATCCAGCAACGTTAAGAGGAACACAGCATGCGCGCACTTTATGATTCCAAAAGTAAAACCATCGATCATCAGGGCATGAAGGACCTGTTCACCCACGAGGCCAGAGTACAGTCGTGGCTCGATGTGGAAGGGGCTCTGGCGATGGCGCAGGCTAAGGTCGGTATGATCCCTGTTGCTGCGGCAGAAAATATCGCCGCCAACTGCCAGTTGGAGCGGATCGATCTGGCGGAGATCGACCGTTTGATGCGCCAGATTGGCCACGGGTTTGTGCCGGTGATCAAGGTGTTGGTCAAGGCTTGCGATGCAGAAAGCGGCAAGTACGTGCACTACGGCGTGACGACCCAAAACATTCAACAGACGGCCCATCTGTTGATCGTGCAGAAATTCCACCGTCATCTGATGAAGTTTGTCGATGACACGTTGGTCAATCTGGCTCGCCTGGCAAAGGCACATAAAAATACCCTGATGGCGGGGCGCACCCACGGCAAACATGCCTTGCCTATCACCTATGGTTATAAGGTTTCCGTGTGGATTTATGAGCTGCTGGCAGCGGTGGAACGCATGCAGGAGGCGGAAAAGCGTGTCTTCACCGTGATGATGGGCGGGGCCGTGGGAGCCTTTCACGCCACGGGGGAAGCGGGCAGAACGGTGCAGGATCTGGTCGCCGAACAGCTCGGGATGCATTCGATGCTGGTGCCTTCGCGTAATGCCAGAGTGTTCCGCGCCGAGTACATCAGCAACCTGTGTTTGCTGGCAACCACCCTGCATAAAATTGCTGAAGAGGTCTATCAGACGTCCAGCGAGGAGTTTGGCGAAGTCTCCGAGGCGTTCACCAAAGGCACCGTGGGTAGCAGCACCATGCCGCAGAAGGTTAATCCCAAGCTGGCAAAGGGTATCATTGCCAACGCCCAGAAGCTGTATTCGGTGATGACGGCGGTGCTCTACGTCTGTCCAAGGCCGTTTGAGGCGGACAGCTCGGCTTATTTTATCTTTGATGCCAGCCTACAGGAAAGCATTGAGCTGATGGCCGAGATTATCCTGCGTGCGGAGGAGCTGACGCGCACGCTGGTGATTAACCCTGAGCGGATGCATGAAAACGTGATGCTGACGCACGGGCTGATCAACAGCGAGAAAATCATGATGAAGCTGGTGGATAAGCTGGGTAAGGATCCGGCCCATGAGCTGGTTTACACCATGGCGATGCGTAGCACCCATGAACACCTCGAATACGGTGAAATACTAAGCCAGGATCCGGTCATGGCCGAAAACTTCACGGCGCAGGAGATTGCGGAGCTGCTGGATCCCGGTGCTTATACTGGCCTTTGCGCCGTCTTGGCCGATGAACTGGCAGACAGGGTCTTGGAGAGAAGCCATGGATGACCAGCGCTCCGGAGTTATCAAATCCAACCGGATCGTGTTCCCCGACGGTATCAAGGCCGGTTATCTATTGGTGCAGCAAGGGCAAATCAGCGGGTTTGTCAGCCACTTTTCCGGTAGCTGCATCGACCATAGCGAGCGGATCATCATGCCCGGCTTTGTCGATATCCATGTGCACGGTTGGGGGCGGGGTTCGTTCGGCTACAAGGGCAATAAGGCGTCGCTGAAGTGGATGAGCCACGATTTGATCAAGGCTGGTGTCACTTCTTACCTGCCCACCTCCGGCACGATGCCAAATGATTTCCTTGAGACGTCGTTAATGGAGGCAGCCAACTATATTGCCACGGCAACGCCAGCGAACGGAGCCGAAGCCATCGGTATCCATATGGAAGGCCCTTACATCAGTGAAAAACATCTCGGTATGCAGCGAGCCGACTGCCTGCAACGGCCAAACGTTGAGGGATTCGAGCGTTTTAACCATCTGGCGGGCCGTAACATCCGCCTGATGACGTTAGCGCCAGAGCTGGAAGGGGCGTTGGATTTGATTCGCCATCTGCGGGCGCAGGGGATCACCGCGTCGGCAGGGCATACCGATGCCACCTTTGCTGAGGTTACGGCAGCGATAGAGGCGGGATTAAATCACTTCACCCACGCTTATAGCGGGATGCGTGGCTTCCATCACCGTGAGCTCGGGGTGGTTGGTGCGCTGATGTACTATCAGGATACCTATGCGGAAGTTGCGAAACAGAGCGGCATCACCATCAAGCCGGAGGCATTTGACCTGCTTTATCGCCTGAAACGCGATCGGCGCATGGTGCTGATGAGTGACTGTATGGGCTATGTCGATTTCCCGGAAGGCTATGAGTTTCACCATTACCTGCGCAAAGAGACCTTCCGTATCAAACAGGGGCAGTTAGAGATTACCTCAGACGGTGGCGATACGCGCCACGTTTGCCCTTGCGACTATGATGCGGTGCAGCGACTGGAGATGAACTTTCTCGACTCGGTGAAGAATATCATCGATCGTCTGGATAATGGCCTGGTGTCCGTCGCCAGTATTGCTTGCGAAAACCCGGCGTTTCTGGCGGGTGCGCAGAGCCGGAAAGGGTCACTTTGCCCGGGGAAAGATGCCGATATTCTGGTGCTGAATGAAGGGCTGGAGTTGGTAGAAGTCTACTGCCGAGGACTGCGTCAAACCCAGCTAAACGCTTAGGCACGATGGGCGCTGCATACTGCGCCCATTTATTGCCACCTTATCAGATGAAATAATCTGGATATTGCCGTTCCAACAAGGCACGCAGCTGTTGACGATCCAATCCCTCAATCTCCTGAATAAACCCCTGTGCCGGGATCTTCTTCTTCGCCCGGGAAAGCCCGTGCTGGCTGAGCAGCGAGATATCATCGCGGCTGAGATAGAAATTCACCTTGATGTAATCCAACTGATAATACCTCAGATAGCTCGAGATTTTATTGGTAAAGGTGATCAGCAAATCAAACGGGATCCGTTCGAGCGTGTGCAACTCATTGATATTCATGTAGCCGACAATCTCAATATGGAAGTGCGACTTCAACACCTCCTTGAAATAGCCCACCTTACTTTCCGAAGAGTTGGTCACGATAATGACGCGTTTTTTCTCCTCGCTGTGGACTCGGTTTTGCAGCTCGTATTTCTTCAGGATCAACACCAGCGTGGACAGATGCACCGGCGAAAAGGTGGTTTGATAGTGTTGCGCGATGGGCGCGGTAGCCTGGGTGACGCCCTGATAGAGCAGGGCGTGCCGGGTCTGCACCTGATGCAGCTTTTTATCGTCAAAATAGAGATTGAACTTGTTTTGTACGATGGTCGAATAGACGAACTGGTAGATCTCGGCGAAGAAGGGCGAACGGTTGTGGATTTCTGCCCGCAGCAACGGGGTCAGGGTTTCACAAAGGTGGCCAACGAGCGTAATCAGCGTGGGATCATAGATATCGAATGGCCGCCAGGTGTAGGTCAGCGATGAAATCAGCAGATCAAGAAAGCGGTTTTCGTGCTCGCCATCCAGCAACCCAAAGTCAGAGGATTGAATAAAGCTCAGGTTATCGCTGTGGGTGATGAAATGCCCGCGCCGCATGCGATGTAGCGCAATGCTCATATACACCAGAAAGTATTTTTTGCTGTTATAGCCCAGCGTGATCCGCTGGCTCAGCCGCCGTTGGTACAGTTCGGCGGCGGCGCTGATTTCCTGTTGGCACACCTTTAAGAACTGCGTGGCAATGGAGCGGTTAATCGGCTCGTTGGCTTTGTGCGGCACCAGCAGGTGATCTTCGCCGATCTCAATGGTTTTCAGGATCGTCAGGCAAATAGCGATGCGTAGCAGGATCTCGTCACCATCCATCCGCGAACCCTGTTTGGGAATGGCGGTGATGGAGAGATGATTGGCCTGTAAAAATGCCGACAGCGCCTGGTTATCGTTTTTGAGCGTGGTTGGGCTGACGTTAAACTTGCGGTAATACTCGCTTTTGTTTACTACGTCCTGTAGGCAGAGCGCCACGCTGAGATCTTTAATGCGTTCATCGGCGGTGGTGATGTAGCGGTTAAACGGGATCTGTTCCAGAAAGGCGATATATTCCCGGTAGCCGATTGCCGTGACAATCCACTGCCCATCGATATGCAGGTGGCAATCTGGTTCCAGGAACTCGTTGATCTCCTTCATGGAGCGCTTCAGCGTCGACGTGGTTTTACCAAACCTGGAGGTGACATCCTCGATTAACACCGGGCTGTGTTCCTGAATATATTTCAACAATGACAGGTCAAAACTGTTCACCAAGGCATCTCAACGTCTGGTCTGGAGTCGGATAGCTGAGAGTATAGAAAATGGTGAGTGTTGTCTGTGAGCTGGGTGGAGCGGTTGCAACAACCTTCTCGGCTCTGATTATCACTTCCAGTATTCTATCGCTGCCAGCTATTTTCCTCTCCCTAGAAAGCGATTAGTTTTGTCTGAAAAGAATTAATACATTGCATTTTAATGGGGGGTTTTTCACTCATCAGATAAAAAAGTTCTAAACTCTATCGAGACTAAAGTCTTCCCGTGCTCTTTTTGGATCTCAGAGGAAGAATCTATCGGTTATGAATAATAAACACTATCTGGTACAGGGATCCGAGAGGGCATTACTGATGTTAGATTCAATCAAAAGAACATTCTTGGCCACATGTTTGACCGGCCTCCTGCTCCAACCCTCATTATCCGTTGCTCAATCGACAATGACCATCTTCGAGGATGTGCGGATCTTTGACGGCACAAGTTTAACTGCCAAGATGAATGTGGCCGTTGAAGGCAATAAAATTACTCAAATTTCTTCTCAAGCGATTAGTTCACCCACTGATGCAGTGCATATCGCTGGTAATGGTCAAACATTGATGCCTGGCCTTATCGATGCTCACTGGCATACCTTTATGGTGCGCCCTACCATGGCACAGGCATCAATGGCTCCGTTAACTTTTATTACTTTGCTGGCCGGTGCTGAAGCAGAGTCAACACTTATGCGTGGATTTACCAGCGTTCGCGATTTGGGTGGTCCAGCGTTTGGCTTAAAACTCGCTATTGATAATGGCGTCATCAAAGGACCACGCATCTGGCCATCGGGGGCAATGATTTCACAAACGGGGGGGCATGGTGATTTTCGTATGCTTTCAGAGATACCGTCTACCCCTGATCAATTGAGCTATCCAGAGCGAGTTGGCATATCAGCGATAGCGGATTCACCCGATGAGGTTCGCAAGCGTACCAGAGAGCAATTATTGCAAGGAGCCAGCCAGATAAAGCTGACCGGGGGCGGGGGCGTATCTTCTCCCTATGGCCCGATAGATACGGTACAGCTTAGCGTCGATGAAATTCACGCCGCAGTTGAGGCAGCGGCGAATTGGGGGACCTATGTGACAGTCCATGCATATACCCCCGAAGCCATTCGTAATGCCATTCAGGCTGGTGCAAAAGTGATTGAACATGGTCAACTAGTCGATGATGCAACGGCAAAGCTGATGGCAGATACGGGAACATGGTGGAGTCTGCAACCTTTTTTGGCTGATGAAAACGCCAATCAACTGCCCGATGCAGCCGGACAAGCCAGGGCAGCACAAGTGTTTGCCGGAACGGATAATGCCTATCGCTTGGCAAAAAAATACGGTGTGAAAGTCGCATTTGGCACGGACGTGTTATTTGATGCCAATTTGGCAGCCAGGCAAGGCTCTCAGCTTTCTACCATGACGCGGTGGTACACCCCAGCCGAAGTGCTCAAAATGGCGACGGCTGATAATGCAAAATTGTTGGCACTATCAGATCGCCGCAACCCCTATCCAGGAAAACTGGGCGTTATCGAAGTCGGCGCTTTAGCCGACTTATTACTGGTCAACGGCGATCCGATAGCTGATATCGGCCTGCTGGCCAATCCTGGCAAAAACCTGACTGTCATTATGAAAGACGGCCAGATAGTAAAAAACCAGCTGGTGGCTAAGTGAGTTTTCTTATAAGGCAAAGAAAGGGCTAATTGAATTAGCCCTTTCCGCGTTTTGACAAATCATTCCGCTGTGAGGGATCACAGCGGTTCAACATGCCCAACCACCCGCGATACCAGCGGGAATTGCATTCTCAATTGCCGTTCAATATGGTCCACCGCATCGTGCACCGCAGAAATCGACAAGGCCGGAAGGGCCCGACAGTGAAAATTCACAATCACGCCCTGTGGCGTTTCTCGCGCCCGGATATCATGGATGTCTTGCACCAATCCGCTGTTTTTCGCTGAAACCGTCAATGCTTGTTCAATCTTCGCCAGTTCGCCGTGTTCCACATCCTGGCTAGCCAGCCAATCCAGCATCTGGGGCTCCAGGTGGGTTTCGATCTCCGTATTTTCGCCCAACGTCTGGCGTAAAGCCTCCTCCACCTCGCTGGCAATATCATGCGCCTGCTCTACGCTGGCATTGGCCGGAACCAACAGATCCATACCGATCGCCACACGGTCTGCCAATTGTTGTAGTGAAAGACTCTGTACGACTGCCCCATGGTTGGCGGCCAGCATGCGAATACGGGTTGCCAGATCTTCATCACTTCTGGCTTGAGGGATGGCAATCACCCTCACTTCCGAGTTGGCATATTGCTGTTCAAGTTTGGCGGTAACGGTCTGCTTCAACTCCTTGATCCGCTCAAGCGGTAGCGTGCGGCATACCCCAACACTCACCTCGATAAACAGCGTGGCTCCGCCACTGCGCAGGCGAATATTCTCCGTAGACAACACCGCTGGGAAATCGTTGAGCAGGGTAGCGATATCTTCCCGCGTACCAGCCGGTGCAGTATCAATCAGGGAATCAAAGGAGCGTTTCCCTAGTTTCAAGGCGGCAGTCAGGATAAAGCAGGCGACGATCAGTGCTGCCAGCGCATCCGCACGGGCAAAACCAAATAGCACAAAAACCATGCCCAACAGCACCACACCAGAAGACAGCATATCGGAGAAAAAATGCAGAGCATCGGCTTCCAGAGCCGCGCTGTTGGTGGCCTTGGCCACGCGGTTTAAGGCCCGGACACGGAAGAAGTCAACCACAATGGACACCAGCAGTACCGCAATCACTACCGGTGCAGCCACAATCTGGTTTGCCTCACCTATCAAGCTGCGCACTGCTTCAAAGATGATCCAACCCCCGGCCGCCAACAAAAGGAGTACCTCAAACAGTGCAGCCAGATTCTCGACTTTGCCATGACCGAAGTGATGGTCATCATCAGCAGGTTTATCGCTGACTCTCACCGCCCACCAGGTGATGCTGGTGGCAATAAAGTCGGTAAATGAATGGATACCTTCGGATATCAGGCCAATACTGCCGGTAAATATACCTGCGATAAACTTACCTAACGCCAACAATCCACTGATAATCATCGAGTTTCTGGCGACGGCCTGTTTTTTATTTTGCATAGCACAGCTCATAGTTGAATTAAAAAAATCAGCGTTTGGTTTTTACGGAACATTGCCAGACAAAAGCGACGAGCAGTAAGCTTGCGGTAGCTGTCAGCAATAAACAGGAAAGAAATGCAGTTTGACCGGTGGAGTGCAGATAAATCTCATTAATACCTGCCGAGATCATAAAAATAGCGTACAGCAACCCAAGAATAAAAATCATCATCATTATCACGCGCGGTAAATACCGTCAGTTTATTGCGGTTATTCATCCTCCCCGCAATGATTGATGAGGCTACGGGGAGGATGATGCTAGGCGGATCTTTTTCGTTCATTAGTCATCCCATTTGGTGCTCAGATAGGCTGCGATCAGTCCCATTGAGCTGATGAAAAACAAAAATCCCATAAAAAACATCATATTTCCCATAATTTTATCCTCGGTTAACTGTAATCGATAACGACCTCTGTGGTTAAAAGTAAGTGTGCAACGTAGTCTCTGGCTTCATTCACCGTCAGGGTATCTGCGGCGGTGAAAAAGTCAGCGTTCAAAGAGTTAGCAATGGCTGGCCCGCCTGTGCTGCTGGCGCGGTAGCGGTCATTGCTGAGGAGTCTGGAAGTCATTGACCCTATTGCTGTTTAAACTTCAACAGTGCATCGCATAGGGGAGTAAACCAAAGAGGGGAGTGCAGAAAGCCTATCTCCGCGTCCAGGTTTTAGCACTATACAACGTATCTGAAAAATTTCAGAAGTTACCTTGGGCTGAACCTTAATCCGATAAAGCCTGTCTTAACCTTGGGCATCTCTCGATGTCGTCAGATCAGTAACCTGTGTTTGTATAGGAGCCTCGCCAAACGAGATACTGCATATAACTACGCGGTGATTATAGGCGTGCAGGGAGCGATAGTGCTCGAAAATCGGCACCTCGTTGAGGTGATATTTAAGAAGTTATATTTAAACGAAAGAATTATCTTAATGAACGTTAATTTTGCAGTGATATAAACACTAATGCGGGGATATTCATTTGCCTAAATCAGCATTTATAAGCTGAATAAAAGCAAAAACCGACCTTTTACAGTCGGTTTTACAGTTAGGAATGCACCATTACCGCATAGTCACGAACTCTTCCGCGGCGGTTGGGTGGATCGCCACGGTGTTGTCGAAGTCTTTCTTGGTCGCGCCCATCTTGATTGCCACGGCGAAGCCCTGCAGGATTTCATCCATGCCAAAGCCAATCCCGTGCAGGCCAACGATCTTCTCTTCTTCACCCACACATACCAGCTTCATGCGGCACGGCTGGCGATGCTGAGTCACGGCGCTGTACATGGCGGTGAAGGAGGATTTATAAACCTTCACCTTATCCTCGCCAAACTGCTCTTTCGCCTGCGGTTCGGTCAGGCCAATGGTGCCAATTGGCGGGTGGCTGAACACCACGGTGGCGATGTTGCTGTAGTCCAGATGTTCGTCCGGCTTGTTGTTGAACAGGCGCTCGGACAGGCGGCGGCCAGCGGCAACGGCAACCGGGGTCAGCTCAACCGCACCGGTGTTGTCACCTACCGCGTAGATGCCTTTCACGTTGGTGTTCTGGAATTTGTCGACCTCGATGTAACCTTTGGCATTGGTTTTCACGCCGGTGACCGCCAGGTTCAGATTATCGGTCGCTGGTTCGCGGCCGATGGCCCAGACCAGGCTGTCCACGGTGAACTCTTTGCCGTTTTCCAACGCCAGCGTCAGGCTGCCGTCGGCGTTTTTAACGATGGATTTTGGAATGGATTCGGTGTGCAGGGTTGGCCCTTCGGTGTTCATCACCTCAACCAGGGTTTCTACAATCATCGGATCGAAGGTACGCAGCGGGGCGTGTTTACGCACGAACAGATGCGTTTCCGCTCCCAGCGCGTTCATTACGCCGGCAATTTCTACCGCGATGTAGCCAGCACCCACCACTGCCACGCGTTTTGGCATGGCATCCAGCTCAAAGAAGCCGTCGGAGTCGATGCCGTATTCGGCACCAGGGATCGACGGATGGCTCGGGCGGCCACCGGTAGCGATCAGAATATGGTCTGCGGTGATTTTCTCGCCGTTGACTTCTACGGTATGCGCGTCAATAAAACGGGCAAAACCTTTGATCACGTCGACCTTGTTTTTGCCCAGCACGTTGTCGTAGGAAGTATGAATACGATCGATGTAGGCAGTACGGTTGGCGATCAGGCGTTTCCAGTCAAAGGCGTTGACGGTGGTATCGAAGCCGTAATCCGGGCCGTATTGGTGGATGGCCTCGGCGATTTGCGCCGCATGCCACATGACTTTTTTCGGGACACAACCCACGTTAACGCAGGTGCCGCCAAGTTCTTTGGCTTCAATCAGTGCGCATTTCTGGCCATACATGGCTGCCCGGTTGATCGATGCGATACCGCCGCTACCGCCGCCAATTGCTAGATAATCGTAATGTTTCGTCATCTGGGTTTTCCATGAGTTGTGTGATTCGAGAAGGGTAAGAGTTTAACGCCTGACTGGGGGTTGTCGCAAAGATTGCGTCGATGGCTGTAATAGGCAGAGGCTTGATCCTCTGCCCGGTTGATTTTACACGATAACCAGTTCGGGTTTTGCCCGATCGAGCGCTTGGCGATCGGCACTGCTGATGCCGGTATCGGTAATGATCATGTCAATCTGGCTCATCGACAGCACCAGGTTGAAACCCCTGCGGCCGAACTTGGTGGAATCGACCACCGCGACCACGCGCTTGGCTGCCTGAGCCATCACGCCGCTGATCGAGTAGCCTTCATTAAAGGTGGTGATGCCGTTGGTGGCATCCAACCCGTCGGCCCCGACGAACATCACGTCACCGGCAATGCCCTGTAGGGAGAGCTCCGCGATGGAGCCGTGCATGGAGCGCGTTTTGTGGCGCAGCGTGCCGCCACACAGCACCAGCGTGATGTCTTTATTGTCGGAAAGCGCAAAGGCGGCGGGCAGGTTATTGGTGATCACCGTGATATTGCCCATCTTCACCAGCTCTTCGGCGATCAGCATGGTGGTGCTGCCGCTGTCGAGGATCACCGTATCGCCGGGGTTGACCATCGCTGCTGCCTTTAAGGCAATGCGCTTTTTCGGGTCTTTAGCCAGCTGGTAGCGTTCCTCCAGGATGACCTCACCGGTGGTTTTCGGCACCTCGGCCTCCTGCTCCAACTGGCTGCCCGGCCTGGCTGCACCGCCGTGGAAGCGGATCAGCAGGCCTTTTTCTTCCAGCAGGCGCAGGTCAGCGCGGATGGTAACCTCAGAAATTCCGAAGGAATTCGAAAGATCGCTAACCAAGATGCTGCCGTTCTGCTGAACCAGGTCGACAATTTTATTTCGTCTTTCAAAAGAGTTCATCATCCTGACCTATCGAAATGTTTTGCTTTTATTTTATGCGAAAGGGATATGAAAGGGGAGCATAAAGATCAAGGTGATGGGATTTGAGGCAAAATAATGGCTGCACCCGTGCAGCCATTGGCTAAATATCACCCTTCGCCAAGCTTGAGCATGATTTTCCCCTGCATCGGCTTACCGGCCAGGGCTGCAACGCTGGCGGCGTATTGCTGCGGGCGATCGATGCTGGCAATCAACGGCTCCAGAGCCAGATCCGCCGATTGGAACAGCTTCATGGCCTGTTGCCATTCTTCCCCTGGCCACGGGGCCGAATAGTTCATCCAACTGCCCAGCAGCGTCAGTTCCTTGCGCAGGATCTGGCTGAAGGTGCTGTAAGACAGGTGCAGGTCCTTATGGAGCGTCCCCACCAGCGCGATTTGTGCCCGTGGCCCGGCGATATCCAGCGCCAGTCCGACCGTTTGTGGCGTGCCAGCGGTTTCCAGAATCAACTGATCAAAGCGCCTTTCCTGTAAGCGTTCGGCTATCTCGGAGGGGCTAAGCTCCGCGCTGTTAAACGCGTTTTCTGCACCGATCTGCCGTGCCAGCTTGAGCCGGTCGTCATTGATATCGATCGCCGTGACGCTGCGTGCGCCCATCGCGCGGGCACATTGGATCGCCAGTTGGCCGATGGTGCCGGCACCAATGATGATCACCTCTTTGCCTTGGCAGCCCCCAGCCAACTGAATGGCATGCAGGCCGACGGTGATGGGCTCAATAAATGCCCCCTGCAATAAACTGACGTTGGCAGGCAATTTCACCAGATTGGCGCGTTTGACTACGATAAACTCGGCGTTGCCACCGTGGCTGCGTGAACCGACGAACTGGTAATGCTTGCACAGCGAATAGTAATGGCGCTGGCATTCCGGGCAGTTAAAGCACGGTAACAAAGGGACGCAGGCCACGGCATCATGCTGTTGCAGATCGGTAACCCGCTCGCCACAGGCCACGACCCGGCCACTGAACTCATGCCCCAGGGTAATCGGGTAGAAATGCGCGCCTTTGGCGAAGATGCGGGGGATATCCGAACCGCATAGCCCGGAATACGCCACCCGAACCAACACCTCATCGGCGGCCTCAATAGCAGGAGCGGGGCGTTCTTCAACGCGCACTTCTCCCTCCGTGTGGATCACGACTGATTGCATAGCTTGAACTCCGTAGAGAATAGATTGGGGGAGGCGGGCTCCCCCGAAGGATTAGGACATGGCGTTGAGGCTTTGGCTGGCCTGTTGCTTGGCGGTGGCTTCAGCCTGGGCAAATTGACGGGCACGGCGCCAGGTGAGGAACACCCCAATGGCGTAAATGACGCCGATAACGACCAGACCCACCACGTTTTGCCAGGTGAGCAGTTGGATCAGCAGGTAGGTGATCGGTGAGCCGCCTTGGTCCATCGAGGCCACCACGCCGCCCGCTTTCAGCGCACCAGCATTGGCAGCCAATTGGGTATGCAGCCCGATGGTTTGGGTGGCGATCCACAGCGTGATGCTCATGATGATAAAACCCGAGATCAGCGTGCGGAACAGGTTGCCCTGATGCACCGCCACGGCGAGGGCCACAAAGAAGCCGATGGTTGCCAGATCGCCAAACGGCAGCACCTGGTTACCTGGGACGATCACGGCGATCAGAATGGTCAGCGGGATAAAGATCAGGCTGGCGGAGACCACGGCGGTATGGCCCAGCAGCAGCGCCGGGTCGAGGCCGATAAGGAACTCCTGGCCACCAAAGCGTGCTTGCAGGCGTTTACGGGCATGCTTGGCGATGGGCGTCAGGCCATCCATGATCGGTTTGATCACCCGTGGCATCAGCAGCATCACGGCAGCGGTTTTCACCGCCAGTTGTAGAATGCCCTTCAGGTCATAACCGGCCAGCGCACCGATAATCAGCCCCATCACAAAGCCGACGGTCACCGGCTCGCCGAACGGGCCAAAGCGTTTCTGTACGTCGTCTGCGCTGAAGTGAATACGGTTCAGGCCGGGGATCTTCTCGATAATGGTGTCCACCAGCACGGCAATCGGCCCCATATAGGCGGAGGTGCCGTGCGGAATGGCAATCCCTTCCAGCCCGAAGAAGTCGCGGGTGTCTTTGGCGAACCAGTCCCCCAGCTTGTAAACGAAGGCGGCATGCACCACCACGCCCAGCATACCCAGCCAGTATGAACCGGTGGCCAGATGCACCATGGCCCCGGTAAAGGTCATGTGCCAGATGTTCCAGATATCCACGTTAACCACTCGGGTCATACGCGTCAGCAACATCACGATGTTGACCGCAATCGCTACCGGGATGGCGATCAGGGCAATCTGCGAGGCCCAGGTCATCGGTGATGAGCCTGGCCAACCGATATCCACCACGTGCAGGTTGATCTGGAACTGCTCGGCCATCGATTTTGCCGCTGGGCCGATCGAGTCCAGCATCAGGCCGATAACCAGCCCGATACCGACAAAGCCGATGCCGATATGAATGCCGGATTTAAATGAATCCCCTAATTTCATCCCTAAAATCAGCGAGAAGATGATGATCACGATAGGCAGCATCACCGTAGGGCCGAGATCGAGGATATAACGCATGATGTCGGTAAACATGGGCTACTCCGTCAGAATGGTCAGTATTTTTTGTTTCAGCGCATCGATGCCGACACCGGAAATAAACGGCATGCCGTGCACCAACGGTATATCGCCAAACTGCCGGTCGACGCGGGCGGTGGTACAGATCAGATCGGCATCGTCCATATAGGTTTCAATCTCGGTCACGCGGCACTGCACCAAGTCCAGCTCGATGTTGTGCTCCGCGCAAAGCTCTTTGATCTCTTCTGCGGCCATGGTCGAGGTGGCAACGGCACCGCCGCAGGCAACAATAATTTTACGTTTCACAGTGTGGCTCCTTCATATTCTGTTTTTTGTTGTGGTCGGGAGGGCGAAGTGAAAACCCGCTGGGCAAAAATTTCGCCCAATTGGTCCTCGGGGGCGGTCAGAAGTGCAGCGATAAACTCGGGGTGCTGCAACTGGCCAAACAGCGTGCGCAGTAAAACCAACTGCGCCGCCGGGTCGGTGACGATCAGCGCGATAATCAGGGCAACGTCGATCGTGCCGTCATCATCCGCCTGAGCGAAGGGTACGGCCTGGTCAGGGCGGATCAGATAAATAGCCGGGGCACGTGCATGCTCCGCTTCACAATGGGGGATGGCGACCGCGTGCTGCTCAAGGGCGATGCCAGTGGGATAAGCGCTCTCACGTACCAGCAATGCCTGCGGGTAGCTGTTGTGAACGACCCCGGCGTTGAGCATGGTGACGCCAATGTGCTCCAGCGCCTGCTGTGCGTCGGCAAAGCTGATGCCAGTGCGAACGAACAGTTGGCTGTTATACATGGGCTATCTCCTCGGCATTTTTGGCTTGCTCTGCGGGGGCACAGCCGAAGCGATAAGCGCGCAGCACATCCTGAATTTTGTCGATCATCAGTGCGTGGGGCTGTTTCGCCAGCTTGCGTTCCATCACTCGCTGATACTGCAGCGGGAAGTATTGGCTCAGTAGGCCTGCGGGGATCTCTTGCTGGTCGAGGTTATTGAGCAGCGTCGTCATACTTTGGGCGATACGCGGGTGGGGCCAGTAGTAGCGGATACGGTCCGACAGGCTGAAATGCAGGTCGATCAGCGAGCGGCTGAACGTCGGGTGATAATACTTTTTCCAGTAATCCGGTTCGTCGAGCATGACGGCGTCAATCACCGCCAGGATCTGGCTACGTTTTTCCGGGGCAATCAGGGCCTGTTCGATATTGGCCAGAGCAAACACCGCTTCGCGCAGGGCGAACGTCAGGGCCGGGCCAACTTTGAGAATGGCGAAGTGATCGCGCACCAGCTGCTGATAGGCTTCACGCGTTTGGTAATCGGTAGAGTGCGCCTCATAAACCAGCGGCGTGGTGGTAATAAACTGGGAGAGCTCGCGGGCTAGCTGTGGTTGGTAAGCGATCACCTGTGAATGGTCGAACTCCACCCCTGGCTGCACTACCACGGCGATGATCCTCGGGATCGCCGCTGCCAACCCGGCCTGGCGGAACGCCTGATAGTGAGTTTCCAGCGTGGCGGCGGCATCCGTCGCGTGAGTGATATGTACGTTGCCAATGGCGGAAGATTCTCCTCCAGGAACTGGCACCTCGGTCCCAATCACATAGGTCAGCTGCTGTTTTTGCTCTGGGGTAGCGACCCGTTCGGCGACCTGACACAGGCGGGCGGCGCGTTCTGCCACCACGTGGGGATCTAACGGGATCGGATCGTCGGCGCAGGACATGGACGCATCCAGATGGATCTTGCTGAATCCGGCGGTGACGTAGTCGGCGATCAACACTTCCGCTTTCGCCATTGCGCTGGCGGCGGGTTCATTTTGCCAACAGTTCGGGCCTAGATGGTCGCCCCCTAACAGCAGCCGGGAGAGCGGAAAGCCGACGGTTGCCGCAATATCGCAGACAAACTGCCGGAAATCCGCCGGTTTCATGCCGGTGTAACCGCCAAACTGATTAACCTGGTTGGATGTGGCCTCGATCAGCACCTGGCGATCGCTGTGCAGATCCAGGCGTAATGCGGCTTCAATGACTAATGGGTGTGCCGAACAGACAGAGCAGATCCCGATCGGCTCCCCTGCTTTATGTCGTGCGATTATATTTTTCATCCTACCCTCCGTTTTCTTACGAATATAATCGTAATGTTTCGAAAGGTTAGCAATGCACTTTTCTATTATTCGTGATCAAGATCGAAAACTTTACCGCTATTTTTCCGTGCTGGTGCTTTCAGTGTGAGGGAGTAAGTTAACGGATAGGGGGGATTTAGTTATTTAAAATCAGTTAATTATAAATATCTGGTAAGAAAAGGGATCGGCATACGCAATAAAGTGAAAGCGGTTATTGTGACGAGAGGATGCCCCTCACCCCAACCTTCTCCTTTAGTGAGAGGGGGCTGTTAGCCCGTGCTCTTTTGGAAGTAAAGAGGTCATCTCATTAAACTCGATCGGTCCCCTCCCCCTGTGGGAGAGGGTGAGGGGCAATCACTGTGTTGGCGCAGGTCACAGCCTGCCTTCACAGCCACAAACCTGAATCACCTTTTGCACCACCTGCTGCATGGCCAGCTTGGCGGGCTGCATATAGTGGCGCGGGTCGTTGGCCTGCGGATGCTCCGCCAGATGCTGTTTCAGCGCATCGGAAAAGGCGATCTTAAGCTCCGTCGCCACGTTCACCTTGCAGACCCCCAGCCGAATCGCCTGCTGAATATCAGCGTCTGGCAAACCCGACGCACCATGCAGCACCAATGGCACGCTGACCCTGTCGCGGATCTGCCCAAGGCGGATGAAATCCAGCTCTGGCTTGCCCTGGTAAAGTCCATGCGCCGTACCAATCGCCACCGCCAGTGAATCGATGCCGGTGGAACGCACAAACTCCTCGGCCTGCTGCGGCGAGGTATAGCGGGCATCCTTGGCATCGACGCTGATGCCATCCTCAACGCCGCCAAGCCGCCCCAGCTCTGCCTCAACGCTGACATCATAACGATGGCAAAACTCGGTCACCTGCCGCACCAGCGCGATATTTTCCGCGAAGGGCAGGTGCGAGCCATCAATCATGGCCGAGCGGATCCCTGCATGTACTTTGGTTTGAATATCTTGCAGGGCCTCATGGTGATCCAGATGCACCGCCAGCGGGATGCGGTATTCGGCGGCCAACTGTTTGACAATGGCGACCACGTTAGCCGTTCCCGCATAGAGATAGGTGCCGGGCGTACCGGCCAGGATCACCGGTGAGCGCATGTGTGCGGCGGTTTCAGCCACCACCTGCATGGTTTCCAGGTTATGAATGTTGAAGGCTGGTACGGCATAGCCCTGTTGTTGTGCCTTCTGCAGCATATTGTTGGTCGAAATGATGTACACCGCCTGCCTCCTGTTTTCTTTGGTTACGTTATCTTTCGATGGTTATCATCTAATCGAAAGTTAAAATAAGCAAACAGTTATTTTGCGGTTGTGATGAGGATCGGCAAAAGATCGAGGTAAAATAAGGAGCAAGCAGGGTGGGATAGCGAAGGGAAAAGCGGATGGCCGCCCAGGCAGGCGACCATCATCGATCTTATTCTGGTACGACCCAGTTCACCAGGTGGTGACCGATACCGGACGGCACCAGTACCTTGTGTAGCCACGGCAGCACGGTGTTCATCTGCTGTTCCAGCTTCCAAGGTGGGTTAATCACGATCATGCCTGAAGCCGTCATCCCGCGTTGATCGCTGTCGGGCTTCACCGCCAGCTCGATTTGCAGGATACGGCGGATGCTGGTCGCCTCCAGCTCTTTGAGCATGCGTTTGATCTGCTGGCGCATCACCACCGGATACCACAGAGCATAGGTGCCGGTGGCAAAACGCTTGTAGCCTTCCTGAATGCCTTTCACCACGTCTTGATAATCGGTTTTCATCTCATACGGCGGGTCCATCAGGATCAGGCCACGGCGTGACGGAGGTGGTAATTGGGATTTTAACTGCTGGTAACCATCGGCACGTTGCACTTTGGCGCGCTCGTCTTTCTGGAATTCGTTACGCAGCAGCGGGAAATCGCTTGGGTGCAGCTCTGTCAGATGGATTTTATCCTGCGGGCGCAGCAGCTGGCGGGCGATCAGCGGTGAGCCTGGGTAGTAACGCAGGGTGCCGGAGCGGTTGAAGTTGTGCACTACGCTCATGTAGGCCGCCAGCTCTTCTGGCAGATCGTCACGTTGCCACAGTAGGCCGATGCCTTCCAGGTATTCCCCGGTGCGCTCGGCATGCTCACCGCTCAGCTGATAGCGCCCGGCACCGGAGTGGGTATCCAGGTACAGCAGCGGCTTATCTTTTTCTTTCAGCGCCTCAATGATCAGGCTCTGAACGGTGTGCTTGAGCACGTCGGCGTGGTTGCCGGCGTGAAAACTGTGGCGGTAACTTAACATGGCGTTTTGTGTTTCCTGATTTTCGAGTTATTTTCAATAAAATCAACTCATTAAATGCAAAAGAGTTCTGCGTGTTTACTGCAAACTCGTAGATCAACGAATTTAAGCTACCAAGTATAAACCGCCTTGCTGGTAAAAAGCGAAAAGCGTTGCAGCCTGGGGGGAGCTACGCTGGTATAGGCAAGAATGGGTGATAGCTATAAGGGAATTATTTTGATTGTTCTTTATACAATGCTGAATTTCAATTATATTAGTGGATGAGTAAATGGAGATACTTTTTTATAAGGCAACCGGAGGCCGCCATGAAAGATAGAATATACCCCAACTATCTCACGGGAAATAATTCCACTCTTTTCCCCACACCACCCGATCATGGTGCCTATGCCCGACGAATTGCGGAAGAAAAATTCCAAGCTTGCATGAAAGCCGAACAGCGTCACATCATGCTGCTTACCAAAGAAGAAGCCTATGATGTTCTGGAGTGCTTTGGAGAGTTTGGCCGAGGCGATCGGCAGCTTGATGAGGGCTTTCTCAATATCACCCGTGATGAAGGCCTGGACTATCTGGGATATGCTGCCACCTATAGCGGCAACGCGAAGGATTTTTATTCTGCGGCGGATCTGGTCAGGAAGTTGGGGGGCTTTGGGATAGCCGCTATCATTTATGTCGGAAGAAACGGTGAGAAGCTAATCAAGATCACCGGCTACCCAGGTATTAGACGGATCTTAAATGGAACGCGTTATTCGTTAAATAATATGCAAATTGTGCAGATTGGGGTCGGGGTAAAAGGGCTTAATCATACTGCTATACAGGGTATGAAATGGAGTATATATGTCTCTTTGGCCTACCGTAGCTTGGAGTTTATACTAAAGGATGAAAGCACTGCGGCTAGTTTTTTAGGAAATGTAACTAGTGATATTGTCAAAGCGGTTGTCGTTACTGTTATCATGAGAGCAACATCGTCCGCGTTGTTAATAGGAGCGGCTGTTTCCTTAGGTGGTGCTATTATTGGTGTCGCCATTGTGGCATTTTTTATTACGATGGGTCTAGAGTATTTAGACCGGGAATATGGAATCACTAATAAAATTATAGAAAAAATAAAGGAAATGGAAGTGCAGACACCAAGAGTTTCAAGTGTGTTAGGAACAAATAGCCAAATTTTATACAATAAACCATGAAGAATAAATTAATAGCCAACGTGGGCGAGACAGTTACAATAAAAGAGCGTTTAAGTTCTTTGCTTGTCGCCGGGATTTTTTCTTTAGGTTGCATTTTTGCACCAAGTATTATTAGCAACTATATCATCAGCTTTACCTATCCTGATGTTATTTCATTTAACAGGTTAGAAACTTTCATTTTAGCAATCATTCCTGCAAGTGCCGTATATTTCCTTATGTTCTTCCATTTGTCTATTACCGGCAAAAATTATCTGGCTAAATTCAAGCCTATACTTATATACTCTTTGCGCCTTACCGCTTTTTTGCTTGTTGTCGCCTTTATTTTTAATTGGCATTTTACCACAGTGTTGGATCAGCATGGCTATGGCACCTGTTGGAAAAGAAGCTTGTATTCGGAGACGGTCTATATTAAAGATGCCGAGGAATGTAAAAAAAGAGGGTCAGAGGTACTTAGAAAACCAAGACCAGCTTACCAAAAATAGAATCACCGGTTAATATGATGATAGTGAAGTATGAAAAATAAAATTGATTTAGAAACAACCTTTACTGAGATACTTAGCTTTCTCTTTACCTTTATTTTTGGGTTGCTTGGGGTTTTATTTACACCATATATTTTAAAAAAAGAACTATTACCTTACTTATCATACCCAGATGTTGTGTCATTTTATCTAATGGCGAATTATGTAGTGGCAGGTTTTTTTGGATTCTTAATGATGATGGTGATGTCAGGGTATGTCTTGGTTACAAGAAGGAAAGATTTTAAAAAAATAAAGAAATTTATCATGTTATGTATATATCTAACGGCATTCTTGTTTGCCATTGTGACTATTTTTAATTTTTACTTCACTACCTCGCTATATAAAAAAGGCTATGGCACTTGTTGGAAAAGAAGTTTTTACTCAGAGACACTCTATATCAAAGATGCCGAGGAATGTAAAAAAAGAGGGTCAGAGGTACTTAGAAAACCAAGATCAGCTTACTAAAAAATATGCAAATTGTGCAGGTGGTAGTAGGGTCTTGATCATAGGAATAAAATAGATTTTTTGTCTCTTTTGTCTACTGCGAATATAGTGGGTGATGTAATAAATGTGGTGAGGAAGCAATCAATAATCAATTGATTTATAATAAAATATGAAAAAATCACAAAGGAAAAATACGATAAAGGCCACAATGCAAGAAAGACTAAGTGCATTATTAGTTTTGTTCATCGGTGTTATGGGTATTCTATTGATTTTCCCGCTGGTAGGTAACTACATGGTTAGCTTTAGTTTTCCCTCAGTCGTGTCGTTCAATAGACTCGGCACTTATATTATCTCTGCGTGGCCAGTCAGTGTCTTGCTTATCATTATAGGAGGGTATTCTTTTTTTACTGGTGATAAGGATTTCATTAGATTTAAAATGATAACGATATGGTCTTGTCGAATCACCATGCTTGGTATGATTGTTGCGACTCTATTTAATTGGCATTTTACCACCGCATTGGATCAACATGGTTATGGTATCTGTTGGAAAAAAAGTATATATGGGGAGACACTCTATATCAAAGATGTCAGCGAATGTAAAAAAAGAGGAACCCAAGTGCTTAAAAGACCCAGAGCAGTTTATAGACGTTAGGGCCTCTTGGTAAAAGAGACCCAGCTAGTCGTTAATAAACTCTGTCGTCCCATACGCTATAACCTGATGTGCCAGCGATATGGTGCTGGCAAATAATATCTTTATAACGTACAGAGATAATTTCTTCGGGTTGTGCACTAGAATGCGTTAAGCAGTGGGGATAGTTTATGTTGAAATCTACGATGGTCGCCTCTCTGAGTTCGATCGTGTAGTACAACTCTTGAGCACCATTTTGCGATGTGCGGTAAAAATCAAACTTAAGGTTAAGCAACTCGTTATTAGAAATAGCCAGCAAAAACAAAGGGGATGATTTATCCTGAGGCTTAACAAAAATCACTGGGTTATGCATCACATTTTCGCCCCGGCTGATGTTATGCGCGAGCTTAAGAACCAGTATCTGGTTTTCGTGGCCTAACTGGTGCTTGTTGCCGATTGAATCCGCTGTAGAACACCCTGCCGATATCAACCCTTGCTGTTTTCCGTTAATCGCCACGTAAATATTATTTGCCATCATAAACTCCTTGTAATGTAATTGACTGAGATCGGTTAAAAAGAACGCCAAACCATTCTGTATCAAATTAAGCTTAATTAACATGGTTTTTAGCGCATAGACTTGATTTTTTAACTCAGAATATAAGCTTTATCAATAAATAAAAATGATTTATCAAGTGCATTGTATGCATATGCACGTGTCTCGAAATGGATATTAATGAAAATGAGAGTGTTTTATATGTCCTTAGCGGGGTCGCCTTCCTACTTAATGCAATCGTGGCTTATCTTCTTCACTAAACGATCCGCGTTAGTGAAGAAACGGATGCAATCACACGCTTGACCATTGATTTTCCCGTCAGTTGGCACCATGTTAGATAGAAGTTTATCTTTGTCTGGCCTGATGTGCGCATCGGGTCCACCACCCTAATCAGGACTTCCTCTATGACCAATGCGTTGCTGACACCGTTTGCCTTACCGCCGTTTTCTGCCATTCGCCCTGAAGATATCGTCCCCGCGGTGACATCCGCACTGGCCGACTGCCGTGCTGCGGTTGAGCGCGTCGTGGCACAACCGGGGCCGTTTACCTGGGAAAATCTATGTCAGCCGCTGGCCGAATCTGACGATCGCCTGTCACGCATCTGGTCACCTATTGGTCACCTAAACTCGGTAAAAAACAGCCCGGAACTGCGCGAAGCTTACGAACAGGCGCTGCCGCTGCTTTCCGAATACGGTACTTGGGTGGGTCAGCATGAAGGGCTGTACCAGGCCTATCGTAATCTGAAAGAGGGCGAAGGTTTTGCCAAACTGACTGCGCCACAGCGCAAGTCGGTAGAAAACGCGCTGCGTGATTTTGAGCTGTCGGGCATTGGCCTGCCAAAGGAAAAACAAAAGCGTTACGGCGAGATCGTGGCGCGTCTGTCCGAACTGGGCTCGACCTACAGCAACAATGTGCTCGATGCCACCATGGGTTGGAGCAAATTGATCACCGATGTGAATGAGCTGAGCGGCCTGCCGGAAAGCGCACTGGCCCAAGCCCAGGCGATGGCACAGGCTAAGGAGCAGGAAGGCTGGTTGCTGACGCTGGACATGCCGAGCTATTTGCCGGTGATGACCTATGCCGATAACCAGGCGCTGCGTGAAGAGATGTATCGTGCCTTCACCACCCGCGCCTCCGATCAGGGGCCAAATGCCGGTAAGTGGGATAACAGCGAAGTGATGGCGGAAACGCTAGCTCTGCGCCACGAACTGGCACAGCTGCTGGGTTTTGCCAGCTATGCGGATAAATCACTGGCGACCAAGATGGCAGAAAGCCCGGAGCAGGTGCTCGGTTTCCTGAGCGATCTGGCCAAGCGTGCTCGTCCTCAGGCAGAACAGGAACTGGCACAGCTACGTGCCTTTGCCAAGCAGCACTATGGTGTGGATGAGCTAGAGGCTTGGGATATCAGTTATTACGGAGAAAAACAGAAGCAACATCTGTTCTCCATCAGTGATGAGCAACTGCGCCCATACTTCCCGGAACAGCGCGTGCTGGAAGGGCTGTTCGAAGTGGTTAACCGTATTTACGGCATCACCGCCAAAGAGCGTCAGGGTGTCGATACCTGGCATCCGGAGGTGCGTTTCTTCGATCTGTTCGATGCCAAAGGTGAACTGCGTGGCAGCTTCTATCTGGACTTGTATGCCCGCGAGAACAAGCGCGGTGGTGCATGGATGGATGATTGCGTCGGCAGCCTGCGCAAAGCCAATGGCGAATTGCAAAAGCCGGTGGCTTATCTGACCTGTAACTTTAACCGCCCGCTGGGCGACCAGCCGGCGCTGTTTACTCATAACGAAGTCACCACGCTGTTCCATGAGTTTGGCCACGGTCTGCACCATATGCTGACGCAGATCGATACCGCCGGGGTTTCTGGTATCAACGGTGTGCCTTGGGATGCGGTAGAGCTGCCAAGCCAGTTTATGGAAAACTGGTGCTGGGAGCCGGAGGCGTTGGCATTTATCTCTGGTCACTTCCAGACTGGCGAACCACTGCCGAAAGCCCTGCTGGACAAAATGCTGGAAGCGAAAAACTATCAGGCAGCGCTGTTTATCCTGCGTCAGCTGGAGTTTGGCCTGTTCGATTTCCGTATGCACGCCGAATACAGCCCGGAAAAAGGGGCGCAGATCCTGCCAACCCTGGCCGAAGTGAAGAAAATGGTGGCGGTGGTGCCTTCACCAAGCTGGGGCCGTTTCCCACACGCATTCAGCCATATCTTTGCTGGTGGCTATGCGGCGGGTTACTACAGCTACCTGTGGGCGGAAGTGTTGTCGGCAGATGCCTACTCGCGCTTTGAAGACGAAGGGATTTTCAACGCTGAAACCGGTCAATCCTTCCTCGATAACATCCTGTCACGCGGGGGTTCCGAAGAGCCGATGGAATTGTTCAAACGCTTCCGTGGCCGTGAACCGAAGCTGGATGCTATGCTGCGCCATTACGGTATTAAAGGGTAACCCGCCAAGTGAGCGTGTTTTTATTGTGTGAAGCAGGCGCCGATCCCGGCGCCTTGTCTATTTTGGCCGATCGTTGGCAGCTAACCAGCGACGAAGATGCGACGATGGCGCTGGTGCTGACGCCAGAACGGTTGGAGCTGCGCAAGCGCGACGAGCCAAAGCTTGGCGCTATCTACGTCGATTTTATCGCTGGCCCGATGGCCCATCGGCGGCGTTTCGGCGGCGGCCGTGGCGAAGCTGTGGCCAAAGCGGTAGGTATCAAAGGCAGCTATGTGCCTAGCGTGGTGGATGCCACTGCCGGGTTAGGGCGTGACGCGTTTGTTTTGGCATCGCTGGGTTGCCAGGTTCGCATGTTGGAGCGTGATCCAGTCGTAGCTGCGTTGCTGGAAGACGGCCTGCAACGGGGCTATCAGGACGCGGAGATCGGCCCTTGGCTACGTGAACGCATGACGTTGCTTCATGCCTCCAGCCTGACGGCGCTGAGCGATCTCGATCCACGCCCGGAAGTGGTGTATCTCGACCCAATGTATCCGCATAAGCAGAAGAGCGCGTTGGTGAAAAAAGAGATGCGGGTATTTCAGTCGCTGGTGGGCAGTGATGATGATGCCGATGGCTTGCTGGAGCCAGCCCGCAGGCTGGCTACCAAAAGGGTCGTGGTGAAACGACCGGATTATGCCCCTCCGCTGGCCGACGTTCCTGCTCATGCAGCCACGACCACCAAGAATCACCGTTTCGATATTTATATGCCTTTGTAAGATAAACGTTTTCACCCTCACCCTAACCCTCTCCCAAAAGGAGAGGGGACCGAATGTGCCACAGCTTGGCTTGTTCGTTCGACCTTTGCAACTGTCATTGCTTAACTCATTCCCATCACTGTTGCAGCTCCCTCTCCCTGTTGGGAACCGATCGAGTGTGTCTGAAAATCCGGTGACGCACTTTGGATAAGGGGACGATCGAGTTTGATGAGATGACCTCTTTACTTCCAAAAAAGCAGGGGCTAACAGCTCCCTCTCCCTGCGGGAGAGGGTTGGGGTGAGGGGGAATTCATAGACCCTCCTCACATTTCCCATGCTCATTCTGCAATGTCACTGGTAACGCTGAGATGTGCGTCGCATAATCCTGTTTAATTACAATCAACTATAATGAAACAACATGATGAAAAAGACGCTGCTTTCCCTGCTGCTTTGCTTGAGTACCTCTGCCATGGCCGCTGAACCGGTAAATATCACCATTCTGGGCACCTCCGATCTGCATGGCACCTTCGTGCCTTGGGATTACTCTACCGACACCGAGAACCTGGCGGGCAGCCTCAGCCAGATTGCCACCCAGGTGCATAAAGTCCGTGCCCAGCAGCCGAACGTGATCCTGGTAGACGCCGGGGATACCATTCAGGGCAACTTTGTTGAAACCTTCAAGAATGACAAAACCAGCCCGATGATCCTCGGCTTTAACGCGTTGGACTACGACGTATGGGTGATGGGTAACCACGAGTTCGATTTTGGCCTGAAGGCGCTGGCAACCCCACTCAGCCAGTTCAAAGGCACCGCGCTGGCGGGGAATATTCTCTGGGACAGCGGCAAGCCTTACCTGCCCGCCTATAAGATCGTTGAGCGCCAGGGGGTGAAGATTGGCATTATCGGTATGGATACGCCGATGACCGCCGAATTTGCCAAGGGCACCGATCGCATCGACGGCCTGACGTTTACCAATCCGGTGCAGGCGGTGAAAAAGGTGATCCAGCAGATCCACGGCCAGGTGGACGCCATCGTGCTGGTGGCCCATATGGGGATCGATAATGAGAACCAGCGGCCGGGCACCGGCGTGGGCGATATCGCGCGGGCCAACCCAGAGTTGGCGGCGATCGTTGCCGGGCATATGCACGTCAAGGTGGATAAAGAGGTGATCAACGGTGTGATCGTCACCGAGCCGGACAAATACGGTCGTGCGCTGTCGCGCATCGATCTGCAATTTGAGCAGCAAAACGGCAAATACGTGCTGATCAATAAAGACAGCTACACCTACCCGATTAAAGGCATCAGTTCCGACAAAAAGCTCGAAGAGATCTACCAGCCGTTCCACACCATCCTGCGTGCCAACGCCAACCGGCCGATTGCGCAGCTGACTGGCCAGGATCTGGTGCCACCAGATGCGGTGAAAGGCATCCCGCAGGTACATATTCAGGATACCGGCATCAGCGCCCTGTATCAGGAAGCGGCCCGACACTACGCACCTAAGGCGCAGGTGATCGCGTTGCAGATTGATAACGACAGGCCGAAGCTGAACGTGGGCACCATTACCGCCAAGGATATCGCCTTCAACTATCAATATGCCGGTGGCGAAATCACCGTCTACCAACTGACCGGTAAAGAGCTGAAAAAGTACATGGAGTGGTCAGCGGACTACTTCAACCAGCAGCATGATGGCGATGTCACCTACAGCTTTAACCCACAGCGCCGATCGTCCAAATACTCAACCAATGACTTCTTTGATGGCGTGACCTATACCATCGATCTGCGTAAACCCGTTGGGCAGCGCATCACCGAGTTGAAATTGAACGACGGCACTCCAGTGACCGACAGCACGCCGATCCAGTTGGGGATGAACAGCTATCGCATGGGTCACCTGACGCAGAAAGGTGGCGTACTGGAGGGTATGCAGTTCCCGGTGCTGTCAGATACCAAAGCGGAGTTCGGCGAGGAGGCAGGGACTATCCGTAATCTCACTATTCGCTATCTGACCGAGGTGAAGAAGGGCGAATACCAGGGCAAAGCGATGCACCGCTGGAAGCTGGTGGGGCTGGAAGGGTATGAACGTGAGCGCAAGATTGTGGACAAGTTGCTCAATGACGGCAAAATCAGCGTGCCAACTACCGATGATGGGCGCTATACCAACGTGGCCTCCATCAACGTCAAAGAACTGCTATTTAGCGATCCGCAAATGATGAAGCAACAGGTTGCGGCGCTGCAAAAACAGGCGCAAGAGGCGACCGATCCAGTCATCAAACAGCGCTTGAACGATCGGTTGGTGATTATCGAAGCCATTAATTGAGGCTAAGCCACTGCCAATCCGATAAAAAATGCCGGCATATTCGCCGGCATTTCTCATTCAAGGGTAAGGTTAGAGCACGCCTTGAGCCAGCATCGCATCGGCAATCTTAACGAACCCGGCAATGTTGGCGCCGTGAACATAATGCGTTTGCTTGCCTTCGCCGCCGTACTCGACGCAGGACTGATGGATATCCGCCATGATGTGACGTAAACGGATATCGACCTTCTCTGCCCGCCAGTTAAGGCGCGCGGCGTTTTGCGCCATCTCCAGCCCGGAAGTGGCAACACCACCGGCGTTGGCGGCTTTGCCCGGTGCGAACAGTACGCCCGCTTCCAGGAAGGCATCGGTAGCCTGGATGGTGGTTGGCATATTAGCGCCTTCTGCCACGGCTTTGACCCCGTTGCGGATCAGCACCTGTGCGGCTTCCAGATCCAGCTCGTTCTGGGTGGCACAAGGCAGGGCGATATCCACCGGCACGTTCCACGGGCTTTCACCGGCCAGATAGGTCAGGCCACGCTCGCGGGCGTAATCGGCAACCCGGCCATAGCGCTGGTTTTTGATTTCGGCCAGATGTGCCAGTTTTTCAGTGGTGAAGCCCGCTTCATCCACTACGGTACCGCCGGAATCGGAAACGGTGATCACCCGTGCATCCAGCTCCAACGCTTTCTCAATAGTGTATTGCGCCACGTTACCGGAGCCGGAAACTGCGACACGCATCCCTTCAAAGCCCAAGCCATGGCGCTGCAGCATTGAATCGGTGAAGTACACCAGGCCGTAACCGGTAGCTTCCGGGCGGATCAGGCTGCCGCCGAACGACAGGCCTTTGCCGGTGAATACGCAACTGGTGTTGTTGGACAGTTTTTTCATCATGCCGGCCATAAAGCCCACTTCGCGGCCACCTACGCCGATATCCCCGGCTGGTACGTCGGTATCTGGGCCTAGGTGACGATAAAGCTCGGTCATCAGCGATTGGCAGAAGCGCATGATTTCGCCCTGGCTTTTGCCTTTGGGATCAAAGTCTGAACCCCCCTTGCCGCCGCCCATAGGCAGCGTGGTCAGGGCATTCTTGAAGGTCTGTTCAAAACCGAGGAACTTCAGAATGGAGGTGTTAACCGAAGGATGGAAACGCATCCCCCCTTTGTATGGCCCAATGGCGGAGTTGAACTGGATGCGGTAGGCGCGGTTTACCTGAACTTTGCCCTGATCGTCGATCCAACTGACGCGAAACTGAATGATACGCTCAGGCTCTACCAGGCGCTCTAACAGGGCGTGGTCACGATAATGGGGGTTACGCTCGATGAATGGCCACAGAGAGGTAAAGACTTCACGCACTGCCTGCAGATATTCCGGTTGATGCGAGTTATGACGTTGTAAGGATTTTAGAAAGGATTCTAGCGATACAGCCTGTTCCATGGATAGCTCCTGTTTAGCATATTGGTTCCCCTGTTTTTATGATGTGTCTCACAGTTGGGGAGGATGTTGTGTCTACCTCGACTATATCACTGTGGGGTGGCTGATTAACAAGCAATAAATAACAGGAAACCATGAAAAACGCCCGCGCAGGGCGGGCGTTGGTCAAACAGGTTAGCGAATACTTACTTTTCTTCGTCGCGCAGCGGCACAATCAGCATATCAATGTGTACCGTATTGATTAACTGGCGCGCAGAGGACATCAATTTGCTCCAGAAATCCTGGTGATGTCCACACAACACCAGATCCATATCGTATTTTTTAATCGCATCAACCAGCACCTGCGCCAGATCGCCGCTGCCGCTCAGGGTTTCGGTGATGGGATAGCCCGCATTTTGCGACAGCTCGGTTAACGCATGGTGGGTTTCTTCAGAAATACGCTTTTGCATATCGCCAAGATTAACGTCGATCAGGCCGGTATACAGATCGGAATAGTTTACATCAACGTGGATCAGAGAGACTTTGGCATTGTACGGCCGCGCCATTGATACCGCTTTCTCGACCAGGATTTTACTTTCCGGTGATAGGTCAACCGCAATCAGTATGTGTTTGTAAGCCATGAGAATACTCCTTCCATATAATGCCGATTAAAGGGGGCAGGCATTCAGTGTTCCAGCTTGGCGCTTTCGCCTTACCTGCATAGTACCATCCAGATAACACAATGATATGTTGGGGCGATCACACTGCACCGCATCAATCACCCTTGTTTATACGTTTACCCCACCCGTTTTACACCGCCGGGGCAAAAAATCCTATGGCTTATACGGCTATCCGCCGTTTGACCGATTGAATTATAAGCATTGTTGCTCAAAGTATAGCTTATGACGGTTATCCGAGCGGAGAGCGGGTAGATGAAGAATTTGGCCCTGACTGTAAATTTTATACGCCACCGGGATCTGTTTGCGTTTCATTATTCTACACTAGTGAATGTGGGCCCCACTTATTTCCTCTGATCGTTGCAAGGCTGGTTTATCAAGCGGTCAGAGGTTGTGGGTATCTTCGGGTCCGTAGGGTGCTAGGGGGATGGGAGCCAAGGCTCCGGCAGCATAAGGTATGAAGTAGGGACGTTGGCCCGGCGGGTGTCCGGGATAACAACGCCTTGAGGGGGCTATCATGATTAGTACCGTCGCGCTGTTTTGGGCATTGTGTGTGGTCTGTGTGATTAACATGGCCCGGTATTTTTCTTCTCTGCGTGCGCTGCTATTTGTTTTACGCGGCTGCGACCCGTTACTTTACCAATACGTCGATGGCGGGGGGTTCTTTACTTCGCACGGCCAGCCGAGCAAGCAGATACGGCTGGTGCGCTATATCTTTACGCAACGCTATATGGAGCACCACGACCCGGAATTCATTCGCCGCTGTCAGCGTGTCCGCAGCCAGTTTGTACTGACGTCTTCGTTATGTGGGCTCGTGGTGATCAGCCTGGTGGCGATGGCGATCTGGTATTAGGCGGGCGATAGCAAGGCAAAAAAATGGCGGCCACTTTGGCCGCCATTGTTGTGATGGGCAATCGTCAGATCACTTTCAGCGCCAGCCAGTATAGGCCACCGGAAAGCAGAATCGAGACTGGCAGGGTCAGTACCCAGGCCAACAGGATGTTCTTGACGGTTTTGCTCTGCACGCCACCACCGTCCACGATCATCGTCCCGGCGACCGCCGAAGAGAGTACGTGAGTAGTGGAAACCGGCATACCGGTATAGCTGGCCACGCCAATCGACAGGGCGGCGGTCATCTGTGCAGATACCCCCTGAGCGTAGGTCATGCCTTTCTTACCGATTTTCTCACCGATAGTGGTAGCAACGCGTCGCCAACCTACCATGGTACCGAGGGACAGTGCCAAGGCTACCGCGACGATAATCCAGGTTGGTGCATATTCAACGGTTTCCAACAGATCGGAGCGCAGGTTCTTCAGGAAGCGTTGATCGTCCACTGAGGTTTCCGGCAGCTTGGCAACCTTGTCTGCGGTTTCCGTTACGCACATCAGCAGGCGGCGCAGTTGGCTGCGCTGGTCAACCGTCAGTTGATCGTAACTTTGCAGGTTGTTCAGCAGGCCCAGAGAGCGATCTACGGCGATCAGGGCACGTGAACTGTCGCAGTGGAACTCAACCGGTTGATCAGGCTTTGGAACCACGTCTTGAGGCGCAGGAACCAGCGGCGTCTGCGTGGCCACATGAGCCAGAGAGTCGCCATGCTGTTGGTAGAATTGCTGCAGGTGGCTTACGGCATCACGAGTACGGGTAATGTCGTAACCGGTCGCACTCATATTGAGCACGAAGCCCGCAGGGGCAACACCGATCAGCACCAGCATAATCAGACCGATACCTTTCTGACCGTCGTTCGCGCCGTGTGAGAAGCTCACGCCGATAGCTGACAAGATCAGAGCGATACGCGTCCAGAACGGTGGCTTACGTTTGCCATCGACCTTCTCACGTTCCGCCGGAGTCATATGAATGCGCTGACGTTTTTTGGTATTGCTCCAGTAACGGCGCAGCACAAACACCATCAGCCCGGCAATCATCATCCCGACCAGCGGGGAGAAGATGAGTGACAGGAAGATGCTGATCATTTTTGGCACGTTCAACGCGTCGACCACCGAGGTGTTGGTCACCAACGCATTGGTCAAGCCGACGCCGATAATGGCACCAATCAGGGTATGGGAGCTGGAGGCCGGTAGCCCGAAATACCAAGTACCGAGGTTCCAGATAATTGCCGCCAACAGCATGGAAAAGACCATGGCTAACCCGTGTGCTGAACTGACGTTCAACAACAGATCGGTTGGTAGCAGGTGCACAATGGCGTAGGCAACACTCAAACCGCCGAGCATCACGCCAAGAAAGTTGAACAGGCCAGCCATAACGACCGCAATCTGCGAGCGCATAGCACGGGTGTAAATTACAGTAGCGACCGCATTGGCCGTATCATGGAAGCCGTTAATGGCCTCATAGAACAGCACGAACAACAATGCGAGGACTAACATCAGGCCGGTATGGAAATCCAGGCCAGTGAACAAATGCAGCATAAGCGTTACGCCAGGTTTGTGGACATGAACGCCGCGCATTATCGGCGACAACCGGTGTCGGGGAAAAGGAAAATATGACGTTTTTTGAATTTACCTGTTGCCGCGGGCGTTGCATCACGGCTGAATTGATGCAATTTCAGCATGTTACTGCCGTTTACGCACGTTAACATTTTCTTACGTTGGCGTTCCCCACCGATGTCTTTACAATCCCTCACCGCGGATTTAGCGGCATACAGGCAGTGAAATGGCGTAAAATATGCTCTTGTTGCCGTGATTGCAAAGAGAGGTCTGGGTGGAACAGTTTGATGTTGTCGTTATTGGTGCGGGTGCCGCAGGGATGTTTTGTGCTGCGCAGGCAGGGCAACTGGGTTGCCGGGTGCTATTACTCGACAATGGCAAAAAACCGGGCCGCAAGATCCTGATGTCTGGCGGCGGGCGCTGTAACTTCACCAACATGTCCGTTGAACCGGCGGCCTACCTCTCGAATAATCCCCATTTCTGCAAATCTGCATTGGCACGCTATACCCAATGGGATTTTATCGATCTGATTAACCGCTACGGCATCGCCTATCACGAAAAAACCTTGGGGCAGCTGTTTTGTGATGACTCTGCGCAACAGGTCGTCGATCTGTTGGTGCAAGAGTGCGAACTGGGTCAGGTGGTAACGCGCCTGCGCAGCGAGGTTCTGAGCGTTGAAAAAACCGACCAGGGCTTCGAATTGACGCTTAATGGAGAGTGTGTGAGTGCTCGCTCACTTGTGGTGGCGAGCGGCGGGCTTTCCATGCCGGGCTTAGGCGCCACTCCCTTTGGCTATAAGCTGGCGGAAAAGTTTGGTCTGAAAGTGTTACCGACCCGGGCCGGTTTGGTGCCCTTTACGCTGCATAAGCCGCTGTTGGAGCAATCCCAGGCGCTGTCTGGCGTTTCGGTTCCCGCAGTGGTCACGGCGGAAGATGGCACCAGCTTTCGTGAAAGCATCCTGTTTACGCATCGGGGGCTTTCTGGTCCGGCTATCCTGCAGATCTCCAGCTACTGGCAGTCTGGTGAGTTTGTGAGCATTAACTTACTCCCTACGCTAGACCTGGTGGGCTTTCTTAACGAACAGCGCCAGGCACATCCTAACCAGAGCCTGAAAAATACCCTGGCTTTGCACTTGCCGAAGCGCCTGGTGGAATTGCTGCAAGAGTTGGGGCAACTGCCGGAGGCCACGTTGAAGCAACTCACTCCAACGCAGCAGGCAGCGTTGGTTGATAGTTTGCAAGACTGGCGCGTACAACCCAATGGCACCGAGGGTTACCGTACGGCGGAAGTGACCCTGGGCGGTGTGGACACCAAAGAGCTTTCTTCCAAAACCATGGAGGCGAGTAAGGTACCGGGCCTGTACTTTATCGGTGAGGTGGTGGACGTGACAGGCTGGCTGGGGGGGTATAACTTCCAGTGGGCCTGGAGTTCGGCGTGGGCTTGTGCACAGGCTTTGGCTGCGCAGAAATCTTAAAGAGATGGCAGGCATTTCTGAAAACGGCTCGCCATGAAGAGGCGCGGTATTCTGCGCCAATTCAGATAATCAATCGTCTAATTTAAGAACTTTAGAGATAGGAACATCGGATGTAATTCAGAATAATGGGCTCGGCTCGTGCGTTGAGACAAGCGCACTCTTATTCAAATAATAACAAGGAAAGTTCTGCTGATGAAAATCAAATGCGGTTTAGCATTACTGGCTTCTCTGGTGTTGGTTTCCGGCTGTAGCCAAAAGATTTCCTCTTCACGTGCGGTGGCTGAATCCGCCTCAGCTCCGGCTCCTGTAGCTCAGGAAAATAAACTGGGAACGGCATGGGGTGAGGATGTTTACTCTAAAGTGACCACCGTTGACGCGAAGCGTATGCATTCCTCTCCAGACAGTGTCGCCAAAGTGTTTTACAGCGCGGCAGCGTCCAGTAATGGGCAGTACACCAATGAGATCGTGTTGTCTTCCGTCAGAATGCGGGTGCAGACCGAAAATAATCGGGATTTCGCGCTCAATCGCTATAAAAATGGCGAGTTTTCATTCTCTGCCAATGATGGCGAGCGCTACCAACTGTTCTTCTATAACACCAGCCCAAACAAAACCTATGAGGTGGTAACCGCTGTTGACGGCCTGGACGTGATTTCTGGCCGCAGTGGCTCACTGCGCAATTCTGGCTATCTGGTTTCACCAAAAGGAACTCTGGTGATTGAGGGCTTCCGTAAAAGTGACTCGTCCGTTGCCGCATTCCGTTTTGCAAAACCGGATGACTCCTACGCTGCGAGTTCACTGGCGGGCGAAAAAGAGAATACCGGCGTGATTGGCGTGGCGGTTTATGAAATGGCGATGCCGGGCCTGCCTGATTGCCAACCGCAGGCGTTTCCTGGGGATGCTAAATACGCCCCTGCTCCCTGCAAGAAACCGTAATTGCGTGCACATGGCCTCAAAATCTGAGGCCATGTTCAGGCTTCGGGCCTGTTTCCAGCTTCCTCAGACACCCTAGACACCCCGGCATCTCCTGACCCCAGCAACTGCTATCGTCTCATCGCAGGGTGAGCGTTTACTTTTCGGCCAGCAAGACCTTGCTCTTGGCCATTTTCGAGATAATAAATGGTGTGTGAGAATAATCTGGTTGGTAATAACTTTACGTTTACAACTATCGTGTTTTTTCAGAATATCCTTCTGCTTTTTGCGATCGCGTTTTTCTATTGTTTTTAACGGATAACTTACAGCAAAATCTGGTTTTTTTTACCCAATTTAGGTTAGAGATAGATAGAGACCACAGTAGGAATTTTATCTTTTTTTAAGTAAAAAAGGTGGTTTCATAGAAATTGTGCGAATTATCCTAGTCATTGGTGGGATATAAAAATTTGGCGATCTTTACGCAATGTGACCTATATCAATAAACCATGGCTGGAAAAACCTATCTTGTATAGGGCCAGCTTGGTTAGGGGCGCTTGTGGTTTGTTGTGAGTCGTTAATACATGTTAACGTGCTGATTATTAATCATATCTAGGCAAGGCAATCAGTCTTAGAGGAAAGTGGTTATGCCATGGAGTCATGAAATTCAACAGGCAATTACCTTGTTACAGGCATGCCAACATCGCCATTCGGACAGCCTGCCCTGTCCGGCCAGGGGGGATGAACCTGGCGCAGTAGGTACTTGCGCAGAAAAAATCATGCCGTCGATTATCCTGCTTAATGCGTTTGCGGATGTACTGCCGCAGCATCAGGAATTACATCGTCTTGGTATGGTGCTGGAGGCCCAAGGCCTGATCAAGAAATTGACTCAAGGGGAGAGCTACAGTCAAAGTGCACTGGCGTATTTACGTGCGCAAATCGAACCCTGACAGTTCCATCAGTACCCCTCTATTTTAGCGAGGGGTTGCTTTTTGGTGCGTACGGTACCGGCTCATTATTAACGAGCTATTTATTTCACCGTATTTTGAACTTATGCAGTCATTGACGTGTTGGATAAGGGGGGCGGGCCAATATAGGGTGGAACGCCCGGGTGTTTTATCGATATAATTCTATTTTCGCCGGAAGTTTTATTAATTGCTTCTACACATATACCTATTGTCGTGCTGTTGGGGCGGGGTAAACTAATACTACATTATTAATAATGTGCCAACAGTGACCTCGACTCCTTTCGGCTCTGCAACATTTTGTTCAGCTTGGTTCTATACTGCATCAACCGTTCTTAACATGTGTCGAGCTGGCCAGTTCACAGACCGATTAACAGCTTGCCTGAATGTTTTTACTGGCAGAAAATACCCTCATGGATTTCAGCTGGCTGCCAGCAGTTAGCCGCTGAAAGAGGAGAGTCGCGTAACAGGCCGGAGTGAGCATGAAGGGCAGTAATGAGTTACTGGTATTGGAAGGCATCCATTATCAAATTGACGAGCAGGTTATTCTGGATGCCGTTTCTTTCACCCTGAAACCGGGCGAATTTAAGTTGATCACTGGGCCTTCGGGATGTGGCAAGAGTACTTTGTTGAAGATCGTTTCCTCATTGCTTAGCCCAACTCGTGGCAACATCACCTTCAACGGTAAAAATATTGATGACGTTGCTCCAGAAGAGTACCGCAAACAGGTTTCTTACTGCTTCCAAACGCCAGCTCTGTTTGGTGACACCGTCTACGATAACCTCGCATTACCCTATCAAATTCGCAAACTGAAACCCGATGAGAAGAAAATGTGTCAGGATCTGGCACAGTTGGCCTTGCCTGATAGCATGTTGAAAAAAGGAATCAACGAGCTCTCCGGCGGTGAGAAACAACGTATTTCTCTGATCCGGAATCTGCAATTTATGCCAAAGGTACTGCTGCTTGATGAGGTCACCAGTGCTCTGGATGAAGACAACAAACGTAACGTCAACGAGTTGATCCACCACCTGGTGGCCGAGCAAGGCCTGGGGGTACTATGGGTTACACACGATAAGGATGAAATCGCGCATGCGGACGAGGTGATCACCCTGCCGGTGAACCGCGTCAATAGCCAGGAGAAAGCTCATGAACCAGCATAATATCACCAACGAGTCATTAGGCCTGTCAATGCTCCTGGTGATTATCGCCATTCTGATCAGTCACAAAGAGAAACTGGCGCTGGAAAAAGACATTATCTGGAGCATTTGCCGTGCGGTGGTACAGTTGGTTATCGTCGGCTACGTATTGAAATATATCTTTGATTTGGATAATGGAATATTAACGGTGTTGATGGTGCTGTTTATCTGCTTCAATGCAGCATATAACGCGAAAAAGCGCAGTAAATATATCGATAACGCGTTTACTATTTCGTTTATTGCCATTACTGCAGGAGCGACGTTGACGCTGGTAGTGCTGGTACTGAGCGGTTCGATTGCCTTCACGCCAATGCAGGTGATCCCCATTTCCGGCATGATTGCTGGCAATGCGATGGTGGCGGTGGGTCTGTGCTACAACAACCTTGGGCAACGTTTTAAAGACCAACAGCAGAAGATCCAGGAGATGCTTAGTCTGGGAGCTTCCCCCAAATTCGCTTCTGCGGCTCTGATCCGTGACAGTATTCGTGCATCGCTGATCCCGACGATAGACTCCGCTAAAACCGTTGGGCTGGTAAGCCTGCCAGGAATGATGTCCGGTTTGATCTTCGCCGGTATCGATCCGGTAAAAGCCATCAAGTATCAGATCATGGTGACATTTATGCTGCTTTCTACCGCCAGCCTGTCAACCATCATCGCCTGCTATCTGGCTTACCGGAAGTTTTACAACCAGCGTGAGCAACTGGTGGTTCGCACGCTCAAATAGGCACTTTTCGCCCTACGCAGTATGTGTAAAGCGAGACTCCCTGTGCCTACTGGCAGCTTGTGCACTTATCCTTGCAGTAATGCAATACTGTGGCGGATCTCGCGTTCGATATCGCCCTCTGTCCAGGTTGTTAGCTGTGAAGAGAACGGCTCGAAGGCATAGATCCCCCGGTAGCCCAAACGTTCCAGGTTCTGTACCTGGGCTACGCTTGCCAACCGATCTTTATTGCTCAGCATAATACGCTCTTCATCGCTCAATGCGGCTTTGATGAGCGGATCCTCAACGCCAGAGAGATGTACCAAACCAATCTGCTCAACTCGAATCTGAGCATCAAACTCTGGCTGTGCAACGTCGCTAAGATAGTGGTGGAAGGTATCCAGCACTATCTTATAAGGTGCGCCAGAATCACGAATGATTGCCTGTGCCAGCAAGGAAGAGCGTAGTGAACTTATGCCAAAACCCAATGGTTCTACGTAGCCCTCAACGCCGTACTGTTTGAACAATGGAGCGAGCAGCCGCAGTGCAGCGAGCGTATCTTCCCTCTTTTGTGATTCACTACGTTGGTCGCTCGCGTTGCAATGTGGGCACATCACCACCGCCTTGCTATGGATGGCTTTCGCTTGAGCCAGTAGTGTTTCGGCGTTTTTCAGCAACGCGGCTCGATCCTCTAGCAGATTGAACATGCCCAGCGCATTGATGGTGACGATCTCAATGCCTAACTCTTCGGCCAGCGCGTTTAACTGCTCGTTGCTCAGGTTGTCGGTCACTTTGCCACCCGACATATCGTTGCGCAGTTCGACCTTGCTTAGCCCACATCTTTTCACCAGGCGGAAGAAGTTCTCCAGCGTAAGGTTGGGGGCAATCTTACGGTTTATACAAAAACGTGCTAACGCAATGGCCATGATGCATCACTCCTGGATTTGTTGGCGGTAGATTTTAGGCTTTACCATCTTCTACCGTGATGATTTCAGATAGCGGTTGGCGATAGCGCTTTGCCATCACGACGTCTTCCATTCTTTCCAGTGAAACGCCCTTGGTTTCTGGAATAAAGCGGGCAATAAACCAATAACTGAACAGGCAGCAGGCGGCAAAAACCCACATTGGGAACGCCCCGTGGAAGGTGGAGAACAGATAAGGTTGGTCATTGATCATCGGGAAGCTCTGGGCCACGACGAAGTTGGCCAGCCACATACAGCCAACGGCAATACTCATCCCCTGTGAACGCATGCGGTTGGGGAAGATTTCGGAGACCAGCACCCAGGCACCTACGCCCCATGACATGGCGTAGAACACCATAAAGAACAGCATGCCGAACAGCGCGAAGTAGCCGGTTGCCTGGGTATACAAGGCATAAGAGGTGATTAGCAGGCCAACGATGGTGCCGAGGGTACCCCAGCGCATCAGTGGGATACGGCCTATGCGATCCATCAGCATGGCGCCGATCACCGAGCCGACCAGCTGTAATACGCCGATCCAGATGGTCTGGAACAGGGCTTCTTGCGCGTTTTCGGTCACGGTTTTCAGCACTACCGGGGCGTAATACATCATGACGTTAACCCCCGTCACCTGTTGCAGCATGGCGATCATACAGCCGACAAACAGGATGAAGCGTACGCGTACGTCGCCATAATTCAGCTTTTGTTTACGGTGCTGCTCGTCCTGGCGAAGCGACTCCTTTATTTCGTTTAAAACGCTTTTAGCATGCGCGGCATTTGAGACGCGGGTCAGCATGGCTAATGCCTGATCGTCGCGGCCCACCATTACGCTCCAGCGTGGCGATTCGGGGATGACAAAGACCAGTGCGGTGAATAGCAGGCAAGGGATAACCTCTGAGCCAATCATCCAGCGCCAACCCATCTCAATCAGCCAGGCTTCGCTGGCATAGCTGGCAATCTTGAAGTTAACGTAAAAAATCACGATCTGACCGAACACGATGGCGAACTGTTGCATGCTCAGCGCCCGGCCCCGCATATCCTTCGGTGAGACTTCTGACATGTACATAGGGGATACCGTTGCGGCCAGTCCGACGGCCAGACCCCCAATGATGCGATAGATAACAAACCAGGTGAAGGTGGTGGCCAAAGCAGCACCGACTGCAGAGACGGTAAACAGGAGGGCGGCGACCACCAGGGCCTTTTTACGTCCATAGCGCCCGGCCAGTGGCCCTGCACCGAAGGCACCGACCACGCAGCCGATCACCACGTTGGACACGGCCCAGCCGGTTTCTGCCGGGCTGAGGTCAAAGTAGGCTTTAAGTGCTTCTATCGCGCCAGAAATCACGGCGGTGTCATAACCAAACAGAATGCCGCCGAGTGCAGCAATCCCGCAGATACGCAGAATATACCCAGTATTGTGTTTACGCTGATGTGACATATGTTGCTCCGATTTTTATCCTGGCTTCTGCCTACTTAACTGACTTGTAGGGGGTAGGGAGGCAGAAGGGTGAACCGTGCCTGTCATCAAGGCGGTGTTTTTCAGGGTGTCCTTTGGCAAACAAGAACATTTATTTCATATTTAGTGAATAATGAAATATTGATTTTTAGATCCAGTTCAAAAAATTGAGCATAAATAGGGCAAATGTTCTTCCCGATTTGCATGGCGGATTGGAAAAATGACTCGCCAGGGTGAGAAAGCGTATCTGTATAAAAACTAGGAATTACTGAGTAAAGCTACGCAGCTTGCGGATCGAGGATCGAGTCATTCGCCACCGCCCACTCTGCCTATGGTCACGGCAAATTTGCGATCGGCGGCACTAAAAACAAATTTTCTAAAAACTTTTATTTGAAACTTTTTTTTCAATGGAATAGAGTTTGATTCATCTGGTCAGGATTTAATCTGCCTGTGGGCCGTACTCTTGCAGGTGGCACGATGAACGTCACGGTATGCGGCAATGCTGCAAGCCGTGGCGATAGCGGACTTAAAAGAGGGTGAAACATGAAAACCGTGGGTAACTTTATTGGTGGGCAGGTTTGCCTGAGCAGCAGTAACCAAACCGTCGACGTGCACAATCCGGCCAGCGGTCAGGTTGAACGCCGTGTGACGCAGAGCACCGCCGCCGAGGTGAAACAGGCTATTGATGTCGCCCATCAGGCATTTACCGACTGGGCGCGTACTACACCGCTACGCCGGGCGCGTATCATGTTTAATTTCAAAGCACTGCTAGAGCAGCATCGCGAAGAGTTGGCGCAACTGATTGTCAGTGAGCATGGCAAAGTCTATTCCGATGCGCTGGGTGAATTGACCCGTGGCATGGAAGTGGTGGAGTTTGCCTGTGGCATTCCACACTTGATCAAAGGCGAATTCTCACCGGACGTAGGCACCGGCGTGGACAGTTTTTCGCTGATGCAGCCGCTGGGCGTAGTGGCCGGGATCACACCGTTTAACTTCCCGGCCATGGTGCCGATGTGGATGTTCCCTATCGCGCTGGCCTGCGGCAATACCTTCGTCCTGAAGCCTCCGGCGTTGGTGCCGTCTGCCTCCGTGCGTCTGGCAGAACTACTGAAAGAGGCGGGCCTGCCAGATGGGGTATTCAACGTCGTGCATTGCGGCAATGAAGAAGCCTCGCAGCTGTGCACCGATCCACGCATTCAGGCGGTGAGTTTCGTTGGCTCCTCCACCGTTGCAGAACATATTTACACCACCGCCAGCGCGCACGGTAAACGTGTACAGGCCTTTGGGGCCGCCAAAAATCAGGCTATCGTTATGCCGGATGCGGATCTGGATGCCACGGTCAATGCGCTGATGGGAGGGGCATTTGGCTCGGCCGGTGAACGTTGCATGGCGTTGCCGGTGGCCGTTGTGGTTGGTGATAGCACCGCAGATAAACTGATTGCCAAACTCAAACCGCTGATCGCCCAACTGCGGGTTGGCCCCGGCATGCAGCAAGGCGGCGAGGAAAATGAAATGGGGCCGTTGGTCTCATCCGCCCATCAGAAAAAAGTGCTGGGATACATTGATATTGGCGTTAAAGAGGGCGCAACGCTGGTGGTCGATGGCCGCGATTATCAGGTGACGGGTTATCCGGAGGGTTACTACGTGGGTGGCACCCTGTTCGATAACGTACAGCCGGATATGCGTATCTACCGCGAGGAGATCTTCGGGCCGGTATTGGGCATTGTGCGTGTGGCCGATTACCAAACGGCCATCGATACGGTGAACAGCCACGAGTTTGGTAACGGCAGCGCCATTTTTACCAATAATGGTCACTATGCTCGCCAGTTTGTGCATGAGGTGCAGGCAGGGATGGTGGGGGTTAACGTGCCGGTACCGGTGCCGATGGCTTTCCACAGCTTTGGCGGCTGGAAACGTTCAGTATTCGGTGCACTTAACGTACATGGCACGGACGGCGTGCGATTCTATACCCGCATGAAGACGGCCACCGCACGTTGGCCAACGGGCCAGCAAACGGTATCCGAATACAGTATGCCAACGCTGGGCTAAACCGCAGCCAGGCATGCCGAGGCCGTTATTCCACCGGGATAGCGGCCGCTGTCGCTGGTATCAATGCATTGCAGCCACACTCACAAGCACGGGATTTAAGGAGCATTGTCATGTCATCATTACTTGCGAAATGTCAGCAACCGGATGCGCAGGGGCGTATTCAGTCCGTCACCCCGGAAAATGCCGGTTGGCGTTTTGTCGGGTTTGAGGTCTATCGGTTAGCGGCCGGGCAGTCGTTGCGGTTGGAGAGTGGCGACAAGGAGCTTTGCCTGGTGCTGGTGGCAGGTATTGCCTCTGTGGCAACGCAACGAGCGGAGTATCCACATATTGGTAAGCGGATGAGCCCGTTTGAGCGCACGCCACCTTATTCCGTTTATGTTCCGCACCACGACCATGTTGAAGTTCGGGCAGAGACCGATCTTGAACTGGCGGTATGCAGCGCGCCGGGTAACGGGCACCTGCCTTCACGCTTGATCACCCCGGCAGACGTCGGCGTGGAGCGGCGGGGTAAAGGCCGTAACCAACGGCTGGTTCACAATATTCTGCCGGATAGCCAACCGGCCGATAGCCTGCTGGTGGTTGAGGTCTATACCGACGAAGGCAATACCAGCTCCTACCCAAGCCATAAGCACGACCAGGAAAACGCGCCGGACGAAACCTACCTGGAAGAGACTTATTACCACCGTCTTAATCCTGAACAAGGGTTCTGCCTGCAACGCGTCTACACCGACGATCGTTCGCTGGATGAGTGTATGCCGGTCTATAACCGCGACGTGGTGAAAGTGCCGCGCGGTTACCACCCGGTGGCAACCCTGGCCGGATATGACAGTTATTATCTCAACGTGATGGCGGGGCCGGTACGCCTGTGGAAGTTCACCTGGGAAAAAGATCACGCCTGGATCAACAGCGAAAGCTATTGATACTGACTAGGTGGGGGCGCTCCGCAACGCTGCGCCCCTTTAACCGAAAGTTATAGCTCTTTGGCGTTATTCAGTGCCAATGATACCGCCAGCGTTTGCGCCAGACACATGGAGGCCACCTGCGAGCGGAACCCATCTACCTGCGCTTCGCGCACCACAAAACAGACATCACTGAAGGCAGCCAGCGGGCTGACCTGGCTGTCGGTAATGGCGATTAGCTGTGCTCCCTGTTTGGCCCCCAACTCCACCAGTTCTACCGCTTCTTTGGCATAAGGCGAATAGCTGATGGCGATCACCACGTCCTTGGGCTTCACCATGCTGAGCTGTTCGGTAAACATCCCGCCTAACCCGTCGATCAGGAAGGCGCGCCTTTCCAGGTGGCGCAGGGCATAGGTGAGATAAGAAGCCACGCTGAATGAGCGGCGCAGGCCAATCACGTAGATATTTTCCGCGTTATTGAGCAACTCTACCGCCCGCTCCAACTGCTCGGCACTGGTTTGCATTGCCAACTGTTGCAGCGCCTGCGAGTTGACCATTGTAAACACGTTAAGGATTTCTGCCGGCTTTTCCGGGGCAACGCTGTCGTCGGTAGAGGTTTGGCGAAACAGGCGTGCGCGCTCGGTATAGTTCACCGTTTCTTCCATCAGATGCTGGCGGAAGACCTGCTTCATTTCGTTGAAGCCGCTGAAGCCAAAGGCGTTAGCGAAACGGATCAGGGTCGATGGTGGCACGCTGGCCTGGGCAGCGATGGAAGCAACGGTATCAAAGGCAATGCTGTTACTGTTATCCAGGATGTAGCGTGCTACCTGTTTTAAGCGCTTGCTCAGCGTTTCATAACGGCGGCGGATCTCGTCCTGTAACAGCGAAAGTTGAGTTGGGTTAGTCATCCATTCGGCTCGCAGTATTGGCTGAGGCGTATTGGTTTATACGCTGAAAATATTGTCCGGTTATTCTAACAGATGGAGTGGACATTTCATTTCTACAAAAAGCGATTTATTTCGTCGCCAGTTGCGTTACTTCACAGAAAATGGGCAAAAAAATCCCCTTAAAGCAGCGAAAATCACTTTAAGGGGTAGGTTCGTTAACAACGCCAGCTTAACTACGGCTGGTTTTACTCGCAGGCTGCGGGCGATATTGCCGCCAGAAACCGATCAGCGTCAGGTATTTCTGTTTCACCTGTTCGACCAGCCCGGCGTCATCGATCTCACCTTGTAGCCATAGGCGTGAAGAAGCGCCAAAAATGGTGCGGCCAACCGCGAAGCCTTTTACCCAGTGGGCATCTGCGGCTGCGGCGAACCCGGCTTTCAGCGTTTCCTGTGGGGAGTCTAGCCCGAGGATTAGCACCCCGCGGCAGAATGGGTCGTGAGTTTCAATCAATTCCCCCACTTTTTGCCAGTTGGCGGCACTAAGCGGCGGCAGTTTCCACCAGTCTGGCAGAACGCCCAAGCGGTAGAAATGTTCCATCACCTGCAGATAGTTGCACTCGTCTTTGTCGGCATGACCTTCAGGCAAAATGACTTCCAGCAACAGCTCATGGCCCGATTTGCAGCAGCCACGATATACGTCAACGATCTGCTCATCCTGCTCACGGCGCAGCGCTTCGGCGTCCTGTGGATGATAAAATACCAGGCATTTGACCACGTGTTCTTGGGGCCAATCGATCAGCTGTGAGCCAATGTTGCCGTGCTCCAACCGCAAGGGGCGGGAGCTTGGCAACTCCACCGGGCGGCCAATCCACCAGCCCTGGCCAGTAATGGCATTCAACGCCGCTTGGCCGTAGGTAGTATCTGCCAAAATGCCGCTGTTGCCGTGTAACCCCGCTTCGGCAGCTGCAGCCTGTGCGGCGGCCAACAACAACGTTTTTAACTGTGGGAGCCGCTCTGTACTCACTCCCGCCTCACGCGCCATCTCTGCCAGCTGTTTGCGGTGATCAAAAGCAAATACGCACAGTTCAGGCCATTGCTGTTTGCGCGTGGTAACGCGGTGCAGATGGTTCAGCCGGGCATCCAGATCAGGGCGTTTCACCTCTTGTTCGTGTTGCAGGTAATCGTCCAGCTCCAGCTTGGTCGGCATTGCGGGGGCGCAGCCGTGGCGTGACACCACCAACGCGCCGCAGGCATTGGCGTAACGACAGGCCTGGTCCCAACCCTCATCATTAAGATATCCGCGTAGCAGGCCAGACATAAAGGCATCACCCGCACCGAGCACGTTCAAAACGTCAACACGCACGCCAGAATGCAGTTTGACTTGCTGCCAATCTGTGGGGATATCCCCTTCAAATACCGAGCACCCCTGCGCCCCTCGCTTGCACACCAACGTGGCCTGGGTGACCTTACGGACGTTTTGCAGCGCGACCAGCGTATCGGTACTGCCGCCAGCAATATGGAACTCTTCTTCAGTCCCCACGATGAGATTGAAATGGTGCAGAACTTCCTGCAACTCGCGGGTCACCTTTTCCGATTCGATAAAGCGGGTCTCGCCATCGCCTAACGAGGTCAACCCCCACAGCACTGGCCGATAATCGATATCCAATGCGGTACGCAGCCCGTGTCGGTGGGCGTACTCCAATGCTTTGAGCACCGCTGCGCGCGTTTTGGGGTGGGAGAGGTGGGTGCCGGTGATTGCTAAAGCCCGTGATGAAGCGATGTAGTTTTCATCGATATCTTCGGGGGTCAGCGCCATGTCGGCACAGTTTTCACGGTAGAAAATCAGCGGGAAGGTTTCCTGATCCTTGATGCCCAGGATCACCAGGCCGGTCAGGCGCTGTTTATCGGTGATCAGGCTCTGTGTGTCCGCGCCGACGCGCTGGAGTTCTTCACGCAGAAAGCGGCCCATGTGCTCATCCCCTACGCGAGCCAGCATGCCGGATTTTAGCCCTTGGATCGCGGTGCCATAGGCCACGTTGCCGGAGGAGCCGCCAAGATATTTGGAGAATGAGCTGGCATCTTCCAGACGTGCACCGATTTGTTGAGCATAGAAATCGACAGCGATGCGCCCGAGGCAAATGACATCAAGCTGCTTTTGTTGTGTGGCCATACCCGTTTCCTTCTGTCATTAAGCAAAACCGATTGCGACCCGGTAAAGGAGCTAAGTAGGAAGCATAGTTCGAAGTATGAGGAATAAAAATTTCAATTTCAATATGAAATGAAACTTACACCCCGAAAATGTGATGCATTTAAAAGCAACCTACATCGGGTAGTCTGCCGACGTGACACATTATTATTGATAGAACAATCCCTTGCTGAAGTTGGCTACGCAACTGAGTGCGGCCTTGATGGCTGCTGGTTCGATTGTCGAGTGGCCGCATAGAACGAAAGATAGCCATGAATACTTTTTAATTAATTGATTGAATTATATAGATAACTTAAACCTTGGTGGTTCGGTATTATGCGATCTTTATCGCAAAATGAAATGTTTTTTCTGTATTGATATTTTATGAAAAATATATTTGTTTATAATCAATGTACGTTTCAAACTGCCTATTGCATGAGCAGTGTGTAACAACCCAGACAAGATTATCACTGCTTTTATGTAACGAAAGTCAGCGCTACGCCACCGTATACGCTTGCCTGCTCGCAAACCACCACCTGCAGCAGGCTTGGGATAACGCCAAAAGAAAGGGTGAGTAAAATGGGTAAGATCAAGTTGACCATGGCACAGGCATTGGTCAGATTTCTCGACAACCAGTACCTGCTGGTAGACGGTGTCGAAACCAAATTCGTAAAGGGTATCTTCGCCATTTTCGGCCACGGTAACGTACTCGGCCTGGGGCAGGCTCTGGAGCAAGACTGTGGCGATCTGGTGGTGCATCAGGGGCGCAATGAACAGGGAATGGCGCATGCTGCTACCGGGTTTGCCAAGCAGAAGTTGCGCCAGCAGATCTATGCCTGTACTTCTTCCATCGGCCCCGGCGCGGCTAATATGATCACCGCTGCGGCCACTGCCACGGCTAACCGCATTCCTCTACTGCTGCTGCCGGGCGATGTGTACGCCTCTCGCCAGCCCGATCCGGTATTGCAGCAGATCGAACAATCCTACGATTTAAGCATCAGCACCAACGACGCATTTCGCGCCGTCAGTAAATATTGGGATCGCATTGTGCGCCCGGAACAGCTGATGAGCGCCTGTATTAATGCCATGCGCGTGCTGACCGATCCGGCAGAAACCGGTGCCGTCACGCTATGCCTCCCGCAGGACGTACAGGGCGAAGCCTACGATTATCCAGACTATTTCTTCCACAAACGGCTGCATCGCCTTGAGCGCCGTCCGGCCAGCCAAGAATCGCTGGCAGATGCTTTGGCGTTGTTGGTGGGTAAACGCAAGCCGTTGATAATCTGCGGTGGCGGGGTGAAGTATTCGCAGGCTGGGCAGGCGTTGCAGCAGTTTGCTGAACGCTTCCATATTCCGTTTGCAGAAACTCAGGCAGGTAAAGGTACGGTGCTTTCTGCCCATCCGTATAACGTGGGTGGCATTGGTGAAACCGGCTGTCTGGCGGCCAACACGCTGGCGAAGCAGGCAGATCTGGTGATCGGCATCGGTACCCGTTACAGCGATTTTACCACCTCGTCCAAATGGCTATTCCAAAATCCGGATGTGGAATTCCTTAACATCAACGTCAGCGCGTTTGATGCCGGCAAGCTGGACGGCCTGCAACTCTTGGCGGATGCCCGTACCGCGCTAGCCTCTCTCAGCCCGTTGTTGGCTCAGGCGGATTATCGTGCCGATTGGCAAGACGCTATCAGCAAGGCGCTGGGCGAACAGCAAAAAGAGACCGAGCGTGTCTATCAAGTGACCTATACCGACGAAGGCTTTGTGCCGGAAATCGACGATAGCCTCGATCGTGAACAGGTGTTTGCCGAGTTTATCGAAAAAACCGACTCCGTATTAACCCAAAGCCGAGTGCTGGGGGTGCTGAATGAGCATTTACCGCAGGACAGCGTCATCGTTGCCGCTGCTGGCAGTTTGCCAGGCGATCTGCAGCGTGTCTGGCAAAACCGGGGTGAGCACGGCTATCACGTCGAATACGGCTACTCCTGTATGGGTTATGAGGTTAACGCCGCGTTAGGCGTCAAGCTTGCGGAGCCACAACGCGAAGTTTACGCCATGGTAGGGGATGGGGCGTTCATGATGCTGCATTCTGAGCTGGTCACCTCGCTCCAGGAAGGTTGCAAGATCAACGTGGTGCTGTTCGATAACATGACCAACGGCTGTATCAACAACCTGCAGATAGAGCACGGCATGGGGAGCTATACCACCGAGTTCCGCTTCCGTAATCCGCAAGGCGGCAAATTGGATGGCAAGCTCGTTCCGGTCAACTTTGCGATGTTGGCAGCGGCCTATGGTTGCAAAACCTACAGCATAACTACCGAACAACAACTGATCGAAGCGCTGGTAGATGCCCGCAAGCAACAGGTTTCTACCCTGCTGGATATCAAAGTGCTGCCAAAAACCATGGTGCACAAATATCTCAGTTGGTGGCGCGTGGGCGGTGCCCAGGTGGCCGAAAGTGAAAAAATTATCGCCGTCGCCCGCAAGCTGCAAGAGAACATCGATAAGGCCCGCGACTACTGATAACGCAATGCCTTGGCAATCGTAGGTGCGGCGGAGAACGCCGCGCTCACATAAACAATCGGATCTACCTCAGACCTTGCGTCTGCCGTTTACAGTCCATGAGGATAACGAAAATGACATTGAACATTGGGGTTATTGGTACCGGCGCTATCGGTAGGGATCATATTCGCCGTTGTAGCCAGGTGTTGCAGGGTAGCCGCGTGGTTGCGGTGAATGACATCAATCGAGACAGTGCGGCCAAGGTGGTCAGTGAACTGAAACTGGACGCCAAGGTTTATGACAATGCCCACGATCTGATCAACTCTTCAGACGTACAGGCGGTGCTGGTCACGTCATGGGGGCCGAGCCATGAAGAGTTTGTGCTGGCCGCCATTGCCGCAGGCAAACCGGTATTTTGCGAGAAACCGCTGGCGGTTACGGCACAGGGCTGCAAGAACATCGTGGATGCCGAAGCCAAGCACGGCAAACGCCTGGTACAGGTGGGCTTTATGCGTCCTTACGATCAGGGCTACCGGGCGCTGAAACAGGTGCTGACCAGCGGTCAGATCGGCGAGCCGCTGATGCTGCACTGTGCCCACCGCAACCCAAGGGTCGGTGAAGCCTACACCACGGATATGGCCATAACCGATACGCTCATTCACGAGTTAGACGTCCTGCGTTGGCTGCTGGACGATGATTACGTTTCGGTACAGGTGGTGTTCCCACGCAAGAGCAGCAAAGCCTTGCCACATTTGAGAGACCCGCAAATTGTGCTGATGGAAACGGCCAAGGGCGCCCGTATTGACGTCGAAATCTTTGTTAACTGCCAGTACGGCTACGACATTCAGTGTGAGGTGGTGGGGGAAACCGGCATCGCCAAGCTGCCAGAACCTTCTGCGGTGCAAATGCGCAGCGGTGCCAAACTGTCCACCGAGATCCTGGTCGACTGGAAAGACCGCTTTATCGGTGCTTATGACGTTGAGCTGCAGGCCTTTATCAATGACGTCCAGGCCGGCAAGCTCACCGGGCCTTCTGCTTGGGATGGCTTTGCGGCTGCGGTGGCGGCAGATGCCTGTATCGCCGCGCAGAACAGCGGTGAAGTGGTGCCAGTGACCTTGCCCGCTCGCCCTGGCTTCTATGGCAAATAAGCCCGTAGATACCGCATTCATGCTCTAAGGAGGCGACCATGAAAATCGCTTTTGATGTCGATGTGATTAAAGGTTTGGGCATTACCAAGATGGTGGAGCAGGTGGCTGACTGGGGCTATAAATACATTGAGCAGTCACCGCACCCGCAGATCAACCCATTCTACAAACATCCAAAAGCCGGTCGTGACGTTCTGGCGGAATATCAACGGGCGCTAAAGGCCACCGGGGTAGAGATTTCCTCCTTTATTGTGGTGTATCGCTGGTCGGGCCCAGGAGAAGACCGCCGTCGGGCGGCGGTCAAGAACTGGCGGCGGATGATCGAAATTGCGGTGGAGATGGGGGTTCAGGTGATCAACACCGAACTGGCGGGTAACCCGAACGAGCCGGAGATTTGCGAAGAGCTGTGGTATCAATCGATGGAGGAGCTGCTGCCGATTATCGAACGTGAAGGCATTCGCATGGAAATTCAGTCCCATCCGTGGGACTTTTGCGAGCTTAGCAACGAAACCGCCGACATGGTGAAATCGTTGCGCAGCGACAATGTGACCTATCTTTACAGCGTTCCCCATACCTTCTATTACGACCAAGGGTGCGGTGATATTGGAAATATGCTGCGCTATGCCGGGAGCGATCTTTCCCACGTGTTGATTGCCGATACCATGAATCACACCCGCCCCTGCCGGTATATCGTCAATCCGCCGGGCGTTGATGCGGCGGTGCATCAACATATGGCAATTGGCGAGGGGGAAGTGGACTTCGCGGCCCTGTTCCAAACCCTGCGCGATATGGAATTTGCCAGCCGTACCTTCAAGGTCGGTGGGGAGTCCATCATCTGTACCTCGCTGTTCGGCTACCCGGAGAGAATGCCTGCTCAGGCGGTAGCCACCAGAGAACGCATCGAAAAAGAGCTTTTGAGTAAATAACTTTCCTGGCCACGCCGGTGGGAAAGATAGCCGGTAAGTGCCTACATGACTGAGGCTGAAAATGAACAAAGACCACGTAAAGCTGGCAATCGCCCCGATTGGTTGGACGAATGACGACATGCCTGAGTTAGGGGACGAGAACACGTTCCAGCAGTGCGTCAGCGAAATGGCGCTGGCCGGGTTCACTGGCAGCGAAGTAGGCAGTAAATACCCGCGCGATCCCAAGGTGCTGAAACCGATGCTGGACATCCGCGGGATCCAGATCTGTAATGCCTGGTTCAGCACGTTCTTTGCCGATGGGCTGAAGGAAAAGACCATCGATGAGTTTGTTAACCACATGAATTTCCTGCATGCGATGGGGGCCAAAGTGATTGGCTGCTCCGAGCAGAGTAAGAGCATTCAGGGCACCACCAAGGCGGTATTTGAAGAGAAGCCCTATTTTAGCGATGAAGAGTGGCAGCGGGTGGCGCAGGGATATAACGAGCTGGCGAAAATTGCCGCCGGAAAGGGGATGCAGGTCTGCCTGCATCATCATATGGGCACGGGTATCCAGACCACCGAAGAGATAGACCGCTATATGAGCATGGTGAACGACGATGTTTACCTGCTGTTTGATACCGGGCATGCCTATTACTCCGAAGGCAGCCAACAGGCAATGTTGGCAATCCTGGAGAAATACCTGCCGCGCATCAACCATGTGCACCTGAAAGACGTGCGTGACGAGGTGGTGGCAGAGGTTAAGGCCAAGCACCTGAGCTTCCTGGACGGGGTGAAAAAAGGCACCTTTACCGTGCCGGGGGATGGCGTGATCGATTTCCGGCCGGTATTCAAGCTGCTGGATGAGCGTGGCTATAAGGGATGGATGGTGGTGGAAGCAGAGCAGGATCCGGCGTTGGCCAACCCTTTTGAATACGCAGTGAAAGCACGCCGTTATATTCGCGAAACGGCCGGGCTTTAAGTCAGTTATTGGTTTGCTGAGTCTAACGGGTGGGGCGTTGGTATGAGCGCCCCACCGACAAAGCAGTTCTGATTACGAGGTTTTAAACCGGGCCATATGGTAGGCATCCACTAACTCGCCATCGCGCATGGCAAAGCGGCGGCTGGTGCCTTCAATTTCAAAACCGAACTTACGATACAGCGCTATGGCACCCTGATTGTCGGTGTACACCGTGAGCTCAATGCGCTCAATACCGGCCCAGTTGTCGCAGATATCGATCATCGCCTTCATCAGCGCGCTGCCAACGCCTTTGCCGTGATATCCGGCATCCACGCTAATGCCAATAGTGGCCACATGGCGGCGGCGTACCCGCTGGTTGAGTTCCACGAACAGCTGCCCCACCACGCGATCGTCAATGCAGGCCACCATGTTGTAGGTTCCGGGCTGCACGTTAGCAATCCGCTGCTGCCACATGGCTTTTGACGGTAGCGGTAGTTGTAGCGTGTCACGGTAAACGGCCGGGTGGGAATATAGCTGGTGTAAGGCTTCAGCATCGTTACTTTCCACGTGACGAACTACAATCTCGTTCATTCTTTCCTCTCTTTCGCGTTTACCGTTTGAATAACCTCCCAAATTATCCGTTTACTCCCCTGAGTCAATATAATTTCCCATTGGTCAAAAAAACGCTTTACAGGTGCGAATGATAATGATTATTATTGTCATGCGTTCAGAGAGAGTATCAACCTTTGATACTGTTTGCTGAAGGCACGACATTGCTCACATTGCTTCCAGTGTTTACTTAGCCAGCTCGGGTGCTGGCTTTTTTTTTGCCCAAATTCAGCGGCTAACCCATCCCACAAACCCTTTGCTACTGGCTGCCAAACTCCACCTAATTTTTTGAACAGAGGGGTGAGATTTTTGCGCTTTCATATTCCTCCGTCAGGTCTAGACTGTAGAAAACGTTGAGGAGAGTTGAATATGATTTATTTACGTAAGGCACAAGATCGCGGTCATGCCAATCATGGTTGGCTCGACAGCTGGCATACTTTCTCATTTGCTGACTATTACGATCCCGACTTTATGGGGTTCTCGGCGCTGCGGGTGATCAACGAAGATGTGATTGATGCAGGCCAGGGGTTTGGTACCCATCCCCATAAAGACATGGAAATCCTGACCTACGTGCTGAGTGGTACGGTGGAGCATCAGGACAGCATGGGCAACAAAGAACAGATCAATGCTGGTGAGTTCCAGATTATGAGTGCAGGGACCGGTGTGCGTCACTCCGAGTACAATGCCAATAGCGATCGGCCATTGCATCTCTACCAGATCTGGATTATTCCGGATCAGGTTGGGCTGGAGCCACGTTATGAGCAACGGATGTTTGATGCGCCTCAGGGCCGCCAGTTGGTGCTGTCGCCAGACGCCCGTGAAGGCTCGCTGAAGGTGTTCCAGGATATGACTTTGTCTCGCTGGGCGCTGAAGAAAGACGAGCAATCGGTTTATCCAATCCAGGCTGAACGCCGCGTTTGGATCCAGGTGGTGCATGGCAATGTCTCTATCAATGGCCACAAAGCGGGTGTTAGCGATGCTTTTGCCATCTGGGATGAGACAGCGCTATCTATCCATGCCGATGAAGACAGCGAGATTTTACTGTTCGATTTGCCGCCGGTGTGATGACAGAGTAATAGCGAGGGCTCGGTGCTATACCGGGCCTTTTTTGCATCTGCTGGCCGGATAACCAACAATATCGGAAAGGCGTTTTATTTGCTAAAATGGCCGCCCATTCACGGTTAGCCAGTTCAGTGATAATGAAGAAAAAACGGCCGGTGCTTCAAGATGTTGCAGATCAGGTTGGCGTCACCAAAATGACGGTGAGCCGCTATTTGCGCAATCCCGATCAGGTTTCTGCCGCTTTACAGCAAAAAATTGCGGTAGCGCTGGACGAACTTGGCTACATTCCCAATCGCGCCCCGGATATCCTTTCCAATGCGACCAGCCGGGCAATCGGCGTGTTGCTGCCGTCGCTGACCAACCAGGTATTTGCCGAAGTGTTGCGAGGTATCGAAAGCGTTACCGATGCACACAACTATCAAACCATGCTGGCGCACTACGGCTATCTGCCGGAGCGTGAAGAAGAGCGTCTGACATCGCTGTTTTCTTATAACATCGATGGGCTGATCCTGTCCGAACGACACCATACCGCACGTACCCTGAAGATGATTGAAGTTGCAGGCATTCCGGTGGTGGAATTGATGGACTGTGTCTCACCCTGTATCGATCTGGCGGTCGGGTTCAACAACTTTGAAGCGGCCCGCCAAATGACCCAGCAGATCATCGCTCGCGGTCATCGTCATGTGGTGTACTTTGGCGCGCGTCAGGATGAACGCACCATTATCAAACAGCAGGGCTACGAACAGGCCATGCGTGAGTCTGGTCTTGAAGCCTACAGCATCATGACCGCACGTTCTTCTTCCTATTCGGCCGGTGGTGAAATGTTGCGCGAGGCACAGCGCGATTATCCGCTGGTTGACAGTATCTTTTGTACCAACGATGACCTGGCGATCGGCGCGGCATTCGAGTGTCAGCGCCAGGGGTTATCTATCCCGCAGGATATGGCGATTGCCGGTTTCCACGGCCACGATATCGGGCAGGTGATGGTGCCAAAACTGGCGAGCGTATTGACACCGCGTGAGCATATGGGCCAGATCGCCGCTGAGCGCCTGTTGGCACGGCTGCGTGGAGAAGTTGTTTCCCCACGTATGGTAGACGTGGGTTTCACCGTGGCACCCGGTGGCAGCATCTGAACCTGGGCGCGACAGCCAGCGCCCAGCACGGTTGGCTTATTGCTTCAGCGCTGCGACACAGCGGCCAACTACGCCTTCAACGTCGGTATCAATATCCACGCAGATCACATCTTTTTCGTCGGCCCCAGGCTCTTCTAATGCTTCAAACTGACTTTTTAGCAGCTCGGTGGGCATAAAGTGCCCGGAACGGGCTTGCAGACGGGCCAGGATCGTCTCAAAGCTGCCTTTCAGGTAGATAAACACCATATTGTCATTATCTTTGCGAAGCAGATCGCGGTAGCGGCGCTTTAGCGCCGAGCAGACAATAATCCCGCTTTCGTTCTTGTGATTAAGGCTGTACGCAGCGTCGTTGAGGCGCTGAAGCCAGGGGGCGCGATCCTCGTCATTCAACGGTTGGCCGCTGGCCATCTTCTGGATATTGGCGCGTGGATGCAGATCGTCGCCATCAATGAATTTAGCCTTGATTTCCCGTGCTACCGCCGCGCCAATCGTGGATTTGCCGCTGCCGGAGACGCCCATCAGGATGATGCTTTTTCCCGCCATAAGTTTGATCTCTATCTCAGAATGCGAATTTTGCTGGGTTACCTGGTTTCGGATCTTACCATGTTACCGGTATCATGATACGGGTAACAAATGGAGATGTGATTGTCATCACACAGCATAGAACAGGGAACATGCTTGTCGTTTTCATGTCGCCACGTGGCGGGCTGCAATCTGCATCCATTGGCTATACCACTGTACTCAGCTGCCTACTTAGACCACCAGGATAGGGTCGTACAATAAAACAAAGCACCTTCTTTCGCTGCCATTGCGTAAAGAGGCCAAGTGATAAAAGGGTTGGAGAAAATTATGCCACTAGTGATTGTTGCCATCGGCGTAGCGATGCTGCTGCTGCTGATGATCCGCTTTAAGCTGAACGGCTTTATCTCGTTGATTCTGGTCGCTCTGGCGGTTGGTATCATGCAGGGAATGCCGGTAGACAAAGTGATTGGTTCCATCAAGGCCGGCGTGGGCGGAACGTTGGGTGGTCTGGCGCTGATCATGGGCTTTGGTGCCATGCTCGGTAAGCTGCTGGCGGACTGTGGCGGTGCACAGCGGATTGCTACCACGCTGATCGACAAGTTCGGCAAACAGCATATCCAATGGGCCATCGTGCTGACCGGTTTTACCGTCGGTTTTGCTCTGTTCTACGAAGTGGGCTTCGTGCTGTTACTGCCTTTGGTGTTTACCATTGCAGCCTCTGCACGTATCCCGTTGCTGTATGTCGGTGTACCTATGGCTGCGGCGCTGTCCGTTACCCACGGTTTCCTGCCGCCACACCCTGGCCCAACGGCCATTGCTACCATTTTCCATGCGGACATGGGGAAAACCCTGCTGTATGGCACCTTGCTGGCAATCCCAACCGTGATCCTGGCAGGCCCGGTGTATGCCCGCTTCCTGAAAGGTATCGATAAGCCGGTTCCGGTTGGTTTATATAACCCAAAAACCTTTACCGAAGAAGAGATGCCAGGGTTTGGCGTTAGCGTAGCGACTGCACTGGTGCCGGTGATCCTGATGGCGTTGCGTGCCGTGGCGGAAATGGTGTTGCCTAAAGGCCATCCGTTCCTGTCTTACGCCGAGTTCTTTGGTGACCCGGTAATGGCAACGCTGATCGCAGTGCTGATTGCCATCTTTACCTTCGGCCTGAACCGTGGCCGCACCATGGACGAAGTGATGGGCACCGTCAGCGACTCCATCAAAATCATCGCCATGATGTTGTTAATCATCGGCGGTGGCGGGGCGTTCAAACAGGTGCTGGTAGACAGCGGCATTGAGCAATACATTGCTGGCATCATGCATGGCAGCAACGTGTCACCGATCCTGATGGCCTGGTCAATTGCCGCAGTGCTGCGTATTGCACTGGGTTCCGCGACCGTAGCGGCGATCACCGCCGGGGGCATTGTGGCTCCGCTGATTGCCACCACCGGGGCTAGCCCGGAGCTGATGGTTATCGCCGTCGGTTCAGGCAGCGTGATTTTCTCTCACGTTAACGATCCGGGCTTCTGGTTGTTCAAGGAGTATTTCAACCTGACCATTATGGAAACCATCAAGTCCTGGTCGGCGTTGGAAACCATCATTTCAGTGTGTGGCCTGATTGGCTGCCTGCTGTTGGCGATGGTGGTTTAAGTCCTAACGATGGGGCGCAGCAGTCTCTGCTGCGCCCTGACTGCTAAAGGTTCAGATAGGCCCGAACGCCGTCCAGGAACATCTGGGTGGATAGCATCACCAGAATCAACCCCATCAGCCGTTCCAGTGCACTCACCCCTTTGCTCCCCAGTAACCGCAGGAACACGTTCGACATCAGCAGGATCGCCGCCGACAATCCCCAGGCAATCAGCAAGGCCACGACCAGATGTGAAATCTGGTTGGGGTACTGGTGTGAAAGCAACATCAAGGTTGCCAGAATCGACGGCCCGGCGACTAACGGAATGGCGAGCGGCACCAGGAAAGGCTCCTCTCCGGCGGAAAGATCGCTACCGCTGCCCTCCTGAGAAGGGAAAATCATCTTGATGGCGATCAGGAACAGGATAATCCCGCCGGAGATCGACACGGTTTCGGTGCGCAGGTTAAGGAACGCCAAAATATGCTCGCCCGCGAACAGGAAGATCAGCATCAATACCAAAGCTATCAGTAACTCGCGGATCACCACCGCTCGGCGACGGCGCGGTTCCAGGTGTTTCAACACTGACATGAAAATCGGCAGGTTACCCAGCGGATCCATAATTAAAAACAGCAACACCGTTGCCGCAATCATTTCTGTCATTTAAGGCCTCAAAATCAGAAAAAACGACGGGTATAAGCGGCATTGCTGAGAATTGTTTGTTCATCGAATAAATTCACTTTGCGCTCGCGCCGACTTTTTGTAAGGTGGGTAGATATTGCACACAACATATAACTTAACTCTATCTCATATCCTTCCTGAAAGGGTATAGAGCATAGTCATCCTCCAAGGCAGGACAGTAAATATGAAAAACGTTGGTTTCATTGGTTGGCGTGGTATGGTCGGCTCGGTTCTCATGCAGCGCATGACTGAAGAGCGCGATTTTGACGCCATTCGCCCGGTCTTTTTCTCCACTTCACAGCTCGGTGCTGCCGCCCCGGCTTTCGGTGGTCAGCAGCAAGGCACGCTGCAAGATGCGTATGATGTCGAAGCATTAAGCGCTCTCGATATTATTATTACCTGCCAGGGCGGCGATTACACCAATGAAATCTATCCAAAGCTGCGGGCTACCGGCTGGCAGGGCTATTGGATCGATGCGGCCTCTTCTCTGCGTATGAAAGACGATGCGATTATCATCCTCGACCCGGTCAACCATGCGGTGATCCAGGAAGGGTTGAACAAAGGCATCAAGACCTTTGTTGGCGGTAACTGCACCGTCAGCCTGATGCTGATGTCGCTGGGCGGTCTGTTTGCCAACGACTTGGTGGAGTGGGCCTCTGTTGCCACCTATCAGGCTGCCTCTGGCGGCGGTGCGCGCCATATGCGTGAGCTGTTGACTCAGATGGGCATGCTGCATGCGGATGTGGCGAAGGAGTTGCAGGACCCGGCCTCGGCGATCCTGGACATCGAGCGTAAAGTCACGGAGGCCACCCGTTCCGGTAAGCTGCCAACCGATAACTTTGGCGTTCCTCTGGCGGGCAGCCTGATCCCTTGGATCGACAAGCAATTGGATAACGGCCAAAGCCGCGAAGAGTGGAAAGGCCAGGCGGAAACCAACAAGATCCTCAGCACGTCAAGCATCATCCCGGTTGATGGTTTGTGTGTGCGCGTCGGCGCTCTGCGCTGCCACAGCCAGGCATTTACCCTGAAGCTGAAGAAAGACATCCCGCTGCCGGAAATCGAGCAACTGTTGGCCACGCATAACGACTGGGTACGGGTGATCCCTAATGACCGCGAACTGACCATGCGTGAGCTGACGCCTGCTGCCGTAACCGGTACTTTGAACACGCCGGTTGGCCGTCTGCGCAAGCTGAATATGGGGCCGGAATACCTCTCCGCCTTCACCGTTGGCGATCAGCTGTTGTGGGGCGCGGCCGAACCGCTGCGTCGCATGCTGCGTATCCTGCTGTAACCCTGAACTGAACTTCCTGAGGGCTGATCTCTTTCAGCCCTCCAATGCCCTGTTTTCCACGTTTCTGGTCTCGATTGCTGTAGCAGTAAAGGCGATGTAGGCAAGGTGACGTCATGCCTGTCGTATATCAGACGCAGCCAGCGAAGGTTGCCCGCTCCGCCGGTTTTCCGGCTAAAAATTTTCCTTGGTAATGTCACCGTGTTTTTAGCAGACATGGCTATGCTTATTAGGTGGATGAAAAGTTTTCCATCAATGGTGAAAATTCGCCTGAAAAATAAGCATAAAGAGCGAAACTGCGAGCATGAAGGCGATCGATTAATCAATAACCGACTGAAATCACGCTTTAGGTAGCAAATGAATTGCATGATAGGTGCAACGGCTGCTTTTTGTTCAGCGTAGCCTTTTAAAAGTCATGCTCTTAATCAAAGGAAGAATGCTATGCCTGTACTTCCCGAACGTGACGTGATCAATCAGCTCATCTCCGGTCACTATGCCGATCCCTTTTCCTTGCTCGGCATGCATGCAACCGAAAACGGCCTACAGATTTGTGCGCTGTTGCCGGATGCGGGCACCGTGTGGCTGGTAGAGAGTAAAACCGGTAACCGTCTGGTTCAGCTCAATTGCGATGACGCTCGTGGTTTTTTCAGCGCTCTCGTACCGCGTCGTAAAACCCCTTTCCGCTATCAGCTTGAAGTCAGCTGGCGCGACCATCAACAACTGCTTGAAGACCCATACCGTTTTGGCACCCTGCTGCAGGATATTGACAGCTGGCTGCTGGCCGAGGGCACCCATCTGCGGCCTTATGAGCGGCTGGGGGCGCATCCTGGCTCGTTGGGTAATGTGGATGGGGTCAGCTTTGCCGTTTGGGCGCCGAATGCCCAGCGCGTGTCGGTCGTGGGGGAGTTCAACTTTTGGGATGGACGGCGTCATCCCATGCGCCTGCGTAGAGAGAACGGGATTTGGGAGCTGTTTTTACCGGGTGTGAAGGCCGGGCAGCTGTATAAATACGAGATTATCGATTGTTACGGCAACGTGCAGCTGAAAGCCGATCCTTATGCTTTTGAAGCGCAGATGCGGCCCGAAACGGCTTCGTTAATCACACCGCTGCCTGCGGTGGTGGAAAACACACCGGAAAGGCAGCGGGCCAATGACTTTGACCGTCCGATTTCCATCTATGAAGTTCATCTGGGTTCCTGGCGTCGCCATACCGACAATAATTTCTGGCTCAGCTACCAAGAGCTGGCCGAGCAACTGATCCCCTACGTTAAATATATGGGCTTCACCCATATTGAACTGTTGCCGATCAACGAACATCCGTTCGACGGTAGTTGGGGCTATCAGCCGTTGGGAATGTATGCGCCAACCCGTCGTTTTGGTACGCCAGCGGAGTTCAAGGCTTTTGTCGCTGCGGCTCATGATGCCGGGATCAACGTGATCCTGGATTGGGTGCCGGGGCATTTCCCCAGCGATGCCCATGGTCTGGCCAACTTCGACGGCACCGCGCTGTATGAATATGCCGATCCTCGCGAAGGCTTCCATCAGGACTGGAACACGCTGATCTACAACTATGGCCGCCACGAGGTGCGTAACTACCTGGCGGGCAATGCGTTTTACTGGCTGGAGCGGTTTGGTATCGACGCCTTGCGCGTCGATGCGGTGGCGTCGATGATTTACCGTGATTACAGCCGTGCCGACGGTGAGTGGGTGCCGAACTACTATGGCGGCAATGAGAACCTGGAAGCGATCTCCTTCCTGCGTTACACCAACCAGACGCTGTGTAAAGAGCGGCCAGGCGCGGTGACGCTGGCGGAAGAATCCACCGACTATCCGGGGGTTACGCTGCCGCCGGATGCCAACGGCTTAGGTTTCCACTACAAGTGGGATCTTGGCTGGATGCATGACACGCTGGATTATATGAAGTGCGATCCGGTGCACCGTAAATACCATCACAACCTGATGACCTTCGGCATGCTCTACGCCTATACCGAAAACTTCGTGCTGCCGATCTCGCACGACGAAGTGGTGCATGGCAAAGGCTCCGTGCTGGATCGGATGCCGGGGGATGCCTGGCAGAAATTCGCCAACCTGCGGGCCTATTATGGCTTTATGTGGGCGCACCCGGGCAAAAAACTGCTGTTTATGGGCAGCGAATTTGCTCAAGGGCGTGAGTGGAATTTCGATACCAGCCTGGACTGGCATCTGCTGGATGGACTGGACGGTTGGCACCACGGCGTGCATCGGCTGGTACGCGATCTCAACCACTGCTATCAGGAGAATGCGCCGCTGTATGAGCGCGATTATCGCCCAGACGGCTTTGAGTGGCTGGTGGTCGACGATCACGACAACTCGGTATTTGCTTTCGCACGCTATGACTCTCAGGGCAATGAGCTGATAGCCATCAGCAACTTTACCCCGGTGCCGCGCCCCCATTACCGCATCGGCATTGCGCGCGCTGGCGAATATCAGGAAATCCTCAATACCGATTCACACCATTATCACGGCAGCAACGCGGGTAATCAGGGGCGGGTGATTTCGCAGCCGATCGGCAGCCACGGTCGTGAACATTCGATCAGCGTGATGGTGCCACCGCTGGCCACCGTTTATCTACGGCGGGAGGCTTGATGGTAGAGCTGACGCCGGGTCTTGCCGCGCCTTTAGGGGCTTATTACGACGGTAATGGCATCAACTTTACCCTGTTTTCTGCGCATGCCACGCAGGTTGAGCTATGCCTGTTCGATGCGCAATATCGTGAAACACGCCTGCCGTTGCCTGCCCGCAGCGGTGATATCTGGCATGGATATCTGCCAGGGGGCGAGTTGGGGCAACGTTATGGTTATCGGGTGCATGGCCCGTTTGAGCCTCATCTTGGGTTGCGTTTTAACGCTAACAAGCTGTTGCTCGATCCTGCGGCGCGGGCAGTCGAAGGGCCGGTTGCCGACCATGTGAATTTGCACGGGGGATACGATCAACCGGACCAGCAAGACAGCGCCCAACTGATGCCCAAATGCGTAGTGATCGACGAAAGCTACGATTGGCAAGACGATCGCCCGCCAGCCACCCCTTGGGGCAAAACGGTGATCTACGAAGCCCACGTCCGGGGGTTGACGTTAACGCACCCGGAGATCCCGGCCGTATTGCGTGGCAGCTTTGCCGCTCTTGGCCACCCGGCGATGATTGCCTACTTCAAGCGGTTGGGGATCACTGCGCTCGAGCTTTTGCCGGTGCAGCAGCACACCACGGAGCCGCGTTTGCAGCGCCTGGGGCTGATCAATTACTGGGGATACAACGTGCTGGCTCCTTTCGCGCCAGACAACCGTTACAGCAGTTTGAGCACCGGGACGACGCCGCTTCGTGAGCTCCGTGATGCGGTGAAAGCACTGCACCGGGCGGGGATCGAAGTGATCCTGGACGTGGTGTTCAACCACAGTGCAGAGCTGGATGTGGATGGGCCAACGTTGTCGCTGCGTGGTATTGATAACCCCGGTTACTACTGGCTAACCCCTGATGGTGGCTACGATAACCTCACCGGCTGTGGCAATACGCTGCGGTTGGATCAGCCAGCGGGCGTGGCGTGGGTGATGGATTGCCTGCGCTTTTGGGTTCGGGAGTGCCATGTCGACGGTTTCCGCTTCGATCTTGGCACCGTGTTAGGCCGTACACCGGCGTTTGACCGCGATGCACCGCTGTTTCAGGCGATGCTGGCGGACGATACGCTGGGGCGCTGCAAACTGATCGCCGAGCCCTGGGACATTGGTCCGGGGGGCTATCAGGTTGGCGCGTTTCCAGGCCGTTTTGCTGAGTGGAATGACCATTTCCGTGACGATATCCGCCGTTTCTGGCTGTGGGGGGATCTGTCACTGGGTCAGTTTGCCCAGCGTTTTGCTGCCTCCAGCGAGGTATTCAACCAACGTGGGCGTGCGCCTTATGTCAGCATCAATATGCTGACGGCCCACGACGGCTTTACCTTGCAGGACGTAGTGAGTTTCAAGGAGAAACATAACCAGCCTAACGGAGAGGGAAACCGTGATGGCAGCGACCAAAACTTTAGCTGTAACCACGGAGTTGAAGGCCTGATTGCCGACGAAACCGTTTTGCAACGCCGCCAGGCCAGCCAGCGAGCACTGCTTGCCACGCTGCTTCTGGCACAGGGGACACCGATGCTGCTGGCCGGTGATGAGCACGGAAATAGCCAGCAAGGCAACAACAATGCTTACTGTCAGGATAACGCAACCACCTGGCTCGATTGGGCCAATGCGGATGAGTCACTGACCGCATACACCGCCGCGCTGATCCGCTTGCGCCAGCAAATTCCTGCTTTGCAGGCAGACCGCTGGTGGCAGGAGGGAGACGGCAGCGTGCAGTGGTTAAACGCGCAGGGGCAGCCGCTCAGTGCGCAACAGTGGGAACAGGGCGATCGCTGCTTGCAGATCCGCCTGTCACAACGTTGGCTGATGGTGATCAACGCCACCCAGCAGACCGTTGAGATGACGTTACCCGAGGGTGATTGGCAGGTTGTCGCCCCCTTCACTCAGGAAGATTCGCGGGCGGTTTTACCCGCCTGGTGCCAGGTTGCGCATTCGCTTTGCGTGCTGGTAGAGAAAAATTAAAAGGAGTCAGTTATGGTTAAGCACGAAAATAAAGACCCTCTGATGTTGGCGCGCCAGTTGCCGAATAAATCCGTTGCCCTGATATTGGCAGGCGGCCGTGGCTCGCGTTTGAAAGATTTAACCTCTACCCGCGCCAAGCCAGCCGTTCACTTCGGTGGCAAGTACCGCATCATCGATTTTGCCATGTCCAACTGCCTGAACTCAGGGATCCGCCGTATGGGGGTGATCACTCAGTATCATTCCCATACGCTGGTGCAGCATATTCAGCGGGGCTGGTCGTTCCTCAACGAAGAGATGAACGAGTTTGTCGATCTGCTGCCTGCCCAGCAGCGTCTTAGCACCGAACACTGGTACAAAGGCACCGCGGATGCGGTCTACCAGAACCTGGACATCATTCGCCGCTATGAAGCGGAATACGTGGTGATCCTGGCGGGCGACCATATTTATAAAATGGACTACTCGCGCATGCTGATCGACCACGTCGAGAAAGGGGCGCAGTGCACGGTGGCCTGTATTCCGGTACCGCGCAAGGAAGCCAGCGAGTTTGGCGTGATGAAGGTGGACGATAATGACCTGATCCTCGAATTCCTGGAGAAGCCAGCCAATCCGCCAGTCATGCCTGGCAACCCGGAGATGTCACTGGCCAGCATGGGCATCTATATTTTCAACGCCAGCTACCTCTTCCAACTGCTGGAAGAGGATATGTCGACCCCTGGTTCCACCCACGATTTCGGTAAGGATCTGATCCCCAAAATTACCGCGCAGGGTGCTGCCTGGGCGCATCCGTTTACTCTTTCCTGTGTGGGATGTGGTCCGAATCTACCGCCGTATTGGCGTGATGTCGGGACCTTGGAAGCCTACTGGCGCGCCAACCTCGATCTGGCTTCGGTAACGCCTGAGCTGGATATGTACGACCGTTCCTGGCCGATCCGCACCTATATGGAGCCACTGCCACCGGCCAAATTTGTGCAAGACCGTTCCGGCAGCCATGGTATGACCATGAACTCGCTGGTGGCCGGTGGGTGCATTGTCTCCGGTTCGGTGGTGGTGCATTCGGTGCTGTTCTCGAAGGTGCGGGTGAACTCCTTCTGCACTATCGACTCTTCTGTATTACTGCCCGATGTCAACGTTGGCCGCTCCTGCCGCCTGCGCCGCTGCATTATCGATCGCGCCTGCCATATTCCCGAAGGCATGGTGATTGGTGAAAACGCCGAGGAAGACAGCAAGCGTTTTTACCGTTCGGAAGAGGGCATCGTGCTGGTGACGCGCGAAATGTTGGCAAAACTGTAGCCATTCCGGCCGGAACCTTGGGCGTGGCAAGCCGCGCCCCTTATCTCCGTAAAGACGTTTTTACCGAATTTCAGGAGTAATAATGCAGGTTTTACACGTATGTTCCGAGATGTTCCCTCTGCTTAAAACCGGCGGGCTTGCAGACGTGGTTGGCGCATTACCGACGGCGCAGATTGCCGCAGGAGCTGATGTTCGGGTGCTATTACCGGCTTTTCCTGACGTGCGCAACGGTATCCCGGACACGGTACTGGTTGCCGAGATCGACTCTTTTGCCGGGCGCGTAGGCCTGCGTTATGGTACCTATCATGGCGTAGGCGTTTACCTGATCGATGCCCCCTGGCTGTACGACCGGCCGGGCAGCCCGTACCACGATCAGTCGATGTATGCCTATCCGGACAACCACCGCCGTTTTGCCTTGCTGGGCTGGATGGCCTGCGAGCTGGCGAAGGGGCTGGATCATTACTGGCGGCCAAAACTGGTCCATGCTCACGACTGGCATGCCGGCTTGGCCTGCGCTTATCTGGCGGCGAATGGCCACCCGGCACGCTCGATCTTCACCGTACACAATCTGGCCTATCAGGGGCTATTCTCCGCCCACCATATGGCGGAGCTGTGGTTGCCATCGTCATTCTTGAATATCTATGGCCTGGAGTTTTACGGCCAGATGTCTTTCCTGAAAGCAGGCCTGTACTACGCCGACCATATCACCGCCGTCAGCCCGACCTATGCACGTGAAATTACCCAGCCGGAGTTTGGTTACGGGATGGAAGGGTTGCTCCAGGAGCGGCAGCGGCAGGGGAGATTGAGCGGCATTCTCAACGGTGTTGATGACAAGATTTGGGACCCGTCACACGATGCGCGCCTCGCGGCACGCTATGACGCCGACAGCTTGAAAAACAAGGCCAAGAACAAGGTTCATCTGCAAAAAGCCATGGGGCTGCAGGTGGATGAATCGTTGCCACTGTTTGCAGTGGTCAGTCGTTTGACCAACCAGAAAGGGTTGGATCTGGTGCTGGAGGCTCTGCCAGCGTTGCTGGAACAAGGGGGGCAGTTGGTGCTGCTGGGAGCGGGGGACGCGGTATTGCAGCAGGCTTTCCTGGCCGCGGCGGCCGATTATCCGGAACAGGTCGGCGTGCAGATTGGCTACCACGATGCCTTCTCCCACCGCATTATCGGCGGGGCGGACGTGATCCTGGTGCCCAGCCGCTTTGAGCCTTGCGGGTTAACACAGCTTTATGGCCTGAAATATGGCACGTTGCCGCTGGTGCGCCGCACCGGCGGGTTGGCAGATACGGTGGTGGACTGTGCGCTGGAGAACCTGGCCGACGGCACTGCCAGCGGGTTTGTATTTGATGATTGTGATGCCGTTGCCCTGGGCAATGCCATTCGGCGTGCTCTGGTGCTGTGGAGCCGGCCGAGACATTGGCATCACGTACAACGCCATGCCATGAGTCTGGATTTTGGCTGGCAAGTCGCGGCAAAGGAATATCTGTCGCTTTATCAACGCTTGTTGTAATCACGTACTTGGGATTGAATTACTATGACTTCACCGTTTAGTTACACCTCACCCACGGTCAGTGTCGAAGCGCTGAAACATTCCATCGCCTATAAACTGATGTTTATTGTCGGTAAGGATCCGGCTATCGCCACCCAGCACGACTGGCTTAATGCCGTGCTGTTTGCGGTGCGCGACAGGATGGTGGAACGTTGGTTGCGATCCAATCGCGCCCAGCTTTCACAAGATGTCCGGCAGGTGTATTACCTGTCGATGGAGTTTCTGCTTGGCCGTACGCTGTCGAATGCGCTGTTATCGATGGGGATTTACCAGGATATTGAGGACGCACTCGATGAGATGGGTCTGAACCTGAGTGAGCTGCTTGAGGAAGAGAACGATCCTGGCTTGGGCAATGGCGGCCTGGGGCGTTTGGCTGCCTGCTTCCTGGATTCCTTGGCCACGCTGGCGCTGCCTGGCCGGGGCTACGGTATTCGCTATGAATATGGCATGTTCAAGCAGAACATCGTCGATGGCCAACAGATGGAGTCGCCGGATTATTGGCTGGAATACGGCAACCCGTGGGAATTCCCGCGCCATAATACCCGCTATAAAGTGCGTTTTGGTGGCCGCGTTCAGCAGGAAGGGGCGAAGGCCCGCTGGGTGGAAACCGAAGAGATTATCGCTATCGCCTACGATCAGGTGATCCCGGGCTTTGATACCGATGCCACCAACACGCTGCGTTTGTGGAGCGCTCAGGCCAGTAATGAAATCAACCTGGGTAAGTTCAACCAGGGGGATTATTTTGCCGCAGTGGAAGATAAAAACCACTCCGAGAACGTTTCGCGCGTGCTCTATCCCGATGACTCCACCTATTCCGGGCGTGAACTGCGCCTGCGGCAGGAGTATTTCCTGGTTTCAGCCACTACCCAGGACATCCTCAACCGCCATTGGACGATGCACAAAACCTTCGACAATCTGGCCGACAAGATTGCCATCCACCTCAATGATACCCACCCGGTGTTGTCGATCCCTGAGCTGATGCACCTGCTGATTGATGAGCATAAATTCAGCTGGCTGGATGCCTGGGAAGTGGTGGAAAAAGTGTTCTCCTATACCAACCACACCTTGATGAGCGAAGCGCTGGAAACCTGGCCGGTTGATATGCTGGGCAAAATACTGCCACGCCACCTGCAACTGATCTTCGAAATCAACGACCATTTCCTCAAGCAGGTACAGCAAGTGGTACCGGGCGATGATCAATTGCTGGCACGGGTCTCCATCATTGATGAAACCAACGGGCGCAGAGTGCGTATGGCGTGGTTAGCTGTGGTCGCCAGCCATAAGGTGAATGGCGTCTCGGCACTGCACTCCGAACTGATGGTACAGTCCCTGTTTGCCGATTTTGCTCGCGTATTCCCCGATCGCTTCTGCAATAAGACCAACGGGGTCACGCCGCGTCGCTGGCTGGGGTTGGCTAACCGGCCATTATCCAAAGTGCTGGATGACAGTATTGGTCATCACTGGCGTACCGACCTCAGCCAGCTTGGCGAAATCAAAGCGAATGCGGATTACCCGAGCTTCTTGCAGGCCGTACAGGCTGCCAAACGGCAGAATAAAGAGCGGCTAGCGGGGTATATCGCGAAAAAGCTCAACGTGGTGGTGAACCCCGACGCGTTGTTCGACGTGCAAATCAAACGGATCCACGAATATAAGCGGCAATTGCTGAACGTATTACATGTGATCACGCGTTATAACCGTCTGTTGCAGGATCCTGATGCCAAACGCGTACCGCGCGTGGTGATCTTCGCGGGTAAAGCGGCTTCGGCCTACTATGCCGCCAAACAGATCATCCGTTTGATCAATGACGTAGCGAAGGTGATCAACAACGATCCGCGAGTGCATGATGATTTGAAGGTGGTGTTTATCCCTAACTACGGGGTAAGCCTGGCCCAGATGATCATTCCGGCGGCCGATCTTTCCGAGCAGATCTCGCTGGCGGGGACAGAGGCTTCGGGCACCAGTAATATGAAGTTTGCTCTCAACGGTGCCTTGACCATTGGTACGCTGGACGGGGCCAACGTCGAAATGCTGGAACATGTGGGTGAAGAGAACATCTTTATCTTTGGCAATACCGCCGATCAGGTGGAAGCGCTGCGCCGCGATGGGTATAACCCACGGCAGTATTACGAGCAGGATGAAGAGTTGCATCTGGCGTTGACGCAGATCGCTACCGGTGTGTTCAGCCCTGAAGAGCCCAAGCGCTACAGCAGCCTGTTCGATTCACTGGTCAATCTTGGCGACCACTATCAGCTGTTGGCCGATTATCGCAGCTATGTGGATACGCAGGATAAGGTGGATGAGGTGTATCTCAATCAGGACGACTGGACCAGGCGCGCGATACTCAATATCGCCAACATGGGCTACTTCTCTTCCGACCGCACGATCCAGGAGTACGCGGACGAGATCTGGAATATCAAACCGATAAAGCTGTAATAGCCAAGGGCCGGATCACCGGCCCTTGAATTTAACTTGTTGCGTCCCGTATGCCGTAGGGGCGCTGCATGCTGCGCCCGCCTACTCACACCTCAATCAAGACGCCAATGACAACGCTTTTGGTTTGGCATTTTCTGCCAGCCAGGTTTTCACCCGCGCCTGCTGTTCTTCGCTGAGCCACATCCCCAGTTTGGTACGACGCCACAGGGCATCATCCAGCTCGACAACCCACTCTTTCTCAACCAGATAGCGCAGTTCAGCTTCGTACAGGTCATGGCCGAAGTCTTCACCCAAATCGCTCAGGCTATTGGCATTGGCCAGGATTATTTCGCTGTGGCTACCATAAGTACGGGCGTAACGACGAGCCAATGACTCTGTCATCCAACCGTGCTGACGGCGCAGTTTAGCAGCATAGCTATCGCGATCGCCGTCAATATTGCCCCCCGGCAGGGAACCGTTTTTGGTCCACGCCGGGCCACAGCCAGGATAGTAGTGAGCCAACTTCTCCATCGCGTGCTCGGCCAGCTTGCGGTAGGTGGTGAGTTTGCCACCGAATACGGAAAGCAGTGGGGCTTTGCCCTGCTCGTCATGTACATCCAGCGTATAGTCGCGAGTTACGGCCTGCGGTGAGTCAGACTCATCATCACACAGCGGGCGCACGCCAGAGTAGGTCCAGACGATATCGTCACGGCCCAGCTGTTTTTTGAAGTGGTCGTTATATACCTTCAGCAGGTAGTCAATTTCGTTATCGTCGATCTTCACGTCTTTCGGATCGCCGTGGTATTCCACGTCGGTGGTGCCAATGATGGAGAACTCGTCCAGCCACGGAATGACAAACACGATACGGTGGTCTTCGTTCTGCAAGATATAAGACTGTGGCTGGTTATGTGCCCGAGGTACCACGATATGGCTGCCTTTGATCAGGCGGATACCGTAAGGAGACTTGAGCTTCAGGCCATCGTCGAAGAAATGTTTTACCCATGGGCCGGTGGCGTTCACCAGGCCTTTGGCGCGCCAGGTAAAGGTTTTGCCGCTGTCGACATCGGTGGCTTCTACCATCCACAGGCCATTTTCGCGCCAGGCGCGGGTCACTTTGGTGCGGGTGCGCACTTCGCCACCGCGTTCGGCCACGGCTTGGGCATTCAGTACGACCAGGCGCGCATCGTCTACCCAACAATCAGAATATTCGAAACCGCGCTTTAAGTCTGGCTTCAGGACGGACTCTGGTCCAAAGCGCAAACCTTTACTGCCTGGCAGGCTGGTGCGTTTGCCCAAATGATCGTACAGGAACAGGCCGATACGGATCATCCAGGCCGGGCGCAGATGAGGCTGGTGCGGCAGGCGGAAACGCATTGGGAAGGCGATATGCGGTGCCAGTTTCAGCAGCACTTCACGTTCGGCCAGCGCTTCGCTGACCAGACGAAACTCGTAGTGTTCCAGGTAGCGCAGGCCACCGTGGATCAGTTTTGAACTGGCGGAAGACGTAGCACAGGCCAAGTCTTGCGCTTCCAGTAGCAGTACGGACAGCCCACGCCCGGCTGCATCGGCTGCGATGCCGGCTCCGTTGATACCACCACCGATAACGATCAAGTCTTTGGTTTCCACGTTAACTTCCTCCTGGTGTTCGAAATAGCTCTTTTATGTTCGTTTTCGCTCATTATTGTAATCGGAAACCAACAAGCAAGCCAAGAGTTAACCAAACAAAAACATTCTTGCGTGATAGAGATAACAGTTTGGTGATAGTAGGTATACAAATTGAAGGGATATTTGACGCCGTTTCGCTTAGCTGCATCCGCCGCAAACCCATGCCCATTGCGGGCGTGGATATAAGGAAGTTTTTGAGTTAGGTGACGAAGCGACTGGGATGGGTAGGGGGGCGAACATAAATATGGGCATTATTTCAATCCTGACAACGCCTCCTCCATTAACTGGCCAAGCATTGCCCGCGCAGTGAGATTCTCACCGTCGGTCTTGGTCTGCTCAAGTGTGATCCCCAGATTTCCGAGTGTTGGCAGGAGGTTGCCCGCTATGCGCAGATCTCCTGGCATGCCTAGGTGCGTGCGCACGGTCAGGCCAAACCCGGCCTTTACCGCAGCCCAGATACCGCTCAGGCTGTGGCTGACAAACATTACCCGCCAGGGGATCCCTGCATGATCCAGGCTGGTAGTAGCACGCGAGCGCATTAGGCACGGGTTTTCAAACATCACCAGTGGTAGCGGCTCACCCTTTGCCAGCAAAGCAGGGAGATCCAGGTCCGGATGGTAAATCCACTCTAGCTGGCGTTCGCCTAACCGTCGGCCTTCGCGTATCTGTGCATCTGGCTGCCACATGAGTGCCATATCGACCGTTTTATCGACTAATGCGGTTTGCAGCGCACGTTGACGGTCAACCCTGGCGATGATCTTCAGCTCTGGATGATGGCGTCTGAACTGGCCGAGGATCCCAGGCATCAGTGATTCACCAAAATCCTCCTGCATACCAATGCTGATCTCCCCCTTTAACAATTCTCCTTTCAGAGCACGCTGTGTTTCATCGTTTAGCTCAAGCATGCGCCGCGCATAACCCATCAGCATTTCACCCTGAGGGGTCAGTTCCAGATGGCGCCCTTTTTTCATCACCAATGTCGCGTTGCACTGCATTTCCAGCTTTTTTAACTGGGCGCTGACGGCAGAAGTGGAGCGGGACAGGCGTGTTGCCGCCAGCGCAAAGCTGCCACATTCAATGCCGGTAACAAAGCTGCGTAGTGCATCCAGATCCAGCGCGGGTAAAAGCTTCTGCATTATCATCCTTATATTCAGGATGGTTGGTCCTGATTAATTCGATTTTCAGGATTTTACTATCACGCCAGAATGGGTTGACTGTCAATACGGAGAGAATGCCATGACCCAATCCACCGACCGAGACATGCTTGCCCGACTGGCCCCCAAACTGGCTGAATTGAGCAAGGAGGTTCTTTTTGATGATATATGGCAGCGCGGTGAACTCTCCCCGCGTGATCGCAGCCTGATAACATTGTCTGCTCTGGCTGCGCTGGGGCGGGTGCAACAGCTACCGTGGCACCTCGATTTTGCTCGGAAAAATGGTCTGAGCCAGCAGGAGATTATTGAAGCGTTCACCCATTTGGCTTTTTATGCAGGCTGGCCGGCCGCAGTATCTGCAATCGGCTGTATTGATGAGGAGAGTATCTGATGCCCTTCAGCCGAATTACACTTCGCCAAGGCTACAGTGAGACACAACTTCAGAAAATTTCTGACATTTTGCACCAGAGCCTGACGGAGGAGTTTGACGTTCCGCCAGACGACCGTTTTCAGGTCATTGAAACGCTACCTGCCAGCCAGCGCATTTTTGACCGGCATTATCAGAGCAATGAACGCAGCGACAACTTTGTCCTGTTTCAGATCATCGCAGGAAAGCCGCGTACCGCCGGGCAGAAGCAGAGTTTTTACCATGTGCTGAGTGAGCGCCTGAACAGGGGGCTGAATATTCATCCCGATGATGTCATGGTGATTATTCAGTACAACAACGCCGCTGACTGGAGCTTCAGCAATGGTCGCATGTATTGCCCTGGGGGATGAGCTAATTCGTGGCACGTTAGGCCCCCTCTCCATTTAGTGAGGGGGCGGGGCGATCAGCAGAGTTCCAGCTGTACGTCGTACTGCTCGATAATCTTCATCACGCTGGGTGGCGGAGCCTGATCGGTAAACAGATAGTCGATCAGGTTCATGTTCCCCAGGTTCACCATCGCGTTACGGCCAAACTTGGAATGGTCGGTAACCAACATCACGCAGCGGGAGTTTTCGATAATCGCGCGTTTGGTTCGCACTTCGTGATAGTCGAATTCGAGCAGCGAGCCATCCATATCGATGCCGCTAATGCCGAGAATGCCGAAATCCAGGCGGAACTGGGAGATAAAGTCCAGCGTGGCTTCGCCCATGATGCCGCCATCACGGGTACGTACCTCACCACCGGCCAGGATCAGGCGGAAATCTTCTTTGGCAGTGAGCAGGGTGGCCACGTTCAGGTTGTTGGTCACGACCCGCAGATTTTTATGGCCCATCAAGGCGTGGGCTACCGCTTCCGGCGTGGTACCAATATCGATAAACAGCGTGGCGCCGTCCGGTATCTGGCTGGCTACGCGCTGGGCGATGCGGGCTTTCTCTTCCGACCACATCACCTTGCGATCGTGATAAGCGGTGTTTACCGAACTGGAAGGTAACGCAGCTCCACCGTGATGACGCTGTATTTTGTTCTGATCGGCCAGGTCATTCAAATCACGGCGAATGGTTTGCGGGCTGACGGCAAAGTGCTCCACCAGCTCTTCCGTACTGACATATCCCTGTAGGCGCACTAATTCGATAATTGCGTCATGACGCTGTGTTTGCTTCACGATATTCCCCTAATACACCGATGTGCCTGGTTGTTATTGTTCGTTGTGCGCGCGATGCCGCGTATCCCAGAATGCCATTAATAACCCTATCACTAAACCGGCAACGTGTGCCGCATTGGCGATCGACATTCCTAAAATATCGAAATAACCGGCCACCAGCCAGAGCGCGGAAAAGACCATCAAGCCCCGTGGCAGGTTCAAACCGCGTTCCGGTGCGCGTTCACCGCTCAGCCAGACGTAGCCCATCAGCGCGTAAACTACCCCGGAAAGCCCGCCGAACAGCGCACCGCTGAACAGCGACTGTGCCCAGCCGCTAAAGAAGGCTGATACTACGGCGATCACAAACAGCTTGCCGGTGCCGAGGAGTTTTTCCAGCGGACCACCAAGATACCACCACCACATCAGGTTAAAGGTAATGTGCAGCAGCGAGAAGTGCAAAAACGCATGGCTGACCCAGCGCCACAGCTGGCCATATTGCGAGCTGTTTTGCGGCCAGGAGAGCCAGAACATGACGGTATCATCACCCAGCACCTGCATCAGGATATAGACCAGAATGCACAGGCTCATCACCGTTAGCGTCAGCGGCCCTGCTTTGCTGCGGATGATTTGCAGGTAAGAAAACTGTTGATACTGTAGACCGGCATCGGTGCTGCCTGCCTGCCAACTGGCGGCCTGATAGCGGCGGTTGAACGGATCGAGCAGGAACTGTTGCAGTTCGTGTTGCACCTGCTCCAGATGGGCCTCGTCCGCCAGCCAGATTTCGGCTGCATCGCCCGTAGCGCGGACTTCAAGTACAACCCCTTGCGTTGCCATGTAATCGACAAAGGCCTGCGCCAGGCGAGGGTTGGATACGGCGATCACTCGAACCATAGATTTTCCGTCTAAGTAGATGACTTTGGCCACGGGCAAAACCGCCGATGGCATTGGCGGCTGATTATACCGTTGAAATCCTGAGCGCAGGGAAGGGATCTGACAAAAACAGTGCAGAATTCAGCGATTGGCCGCCCAGAAAGGCGGCCCAAAGGGGGTTAGGCGGAGGTCTCAACGTCCTGCGGGAACTGGCGGGCCCAGGCCTCAAAGCCGCCGTCGATACTGTAAACCGCGTCAAACCCCTGATGCAGCAGGTACTGCGCGGCGCTACGGCTGCTGTTGCCGTGATAGCACATGACCATCACCGGGCGATCGAACTCGTTCTGCTGCATAAATGCGGACAGGGTGGCATTGGTCAGATGAAAAGCGCCTGGCGTATGCCCAGCCTCAAAGCTTTGTGGATCGCGGATATCAACCAGTGCGGTGCTACCGTCTTTCAGGCGTTGGTGTGCTTGCACAACGTCGATCGTTTCAAACTGTTCCATAACTGCAAAATACCGGGTAATGGGATAATGTCTTTATTGTATCCAACTTTTGCAGGTATTAGACCAGAGCAACAGCAGGGACTTTATCCCCGCCGCCTTGCAGCCGTAGCGTTGTTACCAGCGATAGCTCACACCCAAGGTGCCACCGTAATCCTGGTAGCTGTTGGCTCCCATGGTGATCCCGCCTTCGAACCACAGCTGCATGTTGTAAGTGCTAGGCGAATGCAGGCCTAACTTGACCTCAAAAAGATCATCCAGAGCGTTGGTCTCTACCCGCGTATCATTAAAGTTGACCGCGCTTTTGCCACTATTATGCCACCAGTTGGTGGCGAGATAGGCGGTAGTATAATCGTCTTGATCGCTGTACCAGCGAATACCGACGCGTGAAGTAAAGTTTGGCGCATCGGCCTGATGAATATAGACGCCTGCCGGATCCTGATAATTATCGGCATCGAAGCGGTTATAAATAATCTGCAGCTGTGGCTCGATAATCAACTCGAGTGCCGAAAAAGGCTGTAGGGCATAGCCAGTTTCCAGCGAAGCGCTAAAGCCGGTGCTGTCATAATTCTGTTTGCCCTGCGCATAGGTCACGCTGTTGTTAAACCAGGCATATTGCAGCCAGGAATCCACATACGCCCCAGAATGCTTTTTCTTATCCTGATACCAGGTGCTGTAAGCGCCGATAGAATAGCCGTCGACTTTACCTTCGGATGAGAGTGTGGCGCTGTTAGCACTGCTCTTGGCGTGGCCGTAGCCGGTCATCAGGCCTGCCGTCCACTCTTCTTTGTTGTTATCCAAGGCCAGCAAATCCCCGCCAAGCATAAAGACCTGACGATCCATATCGACGGGCAAACCATTATCGCCCGCGCTCAGATCCTTGCTGTGATAACCCGAAGCGCGCATCCAGAATTGACTGTCTCCTGGCGCGGTCTTTCTTTGGTGTAGGGTATGAGAAAATAACGTTGATGCGGCAACCTGATTACCCAGATAAACCCCGGCATCGGGCCGAGAACTATAATCGATGAGGGTATCCGTGCTCGCTATGGCCGGAGAGGTGGTGAGATAAATCCCGACCACAATAAGTGTTTTCCTGTTTATTGCCACAATCCCAACTCCCTATGGAAATTTGCCGCAATAGTACCCAGATGAAACGATAATGTCATGAGAAAACAGGCGGGCTTTAGAGTGATCGTGAGTGATATCGCTCGACCTATTTATTTGGTGGATGTATCGGGCTCTATATATTACCTAAACTTTAGGTTGCCTAATAAAAGGAGAATGAATGTTCATCCTGGGAAATCACCCAGGATGACAAAAATAGATAGCAAGGCAGCGGCCTAAAGGTTAAACCAACTGGACATCCACCCCTTGCAGGCGCAGTTGCTCGACTATCGCCGGATCGGCATCGCGCCCGGTAATCACGATATCGATCTGCTCGGTGCGGCTGAACAGCATACCGGCCCGTTGGCCGACCTTACTGCTGTCCACCAACACCACCAGCTTACCGACGTAGTTGAGCATCTTCTGCTCTGCCATGGCGGTGAGCATGTCGGTTTTATATAGCCCGTCGCTGGTGAGGCCGATCCCGCTGGTGAACATCCAGTGCCCGGCATACAGGGTGGCATCGCCGTCCTGGGGAGCCAGGGTGATCGACTGACTTTTATTGTACTGACCACCCATGATCACCACGCTTTCGTGCTCACGTTCGATCAGGTAGTTGGCCAGCGGCAGGTAGTTGGTGATCACCTGCACCTCTTTACCGCACATCTCACGCCCCAGCAGAAAGGCGGTGGAACCGCAGTTGATGACTACACTCTCACCTGCCTGGCAAAGCTGAGCGGCCGCTTTGGCGATACGCATCTTCTCATCCAGATGCTGAGTTTGATGGATATTGAGCGGTGTCCAGGTGGGGCGAGGGGTGCTGGTGGCTTCGGCACCGTTACGCACCTTACGCAGCTTACCGGTCTCATTGAGTTTATTGATGTCGCGGCGCGCGGTTGCCGGTGAGATCTCGAAGGCGCTAATCACATCGGCCACGGAAATTTGCCCCTTACGCTGTAAGAGATCGAGAATGGCATTATGGCGCTGGGATTCGGTCATTCGGGCTCCGTCTGGAAATGAGAACGTTCCCCCGTCTTCAGGGGATATGCCGTGATTATATGCGCACCTGCTGATGATTTGAATCATCCGTGTGCAGAAGTGCGCATAAAGCTGCAGCGGCGTCACGTTCTCACGCTTGACCGTTACAGGAAGGATTTAAATGGCAAATCCGGTTCAAGGGTAAAGCAATCATCAAAGCCGCGTGGATAGTGGTATTCAATGTTGTCTTTGTCCAGCGGCCAGGTGAATTTGCCCCCCACCTGCCAGATAAACGGCTTAAAGCCATATTTCAGCCGGTCCTTTTTCATTTCCCACAGTACGCGGATTTCCTGCGGATCGGCCTGAAAGTTCGACCAGATATCATGATGGAACGGGATCACTACCTTGGCGTTCAGCGATTCCGCCATGCGCAGAATGTCGGCGCTGGTCATTTTATCGGTTATGCCGCGTGGGTTTTCGCCATAGGAGCCAAGCGCCACGTCGATCTGGTGATCGTTGCCGTGCTTGGCGTAATAGTTGGAGTAGTGGGAGTCCCCACTGTGGTAAAGATTGCCCCCAGGAGTCTTGAACAGGTAGTTGACCGCCCGCTGATCCATGCCATCTGGCAGCATGCCCGCCGCTTTTTGCTCCACCGGCAAGGTGATCAGCGCCGTACGATCGAAGGCATCCAACGCGCAGATCTCCACGTCTTTGATTTTGATGACATCGCCAGGCTTCACTACGATGCAGCGCTCCGCCGGTACGCCCCAGCCAAGCCAGATATCCACGCAGCTCTGCGGCCCGATAAAGGGCACGTTGGCGGCACAGTTTTGCATCACCGCGGCGGCGACGTTGACGTCGATATGGTCGTTATGATCGTGAGTGGCCAGTACGGCATCAATCTGCCTGATGGCAAAGGGATCGAGGACGAACGGCGTGGTGCGCAGATTGGGCTGCAGCTTCTTCACCCCGGCCATGCGTTGCATCTGGTGGCCGGTTTTCATCAGCGGATTAGCGTGGCTCTGCTTGCCGGTACCACACCAGAAATCGACGCAAAGATTAGCATTTTCCTCTGATTTCAACCAGATACCAGTGCATCCCAGCCACCACATGGCGAAGGTGCCGGGGGCAACCTGCTCTTGCTCAATTTCTTCATTTAGCCAGGAGCCCCATTCCGGAAAGGTATTCAGGATCCAGGACTCGCGGGTGATGGTAGTGACTTTACTCATGATTCGTTCCTCATCATCAGGGCATTTTACATCAAATTGAATCACAAATTATCATATTGTGATTCAATTTGATTTGTTTTGCTGAATCTAGCACCGTTTATTTATCCTGACAACCGCTGTTTAGCCGGTTTAAATCTGGCGTTTTACCTCGGTGATTCGGCTTTATGCACAACAGGTCATTCATTAACTTGTATTTAATTCAATGGGTAATGGAATTTACGTCAACCCAGCTCATTGAATGTACAAATTTTTACCCTATAACTTGCGAGGTTGTTCACAAATAATCATTTATGATCTTTTGGTGATTCGCTGTGATTGCTATGGTTAGCCTATCCCTGCGTTATAGTGACGCGTTGGCCTGGCGACCAGCGGCGTTCCCTACGGCGCATAAACGCTACATGGAGAGCCGTATGGAAACCCTCTACACCATCTTCACCGTGTTTTTTAATCAGGTAATGACCAATGCTCCGTTGTTACTGGGGCTGGTCACGCTGCTGGGCTATCTGCTATTGCGCAAAAGCGCGGCGGTGATCATCAAAGGCACCATCAAAACCATCATCGGCTTTATGCTGTTGCAGGCCGGTTCCGGCATCCTGACCGGTACCTTCAAACCGGTGGTGGCCAAGCTTTCCGAGGTTTATGGCATCAACGGTGCCATCTCAGACACCTACGCCTCGATGATGGCGACCATTGAACGGATGGGGGATGCCTATAGCTGGGTGGGTTATGCGGTGTTGCTGGCACTGGCGCTGAATATTGTCTATGTCTTGCTGCGGCGCATCACCGGCATCCGCACCATCATGCTGACGGGCCATATCATGTTTCAGCAGGTGGGGCTGATCGCGGTGTTCTTCTACATCTCCGGTTACGACATGTGGACCACCATACTGTGTAGCGCCCTGATCGCCTCGCTGTATTGGGGGATCACCTCCAACATGATGTTCAAGCCCACCCAATCGGTGACGGAAAACAGCTGTTTTTCCATTGGCCACCAACAGCAGTTTGCCTCCTGGGTAGCCTATAAGGTGGCGCCTTACCTCGGTAAAAAAGAGGACAGCGTGGAAGACCTCAAGCTGCCCGGCTGGCTGAATATCTTCCATGACAATATCGTTTCCACCGCCATCGTGATGACGGTGTTCTTTGGCATCATTCTCTGTTCCTTCGGGCTCAATACTCTGCAGCAGATGGCGGGTAAAACCCATTGGACGATCTACATCCTGCAAACCGGCCTGATGTTTGCCGTCGCTATCTTCATCATCGTGCAGGGCGTGCGGATGTTCGTTGCCGAACTGACCGAAGCCTTCAACGGCATCTCCCAACGCCTGATCCCTGGGGCGGTGCTAGCCATCGATTGCGCCGCCATTTACAGCTTTGCGCCCAATGCGGTGGTGTGGGGCTTTATGTGGGGTACCGTAGGGCAACTGATCGCGGTGGGCGTACTGCTGGCGCTTGGTTCCTCCATCATGATCATCCCTGGTTTTATCCCGATGTTTTTCTCCAACGCCACCATCGGCGTGTTTGCCAACCATTTTGGCGGCTGGCGTGCGGCGATGAAGATTTGCCTGGTGATGGGGATGATCGAAATCTTTGGCTGCGTATGGGCCATCAAACTGACCGGGCTAAGCGCCTGGATGGGGATGGCGGACTGGTCAATCCTGGCACCGCCGCTGATGCAGGGCCTGAGCTTCGGCCTGTGGTTTATGGGCGTGGTGGTAGTTATCGCGCTGTTGTACATGTTCTTCGCCGGGCGCACGTTGCGCGCGGAAGAGGATGCGGAAAAACAACTTACTGAATCGGCTTCAAACTAACTGGAGAGCACAACATGACGGTACGAATTCTGGCGGTATGCGGTTGTGGGCAGGGTAGTTCCATGATCATGAAAATGAAAGTCGACCAGTTCCTCACCCAACAAGGCGTAGACCACACGGTCAACAGCTGCGCGGTGGGGGAATACAAATCCGAACTGAGCGGCGCCGACATCATTATTGCCTCCACCCACGTGGCTGACGAAATCATCGTCAGTGGCAACAAGTATGTGGTGGGGGTGCGCAATATGCTGTCTGCCGCCGATTTCGGCCCCAAGCTGATGGACGTGATCGGCACTCATTTTCCCAAAGACATCAAGTGAGGCAACGGCAATGAAGCTGAGTGATTCGCTGGCGCACAACAAGTCGATTTTGTTGCAGGCCGAGGCACAAGACTGGCAGCAGGCGGTGAAAATCGGCGTCGATCTGTTGGTGGAGGCCGGTGTGGTAGAACCTCGCTATTTCAATGCCATTCTGGCCGGTGTTAAGCAGTTTGGCCCGTACTTTGTCTTGGCCCCGGGGCTGGCAATGCCCCACGGCAGGCCGGAGGAGGGAGTGTTAAAAACCGGTTTTGCGCTGGTCACGCTGAAAACGCCGGTTCGTTTTGGCGATGAGGACAACGACCCGATCGATATCCTGATCACCATGGCGGCGGTGGATGCCAAAACGCATCAGGAGGTCGGCATCCTGCAGGTGGTTAACCTGTTCGAAGATGAGGCCAACTTCGATCGCTTGCGAGCCTGCCGTACACCACAGCAGGTACTGGATCTGATAAACCTGACTTCTGCCGCTGCGGCAGCCCACTAAGGAGAGCAAGCAAGATGGCAAATACTTTACCAATGTTGCAGGTTGCGCTGGATAACCAGTCAATGGATGACGCTTATCGCACCACGCGTCTGATCGCCAATGAGGTTGATATTATTGAGGTTGGCACCATTCTGTGCGTGGCCGAAGGGGTACGTGCGGTGCGCGATCTGAAAGCGCTTTACCCAGACCGAATCGTGCTGGCGGATGCCAAAATCGCCGACGCTGGTAAAATCCTCTCGCGCATGTGCTTTGAGGCTAATGCGGACTGGGTCACGGTGATCTGCTGCGCTGATATCAACACCACCAAAGGGGCGCTGGCGGTAGCCAAAGAGTTTAACGGTGATGTGCAGATCGAGTTGACCGGTTTCTGGACCTGGGAGCAGGCACAGGAGTGGCGTGACGCAGGGATCCAGCAAGTGGTTTACCATCGCAGCCGCGATGCGCAGGCCGCCGGAGTGGCATGGAGCGATGCGGATATCACCGCTATCAAACGTCTTACCAGCATGGGCTTCAAGGTGACCGTGACCGGCGGTTTGGCCTTGGAAGATCTGCCGCTGTTCAAGGGCATTCCTATTCACGTGTTTATTGCTGGCCGCAGCATTCGCGATGCCGCGGATCCCGTGGCCGCTGCCCGCGAGTTCAAACGTACTATCGCCCAACTGTGGGGATGATGCTTGCCCCTCACCCCAACCCTCTCCCACAGGGAGAGGGAGCTGGTACGGAGCTGCGTTTAGGTACAAGAGTCATTCTGTTGCATGGTATAGGCAGGGTAAAGTAGTCAATTTGTGGCAAGTACGACGCCTTGCGAATTTATGGCTGCACGCAGTTGTTAAAATGTGGCGCGTTCGGTCCCCCTCTTCCATAGGGAGAGGGAGCTGGTACGGAGCTGCGTTTAGGTACAAGAGTCATTCTGTTGCATGGTATAGGCAGGATAAAGTAGTCAATTTGTGGCAAGTACGACGCCTTGCGAATTTATGGTTGAGCGCAGTTGTTAAAATGTGGCGCGTTCGGTCCCCTCTCCCACAAGGAGAGGGAGCTGGTACGGAGCTGCGTTTAGGTACAAGAGTCATTCTGTTGCATGGAATAGGCAGGATAAAGTAGTCAATTTGTGGCAAGTACGACGCCTTGCGAATTTATGGTTGAGCGCAGTTGTTAAAATGTGGCGCGTTCGGTCCCCTCTTCCATAGGGAGAGGGAGCTGGTACGGAGCTGCGTTTAGGTACAAGAGTCATTCTGTTGCATGGTATAGGCAGGGTAAAGTAGTCAATTTGTGGCAAGTACGACGCCTTGCGAATTTATGGTTGAGCGCAGTTGTTAAGATGTGGCGCGTTCGGTCCCCCTCTTCCATAGGGAGAGGGAGCTGGTACGGAGCTGCGTTTAGGTACAAGAGTCATTCTGTTGCATGGAATAGGCAGGGTAAAGTAGTCAATTTGTGGCAAGTACGACGCCTTGCGAATTTATGGTTGAGCGCAGTTGTTAAAATGTGGCGCGTTCGGTCCCCTCTCCCTGTGGGAGAGGGTTAGGGTGAGGGGCGCTACACTTGGCTTAACCTATTGATCTGCTCTAAAACTACGCACCATAACCCATCATTTTCAGCAACTGCTGCGCCTGCTGCACCGCTTCCTGCCGATGTGCGACCCCCAGTTTCTGGTACAGATTACGGATATGGGTTTTGATGGTGGTGGCCGCCACGGCCAGTTCCCCGGCGATCTGATCGTTGCTGTAACCGGAGTAAATCAGGCCCAGCACCTGCCATTCACGCTGTGTCAGCGGGCTGGTGCGGATCAATTCTGGCACTTGTGGGTGAGTTAGCAGCTTATCGACGAAGTTCTCGTCAAAATGGGCGAACTTGTGCCGGTGGTGCTGGTTGATATCGCGCAGAATGCGCTGGGCGCGATGCTGTTCCATTTCCGGCAGCGTGTTGAGCTGGATCAGTTGACGCAGTTGCTGCGCCATGGCCTCTCCCTCGATCACAAAGTGGCTGATAAACCCGGTACGGTTGGCCAGCGAAAGTGATTCTATCAGCGCGCGCTGGGCATCCGCTTTGCGGTCCATCTGCCAGTAGAGTTGGTTGCTGAGCAGTAGGTTACGATTGAGATCGCTCACCAACCGCAGGCGGCGGGCATTTTCGTTCAGCTCGTCTAACACCACTTCAGCTTCTTCGTACTGCCCAAGCAGGATCTGCACGCGGGCGATATTACGCCATTGCCCCTGCATAAAGTGGTTGTTGGCCATCCCCGGTTTTTCGGTATGGCGCAGCCAATTGGCCGCTGCGGTGGTATCACCGGTCATCTGCCAGTGGATCACCCTTGGTTTATCGGCATTGGTCAGCCAGTCCCGGTGATACTGTGAGCCATGCAGCAGGACTTCGCTGCGCAGCAGATGAGCATTGGCATTATCCAGATCGCCACGCGCCAGCGAGCATTTCGCCAACATCGCCAGGCATTGCAACTGCTGCTGCGGCTGGTAGTTAGCCAACACCTTCAGCCCTTCACGTGCGGCTTCTTCGGCTTCGTCCAACCGTGACCATGACCAGAGCACCTGTGAGCGGATGCGCAGCAGGAATTCGTGCATCGGTAACTGCTCCAGATGCTGTTCACGCACCAGTTCGAAGGCCTTATCCTGCGTTTCATAGGCGGCTTGCAGGAACCCTTGCGCGATCAGAATTTCGCTCTGCTGTAACAGTGCCCACAGCGCATAGTGGTAAGCCTGATGGCGACGAGCCATCTGTTCGGTCTGCTGCATCATGGGCAGAGCCCGTGCCAGCTCTCCTTTGCAGTGGTGAACCTCACCGGTGACGGAGGTGGCCACGATGCGGCTGTAATAGCTGGATAGCGGCAGGAATTTCAGCGCCTCGGTGGCCAGGCGTTCGGCCTCTTCCGGTTTACCGGCGTTGATCGCCACCTGAGCACGCAGCGCGTCAAATTCAGCATGCAGAGTCTGGTCAATGACGATCTTTTGCTGGAGCATGGCCTGTTCGGCGCGTTCCAACTGGGTGTTCACTTCGCTGTAACGGTGCTGGCTTTGTGCCAGCCAGGCTTGCAGCAGGGCCAGTTTCGGGTTCTGGATCAGCCGTTCGTACGGCAGAGCATTCAGACACTCTTCCAGCAAGGCCAGTTCGCTGTGATGGAACAACGACCAGGCATGTTGCAACAGGATATCGCGCAGCATGCTGACATCGCTGGCCGCCAACGCATGGTGAATGGCTTCCGCCGGGTAACCGAGCGCCAACCAACCTTCCGCTGCCGCATGGTGCAGGCCTGGCAGTTCCAGCGCCAATTCCCACTGGCAACGCTGGCGCAGGAACGAGGCAAATAGCGGATGGAAACAGAACCATTCGCCGGTATCGTCCATGCGGTGAATAAACAGGCCTTGGCGTTCAAGCTCTTCCAGGCGCTGCTGGCCGTTGTCTTCCCCGGTCAGGCGAACGATCAACGCGTCGTTCATCGAACGCAGCACCGAGCAACGTAACAGAAATGCGCGGGCATCGGCATCGACGCGATCCAGCACCTCATCCACCAGATAATCGGACAGGTGGCTGGCGTTCAGCCCGGCCAGACGTTTGGCAGATTGCTGAGCGGAAGAGGTGGACTGACGGGCGGAGAGTGCGATCAGCTGCAAGGCGGTTGCCCAGCCTTCCACTTCGTCACACAGACGGCTGCTGTCATTGTGCTCCAGTGGGGAGGTAAGGCGGCAGTCAAAGAACTGTTTCGCCTCCTGGTGATTAAAAGCCAACTGGCGCGTGCTCAGCTCTAACAGCTGGTCGCGTACGCGAAGATTGGCAATCCCCAGGGGAGGCAGGGTGCGGGAAAGGATCAGCAGCGTCAGATTTTCGGGCTGGTGGCGTAGGAAGAAGCGCATCGCCTCATGGATCTGGTCATTGGTGATCAGGTGGTAATCGTCGATCACCAGGTACAGCGGCAGGTGCCAGTCAGACAGCTCGATAAACAGCTGAGCAAACAGCGCCGAAAGATTAGCGTATTGGTGTTTTTGGCTTAATGCCTCGCTTTTCACGCAGTGGCCAGCGGTGGCCTGTTGCAGCGCAGCGATCAGATAGCTGGCGAAGCGCTCCGGCTGGTTGTCGCTCTCGTCCAGGGAGTACCATCCCAGATCCGATTTGCCCGCAGCCCATTGTGCCACCAGCGTGGTCTTACCGTAGCCTGCCGGGCAATTGACCAATGTCAGGCGATAGTTCGCCGCACCGGCCAGCTTCGCCAGCAGACGATCGCGTACCACGGTATTTTGCAGCCGTACCGGACGGCTCAGTTTTGATGGGATCAGCATAATATTCCAGGTGTAAAGTGCGGTTCCCGCCGCCGAAGGACTGCCCGAAGGAATTTATTTTACCGTGTTCCTGTCTCGGGACCGGGTTGAGTTAATTATTTTGTAGCTCGTAATTAATCCCCCTCTTTAACTTCGAACATCGTCAACGGTAATGCAACAAGCTTGCGCTTTGGCTTGAAGTTAAATTGCTATTGATCACACTTTTTTATGTTTGCCCCCGGTTCCGCTCTAACTGCGCTTTACATCGCGCCTGATTACTCTCAGAAATTACCCTGTTTTTCGGTTGTTAGTGGACAAGTACAAAACTTCATCAGCTATCATAACTGTGCTAACGTCCTGAGGTTTGCCGTCGATTTTATGCTCACCGGTGATATCGATGGGCTTTCTTACCGCACGCAAGGGGGCTTAAAAAGTGCCTGAGATCACAGTTTCAGCTACGCCCCAATCCTCCTCCCCAGCTAATCCCCAGGCGGGATGATGCCATTGCGGGTTCTCCCCGGCACGATAGTGAAAAAATTGGCCCATTTACTACCCAATGGAACTCAAGTTGCCGCTTGAAAGACGACGGGTACACCGGATAGAGAGTTTTACCTATGTCACAGCCTATGCTCAAAAAGGACGTTTTTCTGGCTGCACTGACTCGTCAGTGGCAGCGTTTTGGCCTCAGCTCCGCACAGCAGATGACTCAGCATCAATGGTGGGAGGCCGTAAGTGCCGCTCTCGCCGAACAGCTGGCCGCGCAGCCTGCGCCGCGTAAAAGCAGCAAGTCGTTGCGCCATGTAAACTACATCTCGATGGAATTCCTGATTGGCCGCCTGACTGCCAACAACCTGATCAACCTCGGCTGGTATGACACCGTTAAGGCGGCGTTGGCAGAGCAAGACGTCAAGTTGGCAGATTTGTTGGAGCAGGAAACCGATCCGGCTTTGGGTAACGGTGGGCTGGGGCGTTTAGCCGCTTGCTTCCTGGACTCGATGGCCACGGTGGAGCAACCGGCTACCGGCTATGGGCTGAACTATCAATACGGGCTGTTCCGTCAGTCGTTCAAAGAGGGCCATCAGCAAGAGGCACCGGATAACTGGCAGCGCGAGAGCTACCCGTGGTTCCGCCATAATGCTGCGTTGGCGGTGGATGTCGGGATTGGTGGCAAGATAGAGAAACTGGCCGATGGCCGCGAGCTGTGGCACCCGCAGTTTACCCTGCGTGGGGAAGCTTGGGATCTGCCGGTGTTGGGCTTCCGTAACGGGGTCACCCAGCCGCTGCGTCTGTGGCAGGCAACGCATACTCATCCATTCGATCTGGGGGATTTCAACGACGGCAAATTCCTGCAGGCGGAAAAGCAGGGCGTAGAAGCCGCCAAACTGACCAAGGTGCTCTATCCGAATGACAACCATCAGGCTGGCAAACGCCTGCGCCTGATGCAGCAGTATTTCCAATGTGCCTGCTCGGTGGCCGATATTCTGCGTAAACACCATCTGGCCGGGCGCAAGATTGAAGAATTGCCGAAGTACGAAGTGATCCAACTCAACGACACCCACCCAACCATCGCCATTCCAGAGCTGCTGCGTATTCTGCTCGATGAGCATCAACTGGATTGGGATGCAGCCTGGGCGATCACCAGCAAGACCTTTGCCTATACCAACCACACCCTGATGCCGGAAGCCTTGGAGTGCTGGGATGAGAAACTGGTACGCAGCCTGCTGCCGCGCCACTTCTCTATCATCAAGCAGATCAACGCCAACTTTAAGCGGTTGGTAGACCAACACTGGCCGGGCGATGAGGCGGTGTGGGCCAAGCTGGCAGTGCACCACAACAAGCAGGTGCGCATGGCCAACCTGTGCGTGGTCAGCGGTTTTGCGGTGAACGGTGTGGCTCAGTTGCACTCGGATCTGGTAGTCAAAGATCTGTTCCCGGAATATCACCAGCTGTGGCCGAACAAATTCCACAACGTCACCAACGGCATTACGCCGCGCCGCTGGCTCAAGCAGTGTAACCCGGCATTGTCAGGCCTGATCGATACCACCCTGAAAGTGGAGTGGGCCAACGATCTTGATGCGCTGAAGGGGTTGGAAAAATACGCCGAAGATGCCGCTTTCCGCGAGAAGTATCAGCAGATCAAGCGTGATAACAAGGTGATCCTGGCCAACTACGTGCACAGCGTAATGGGATTGACGCTCAATCCAGATGCGATCTTCGACGTGCAGATCAAACGCCTGCACGAGTACAAGCGCCAGCATCTGAACCTGCTGCACATTCTTTCGCTGTATCGCCAGTTGCGGGATAACCCGGATCTGGACATCGTGCCACGCGTATTCCTGTTTGGTGCCAAAGCTGCGCCAGGTTACTACCTGGCGAAGAACATCATCTATGCGATCAACCAGGCCGCAGAGAAGATCAATAACGATCCGATCGTCAAAGATCGCCTGAAAGTGGCCTTCATTCCTGATTACCGCGTTTCTGTCGCTGAACTGATGATCCCGGCGGCGGACATTTCCGAGCAGATCTCCACCGCCGGTAAAGAAGCGTCGGGTACCGGGAATATGAAGCTGGCGCTGAACGGCGCACTGACCGTGGGCACGCTGGACGGAGCTAACGTCGAGATCGCCGAGCAGGTCGGCGAGGACAACATCTTTATTTTCGGTAACACCGTGGAGCAGGTTAAAGCGCTGTTGGCCAAGGGTTATGATCCGCTGAGCTATCGCAAGAAAGACAAGCACCTGAAAGCAATCCTGGACGAACTGGCCAGCGGCGCATTCAGTCATGGTGACAAGCACGCTTTCGATATGATGCTGCACAGCCTGTTGGAAGGCGGCGATCCGTATCTGGTGCTGGCGGACTTTGCTTCCTACTGCGAAGCTCAACGGCAGGTCGACAAACTGTACCGTGACCGCGACGAATGGACGCGCCGCACTATCCTTAACACCGCGCGCGTAGGCATGTTCAGCTCGGATCGTTCGATCCGTGACTATCAGCAACGCATTTGGCAAGCCAAGCGTTAAGGAGTGCGAATGAGTAAAGGTATCGATCAGGTAGCAGCCCAGGCTGGGATAGCTGCCGATTACATCAATGCCCATGGCCAACGACAGGCAATTTCGCCGGAAACCAAACGCAAGCTGTTGGCGGCGATGAACCCCGCGTCGTTGCAGCCGTCAACGGCTCCCTTGCCGTTGGTTAAAGTCTTTTATCATGGCAACCCGGTGGCGCTGCCGCTGGGGGGGGAGGGCGAGTTTCAGTGGGTATTGTTGCGTGAGGACGGTAGCCAGCAAGAGGGCCGCGCCAGTGCGCATAAAACCCTAACCCTGCCGGGCAAGTTACCGCTGGGTTATCACCAGCTCACTGTGTCACAGGGGGAGCAGCAATGGGCCTGTCGGCTGATTGTCGCCCCCAAGCGTTGCTACGAGCCGGATGCATTGTTGACCGGCAAGAAGCTGTGGGGAGCCTGCGTACAGCTCTACACGCTGCGTTCCGAGCGTAACTGGGGTATTGGCGACTTTGGCGATTTACGGGCAATGGTCGGTGAGGTGGCTGAACGCGGTGGCGCCTTTATTGGGCTCAACCCGATCCACGCGCTCTATCCGGCCAGCCCGGAAAGCGCCAGCCCTTATAGCCCGTCTTCTCGCCGCTGGTTGAACGTGGTGTATATCGACGTCAACGTGGTGGAGGATTTCCAGCTCAGCCAGGCCGCGCAAAAATGGTGGCAGAAGGCTGCGACGCAGAAGCTGTTGGCCAAAGCGCGTAGTAGTGAGCTGGTGGACTACAGCACGGTAACGCAGTTGAAGCTGGCGGCGTTGAAGCTGGCTTTCCCGCACTTCCAAGCCCGTAAGCCGCAGGATGCGCTGAAGCAGGAATTTGAACGCTTTGTCGGTGAAGGGGGCAGTAGCCTGTATCAACAGGCAACGTTTGACGCGTTACATGCCCATCTCAGTGCCAAAGACAGCACTATGTGGGGATGGCCAGCCTGGCCGGAGGAGTATCGGCAGGGCAACAGCCCGGCAGTGGAAACCTTCTGTAAGCAGTATGAGGATGAGGTTACCTTCTACCTGTGGCTGCAATGGTTGGCGGCCAGCCAGTTTGCCGAGTGCTTCGGCCAAAGCCAGCAGTGCCAGATGCCGATTGGCCTGTACCGCGATCTGGCGGTCGGGGTGGCAGAGGGTGGGGCGGAAACCTGGTGTGAACGCGAGCTGTATTGCATGCAAGCCTCGGTGGGTGCTCCGCCGGATATTCTTGGTCCGCTGGGGCAAAACTGGGGCCTGCCGCCGATGGATCCACATGTGATGGTCGCGCGGGGTTATCAGCCGTTTATCGATTTGCTACGCGCCAACATGACCAGCTGTGGCGCCTTGCGTATCGATCACGTGATGGCGATGCTGCGTTTATGGTGGATCCCTTATGGTGAAACGGCCGATCACGGCGCCTATGTGAAATACCCGGTTGACGATCTGCTGGCGCTGTTGGCCTTGGAGAGTCAGCGCCATCGTTGCATGGTGATTGGGGAGGATTTAGGGACCGTGCCGGTGGAGATCGTCGGCAAACTGCGTGATAGCGGCGTCTATTCCTACAAGGTACTGTACTTCGAGCACGATGCGGAGAAGCAGTTCCGTGCGCCGCAGTCTTATCCGGTGCAGGCAATGGCGACTATTACCACCCACGATCTGCCAACGCTGCGTGGCTATTGGCAAAGCGGAGACCTGACGCTCGGCAAGCGACTGGGGTTATACCCGGATGCGGAAGTGCTCAAGGAGCTGTTTGCCGATCGTGAACGGGCCAAACAGGGGCTACTGGACGGGCTGCATCGCTACGGCTGCGTACCGCAAAAGGTCGGCAAGAAAGCGTCATTGTTGAGCATGAGTCCGTTGCTGAACCGGGGTCTGCAACGCTATGTGGCAGACAGTGCCAGCGCGTTACTGGGTCTGCAACCGGAAGACTGGTTGGATATGGCGGAACCGGTGAATATTCCAGGCACCAGCGATCAGTACCCGAACTGGCGGCGTAAGCTGAGCCATACCCTGGAAGCGATGTTTGACGATGTTGAGGTCAACCGTTTATTGAAGGATTTGGATAAGCGACGCAGAAAGGTTTCGGTAGGCTAAATGCATCGGGGGCGGATTAACCGACCCCGATGGCGATAGGCAGGGCGCAGAACGGAATTGCGCCCTGATATTTATCAGTAGTAGGAGTGTTCGCCGCGCTGGTGCTCGGTGAGATCGCGCACGCCTTTCAGTTCCGGGAACTTTTGCAGCAGCTCTTTCTCGATCCCTTCTTTCAGAGTGACGTCGACCATTGAACAACCGTTGCAACCGCCGCCGAACTGCAAGATGGCCAGCGCGTCGTCGGTGATTTCCATCAGCGTCACGCGGCCACCGTGGCCAGCCAGCTGCGGGTTGATCTGCGATTGCAGCACGTATTCTACGCGCTCCATCAGTGGCGCATCGTCGTCCACTTTGCGCATTTTAGCGTTCGGCGCTTTCAGCGTCAGCTGTGAGCCGAGCTGATCGGTGACGAAGTCGATTTCGGCGTCGTCCAGATAAGGCGCGCTCAGCTCATCGACGTAAGCGGACAGCTTCTCGAACTTGAGTTCGGTATCTGTCGCTTCCACCGCGTCTGGCGGGCAATAAGAGACACCGCATTCGGCCGTCGGCGTACCCGGATTGATCACGAATACGCGGATTTGGGTGCCTTCTTCTTGGCTTGCCAACAGCTTGGCAAAGTGTTCCTGTGCAGCATCTGTTATACGGATCATAGCATTAGCTCAATAGTTGACTTCTATAGTAGGTTATAATACGCCCATTGCCGTGGTACTACAACGTGCGGCAAACGCACCAAATCTGCAACGATGCGACGCCTTGCTTCTGTAATAGTGTAGCGATTTCTGCCATGGTGCTGCCAGTAGTAACCACATCATCCAGCAGTGCCACATGCATCCCTGCCAGGTTATCATCACAACGGAAAGCACCACGCAGATTACGCCGCCGCAGGCGCGCTATCAATTGCTGTTGTGGCGCGGTTGCCCTGATGCGGCGCAATGCTGCAGGGCGATATTCGCAGCCCAACCAGCGGGCTAGTGGCTGGGCTAGCAGATCGCTTTGGTTATAGCCACGCCGCCAACAGCGTTTATCCTGCAAGGGTACCGCTAAAATCACCTCCGGTCTGTTCAGATGTTGCTCTCGGTGCGCTTGCAGCCAATGCAGCAGGATCAAACGAGCCAGAGTGGGAGCCAGTGCGGGTGTCTGCTGGAATTTGAAATTTTTCACCAGGGTGCTGATGGGCGGGCGATAATCCGAAACAAAGACCAAGGCTTGCCAAGGGGGCGCCTTTTGCAGACATCGCCCGCAAGGCTGATGGGGATCGCCACTGGGCAAGCCGCAAACTGGGCAGCAACAAGGTTTGGTGGGCAACGTACGCAGGCAGTAGCTGCAGATGCCCTGTTGCATCAGCTGTAATGGTTGCCGGCATAGCCAACAGCGGCTGTGGATTGGTAGCATAGTCACCTCCCCCTTTTTAATACTCAATGAATTTCGAGTTGTGTAAAACGCAACCGCTTGAAAGGCGATGAGCAAGGACAATAACTGATGACAGAGCTGTATTGGCAAACCTTGGGTGAAGGCGATCGCGATCTTGTGTTGCTGCACGGATGGGGACTGAATGCCGAAGTCTGGGGTTGCACGTTGGAGCGATTGGCTCCGTATTTTCGCCTACACCTGGTGGACTTGCCTGGCTATGGCCGCAGCCAGGGCTATGGGGCCGTCTCGTTAACGGAGATGGCGGAGATACTGCTGGCCGCCGCGCCCAAGCAGGCTTATTGGCTGGGGTGGTCACTTGGCGGGCTGGTAGCCGGGCAAATTGCCCTTATGCAGCCTGAGCGGGTAACCGGACTGATCACCGTGGCTTCTTCGCCTTGCTTTACGGCACACGATCCGTGGCCTGGGATCCGTCCAGAGGTGCTCAGTGGCTTTCAGCAGCAGCTCAGCCATGATTTCCAGCGCACCGTGGAGCGCTTCCTGGCGTTGCAAACGTTGGGCACGGAAAGCGCTCGCCAAGATGCGCGCCAGTTGAAAACCGTGGTGCTCAACCAGCCGATGCCGGGCGTTGAGGTGCTTAACGGGGGCCTGGAGATGCTACGTACCGTGGATCAACGCCAATCAATGGCGGCACTGACGATGCCGGTACTGCGTATTTATGGCTACCTTGACGGGCTGGTGCCACGCAAAGTGGCTAGCCTGCTGGACGAATTGTGGCCGAATTCCACCTCGGAGGTGATCGCCAAAGCGTCCCATGCGCCGTTTATCTCTCACCCAGAAGCATTCGCTAACATTATTAATCAATTTGTTGTAACCGAGTAATGGCGCGGTCTGGCGGCGATATCTCATTGATTACAGATTATAAAAGCACAAAGCGGCGGTAAATTATTAACCAATAAGTGGATAAAAACTAAACCTGTTCGATACTTGAAGGGGTAAATGCGTGGCTACAAGGTGAATATGGGCTTATCAATTTTCACCTTGGCGATTTGTTTCTGGGCAGAGAGAGCTTCGTCAGGGAAAGCAACGAAGCTGTTAGACGTCGCAGTAGCCAAGCTCGATGACGCATTTCTTGTTAGTCGCTTTCATAAAAACTAGTTTATCCATTGAGAGGTATTATCATGAAATCATTGAAGATGATCGTTGCGGCGTTGATTGTAGGTTCAGTGTCTTTCGGTTCGATGGCTGCAACTTTGCTGACCAAGGAAGACCTGGCTAAGGATCCGAGCAAGTACGAGAAAATTGGTACTGTGACGTCGACCGCTCAGGCGACAGACCCAATGGACTTGAAAGAAGAGCTGTCCAAGCTGGCCGATGAGAAAGGGGGCCAATACTATGTCGTGCTGGCGGCTCGCGAACACGGTAAGTTCAGCGCAGTAGCTGAAGTGTATAAAGACAAGAAATAATCCTCAAACGAGGGGCGCAGGTAACTATCGCGCCCCTGTATTCACTCCTTCAAACGATAAATCACCGTTTGACAAGCCAACCCTTCCGGACAACTTTTGCAGCCGCCACTCAGGCATTCGCTGCTATCGAGTTCAATACGTTCAACTTTCCCCATTGCGGTCAAACGTTGCAGCATTGCCTCAACCAATGGCAAGGGCGTTGCCAGTTGCTGACTCAGCTGTTGCGCCTGAGCGCTGCCCCGTAGGGCAAGCGCATCACGGATTTGCAGCAGGCTGGCCATCAGTGGCAGTCACCCGAACTTTGACAACAGGACGCCGAGGTGGCGCTACGCAAACGGATCGTTACGCGGCTACGTGCCTTGCGCAAGCCCAAGAGCACCAGGGCATTGAACAGTAGCACGATCAGGATCGCCGTCGCGCTGTATTGTGGATGTTGGCTGAAGGTCGCTGCCTGATAGAACAGCGTTGCCAGCGAATAGGCCACGTTCAGCCCCCACAGGATGGAGAAGGTCATCCAACCCCGGCTGGATTCACGTGCAATGGCTCCCATCACTGAGACGCAGGGAACGTACAGCAACACGAAAATCAGATAGCTGTAGGCAGAGATTGAGGTGCCAAATTTGCTACTCATGACGCCCATTGAGCCCACGCCCATCTCACCATCGCCCTTGCTGGCTTCGATAGGGTTGGAGAGTACGCTCAGGCTGAAGGTGTGCTTCAGACCCTGCCAGGTTTCATTGACGGCGGCACCGAGTTCATCAAGCAGATTGAAGTTGGCGGCATCAAAGTGCTCATTGGTGATGTTCTCTGCGGTGTACAGCGTGTTGAGCGTCCCGACCACCACTTCTTTGGCCATCGCCCCTGTCACCAGCCCGACGGTCGCCTGCCAGTTATCACTGTGTACGCCCATGGGTTGCAACAGCGGAGTCAGCACCTTGGAGACTGAGGCCAGCGCTGAATCATTGATGCTGTCTACCGGCTGGCCGCTGAACGAGAAGCTGTTCAAGCCGCCAATAAAGATGCTGGCAATGACGATCACTTTCCCGGCGCGCAGCACGAAGCCTTTCAGGCGCTGCCAGGTTTGCAGTAGCAGGCTTTTCAGATGTGGCACGTGATAAACCGGCAGCTCCATCACGAACGGCGATGCTTCGCCGCGCATAATGGTGTATTTCAGCACCAGGCCGGTGAGGATAGCCACCACGATGCCTAGCATATACAGTGAGAACACCACGCCCGCGCCATCCTTGCCGAAGAAGGCCGCGGCGAATACGGCAAAAATTGCCAAACGTGCGCCGCAGGACATAAAAGGGGCCATCATGATGGTGATCAGGCGTTCGCGTGGGGCATCCAAGGTGCGTGCGCCCATAATGGACGGCACATTACAGCCAAAGCCGACGATCAGCGGCACAAAGGATTTACCCGGCAAGCCGAGCGCCTGCATCAGGCGGTCCATCACAAAAGCCGCTCGTGCCATATAGCCGGAGTCTTCCAGGAATGACAGAAACAGATACATCATGCCGATCTGGGGAACCAGCGGCAGCACGGTATTGATACCGCCGCCCACGCCCTGCGCCAGAAAAACGGTCAGCCACTGCGGGAAATGCAGGGTATAACCGACCCACTGGATGCCCTGAATAAAGATGGCCGCCGAACCGAGATCGAAGATCGGTTGCAGTGCGCCGCCGATGTTGATCGCCAATACGAACATGATGTACATCACCAGCAGGAAGATGGGCACCCCCAGCCAGCGGTTGAGGATCACCCGATCCAGCACTTCCGTCAGGCGGTTTGGCAACGCCAGCTTGGAGTTACTGGCCGCATCGCAGATAGTGGCGATCGACTGGTAGCGGGCATCAGCAATTACCAGCGCGGGATCTTCCTGCTGCTGTTGTTGCAACGCTAACCTGGAATGTGCCAGCAGCTCGGTGGCTTTCCCGGCTAACTGATGGCTATAGATGTCGCCCTCCAGCATTTGCAGGGCCAACCAGCGCCGCTGTTCGGTGGGCAACTGTTGAGGCATGGCCTCTGTCAGCGTAGCGATTTCGTCCAGCAGCAACGGCGGATAGGTCACCAGCGCTTTTAACTGGTTGAAACGGTGATTGTCGATGGTCTGTTTCAGCAGCCCAATGCCGTCGGCCTTGGTAGAAACCATGGATACCACCGGGCAGCCAAGGCGCTCGGCCAAGGCGACGACATCGATCTCAATATTCTGGCTTTTGGCAATATCCTGCATGTTCAACGCCACGATGCACGGAATACCCAGCTCCAGCAGTTGCAGCGTCAGGTAGAGGTTGCGCTCCAGGTTGGAGGCATCGACCACGTTGATCAGCATATCCGCATCGCCGCCCAGGATGTAGTGACAGGCGATCTGCTCATCCAGCGAGGTTTGTTCGGAGATGGTGGTGAGCGAGTAGGTGCCTGGTAAATCCACCAGCGTGACCTGCGACTGCGGCGTCGTAAACTGGCCCTCTTTACGTTCAACCGTCACCCCAGCCCAGTTACCGACCCGCTGGCGTGCTCCGGTGAGCTGGTTGAACAGCGTCGTCTTGCCCGAGTTCGGGTTACCGATTAAGCCAATAGTGATTTTTTTCATAAACCAACGTGATATCAGTGAATTAAGTATCGGCCGTGTTTGCACACGGCAACTGCCTGAGGCGGGGACAGCGCGTTACGCTTGGCTATCTAGCAGGATCAGGTCTAAATCTTTTTTCCGCAGTACCAGGCTAACGCGGCGAGTCTTTATTTCTATTGGATCGCCAAACGGTGCCACGCGTACCACGTCAAACTGCGAGCCGGGCAGCATGCCAAGCGACAGTAATTTTTGGCGGTAGGCCGGGCTGATCTCGTTGGAGAAGCCGGTGATTTTATAGGTATGTTTAGGAAGCAGCTGCATATCGCCTTCTCAATGAGTTGGGAATTCCTACGGGAATGCCACCTTCAGAACATTTGCTGCCCAGACTACCTGTGAAAAGGTGTATGGGGCCAGGAGCGCCGAGCCAAAAACAGAGCACTGAATACACAGAATCATAGTGATAACAATTATCGTATTCAATACGGAATGTATGGGCAATTGTAAATGCTGTCATATCTGCAATGTACGCCTTGCCAGCCCTAGTTTTAGCACTAAGCCCAACGTACTGCAAATGAGCGCAAAAGGTTAATTAAGTTGCAAATTTGTGCATTTTCTTGCGGTAATGAAACAGTTGTAGCCCTTTTGGTGCGGCTGAAAGTTTCATGGGGCAGATCTGGCAACATCGCTTGCTGTAAATGAGAGGGGTAAGTATTTGTGTTTACGGCACAATCGACGGTCTGAAACGGCGGTGTTAATGAGGGTGTTAACAGCGGAGTATTTTTACCGGAGTGGGAGATGAAGGCGATGACGCGAAACAGGACGACAAAAAAATCGCCATTTTATTGCGGCAGGTCAAAATTGTCGGGGTGGCGCTAGAAGGACAACTGGCAAAAATGCCTTCATTTCTGCCATCACTCACCAATAAACGTCACTGGCACAGCCGTCGTCAACCAGACCCCATTATCAGCCTGATAAAATTTAAAGCCATTTTGGTACATTGCCAGGGCATCAATGGTTAACACAACAGGCTTGCCATGCCGTTGGCCAACGGCGGTCGCTGTAGTGATATCAGCGGATAGATGCACATACTGACGGGAGCCAGCGAGCAATCCGTCTTGATGAATTGAAGCGATAAAACGTGTTGCCGTGCCATGGTAAAGGTACTGTGGCGGGGTCTGTTCCTCATAGCGGATATCAACCTGTTTTGAGGAGTGCCCTTGTACAGCGCGGATATAACCACCATCATCAGAAATAGAGAAGCGCTTCTTGTCACTGTTCTCTACAACCGATCTGATTAGAGGCCGATCAAGTATCCTACCCTTTTTAGCTGCACAGGCGATAAGCGAGTCTAGATTCGCCCATCCTTCACTGTTTAGCGTTAAACCGATAGATTCTGGTTGGTGGCGTAATACATAGCTTAAAAACTTGCTTACGTCTTGATTTTGATAACTCATTTCACATTCCTTGTCGTTAGTATCCGTATATTACTGGGTAATCTATGGCTGGTGTAAATGAAGAGAGCAATTTTGCTGGTGCTATGTAAGGTGGGATGTCATCCCCGAGCTAGTGGATTGATGACTAACTTACCTACGAATCCCAGAAGTCCATAGTTGAATACATGTATCTCATCGACCGTAATAAATCCGCGCTGTCTCTTGATCGCAGAACCGATCAAGAGACAGCCGAAGGAGGGGATAAGGGTTTATCCCCTCAGCTCATTATTTCTTGCCAAATGCAGCGGCCAGCGCGTCACCCATAGCGCTATTACCTGCCGGAGTGCTGTTGCGTGGTTTAGGCTTATTAGCTGCAGGGCGTGAGTTTTTATCGCGAGCTGGAGCGCTATTATTGCCCCCGCCACGGCGTGGTGAACCTTCACCCGGTTGCTCATCAAGGCGCATGCTAAGCGCGATACGCTTACGCTGCAGATCCACCTCCATCACCTTCACCTTGACGATATCGCCGGCTTTCACCACGGTATGCGGATCTTCAACGAACTTGTCTGCCAATGACGAGATGTGCACCAGGCCGTCCTGATGGACGCCAATATCAACAAAGGCACCAAAGTTGGTGACGTTGGTGACCGAGCCTTCCAGGATCATGCCCACCTGCAGGTCGTTGAGGGTTTCCACCCCTTCGGCGAAGGTAGCCGTTTTGAATTCCGGGCGTGGGTCGCGGCCCGGCTTTTCCAGCTCTTTCAGGATGTCGGTGACCGTTGGTACGCCGAATTTCTCATCGGTAAAGTCGCTGGCTTTCAAGCTGCGTACCGCGCTCGGGTTGCCCATCAAATCTTGCAGAGCCTGGCGGGTTGCGGCCAGAATGCGTTCTACCACCGGATAGGTTTCCGGGTGAACGGTTGACGCATCCAGCGGATTATCGCCGTGGTTGATGCGCAGGAAGCCCGCACACTGCTCGAAGGCTTTTGGCCCCAAACGGCTTACTTTCAGCAACTGTTCACGGTTGCTGAAGCGGCCATTCTCATCACGCCAGGTGACGATATTCTGCGCCATCATACGCGTCAGGCCAGCGACACGGGTCAAGAGCGGTACGGAGGCGGTGTTCAGGTCAACGCCAACGGCGTTCACACAGTCTTCCACCACCGAGTCCAGCTTCTTGGCTAACTGGCTTTGGCTGACGTCGTGCTGGTATTGGCCCACGCCGATAGATTTCGGATCGATCTTCACCAGCTCGGCCAGCGGATCCTGCAGACGGCGGGCGATAGAAACCGCACCGCGCAGCGAAACGTCGAGGTTTGGGAACTCCAACGCGGCCAGCTCGGAAGCGGAATACACCGAAGCTCCGGCCTCGCTGACGATCACTTTCTGGGCTTTTACTTCTGGGAACTGCTGTTGCAGCTCGGCAAAGAAACGCTCGGTCTCGCGGGACGCGGTACCGTTACCGATGGCAACCAGCTCAACCTTGTGTTTGATACATAGCGCGGCAACGACCGCAGCGGCTTTGGCTGCCTGCCCGGTGTGCGGATAGACGGTATCGGTGGCAACCAGCTTGCCGGTGGCATCCACCACCGCCACTTTAACGCCGGTGCGCAGGCCAGGATCCAGGCCCATGGTAGCGCGCATACCAGCCGGGGCGGCCATCAGCAGATCGTGCATGTTGCGGGCGAAAACGTTGATCGCTTCGTCTTCCGCGCGCTCACGCAGGGTGCTCATCAGCTCGGTTTCCAGATGCAGCAACACCTTGATGCGCCACGTCCAGTTAACCACGGATTTACGCCAGGCATCTGCCGGCGCATTGTTCAGGCGCAGGTTGAGATGGTTGGTGATAATCAGCTCGCCCTGGCTTTCACGCGGGGTTTCTTCAAATTGCGGATCGGCGTTCAGCGCCAGTTGCAGCACGCCTTCATTGCGGCCACGGAACATTGCCAGTGCACGGTGCGAAGGCACTTGTGCAATCGGTTCGTGATGATCGAAGTAGTCGCGGAATTTCGCGCCTTCCTCTTCTTTACCTTCGACAACCTTGGACACCAGATGGGCGTTTTTCCACAGGTAGTCACGCACCTTGGCCAGCAGGGTCGCGTCTTCGGCAAAGCGTTCCATCAGGATGTAGCGTGCGCCGTCCAGCGCCGCTTTGACGTCTGCCACGCCCTTCTCGGCATCGACAAACCCTTCTGCCAGCTGTTCTGGCTGCTGTTGCGGATCTTGCCACAGGGAGTCTGCCAGCGGCTCCAGACCGGCTTCAATAGCGATCTGCCCACGGGTGCGGCGTTTCGGTTTGTAGGGCAGGTAAAGGTCTTCGAGTTCGGTTTTGCTTTGCGTGGCGTTGATTGCCCCCGCCAGCTGTTCGGTCAGTTTACCCTGATCTTCAATGGACTTGAGGATGGTTTGGCGGCGATCTTCCAGTTCACGCAGATAGCCCAGACGAGTCTCCAACTGACGCAGTTGGGTATCATCCAGGCCCCCGGTGACTTCCTTACGATAGCGTGCGATAAACGGCACGGTATTACCTTCATCCAGCAGACGGATGGCGGAGTCAACTTGCTCCGGGCGGGCCTGCAGTTCGGTTGCAATAATGCGGCTCAGTGGATCAGTCATAAGTCAGGTATCTGTTGGCAGCGATAATCGATAGGGGGATAGTTATACGTTTTGCAGGGGGAAAATGCCAGTCCAGAGGGCCGAGGTTTTGACGGGCGCAGCATGCAGCGCCCCTACGGTCTCAACTATTCTACGTCTTTGATATATTCGATCTCGTTGACCGTCCAGTAGGCAATCCCCGCCGGGGTCTCAACCGTGGCCGTATCCCCCACCTCTTTTTTCAGCAAGGCGCGGGCCATTGGTGAGTCGATGGAGATGTAGTCTTTACGGCCAAAGATTTCGTCGTAACCCACGATGCGAAAGCGTTTGGTATCGCCATCGTCATTCTCGATCTCTACCCAGGCCCCAAAGAACACTTTGCCCGCCTGCTGTGGCGAATAATCGACAATTTTCAGCTGCTCGAGGCACTTGGTGAGATAGCGCACCCGGCGATCGATCTCACGCAGCCGCTTTTTATTGTATTGGTAATCGGCGTTTTCACTTCGGTCGCCCAGGCTGGCGGCCCAGGTGACTTTCTTGGTCACTTCCGGGCGGTCTTCACGCCACAGAAAATCCAGTTCTTTTTTGAGCTTGTTGTAACCCTCACGGGTGATCAGCAATGTTTTCATTGTCATCCATCATCGAATCACAGGAGCAGTGGGCATTCTCGCATAAAGCAGCCACCATATCCGTTGGCGTTTTTTTTATAAACCTGAGGTACACTGCCAATTCGCCAGTCTTGCGGTTTTCTGCCAAGAGTGTACATCATACGCAGCGGGAAGTTTTTACCGATCAGCGGCCCCGGTTTAAGTGAAAATTGTTGATATTTGGGCAAAAGAATAATCTTTGTAACAATTTCGTCTAGAATATATACCATTAAACGCTGTCAGTAATGATGGAGTTTTTGAACAATACGAGGCTGTTGCCAAATAGCCGCCAGCGGTGCCAATGCATAAGTGCGGGCCACAGTCTAGAATCAGGCAATACAGCCTTTGGGAGTCAGACAATGCAAGAGAATCACAAGATTCTGGTCGTCGATGATGACATGCGCCTGCGTGCGCTTTTAGAGCGTTACTTAACCGAACAGGGCTTCCAGGTTCGCAGCGTTGCCAACGCTGAGCAAATGGATCGTTTGCTGACGCGTGAGTCTTTCCATCTGATGGTATTAGACCTGATGTTGCCAGGTGAAGACGGGCTGTCCATTTGCCGTCGCCTGCGCAGCCAAAGCAACCCGATGCCGATCATTATGGTGACCGCCAAGGGTGAAGAAGTGGACCGTATTGTCGGGCTGGAAATCGGTGCCGATGACTATATCCCTAAGCCGTTCAACCCGCGTGAACTGCTGGCTCGTATCCGTGCCGTGCTGCGCCGCCAGGCCAACGAACTGCCGGGTGCGCCTTCTCAGGAAGAGGCGGTGATCGCCTTTGGTAAATTCAAACTGAACCTCGGCACGCGCGAGATGTTCCGTGAAGATGAACCTATGCCATTAACCAGCGGTGAGTTCGCCGTGCTGAAAGCCCTGGTCAGCCACCCACGTGAACCATTGTCGCGCGATAAGCTGATGAACCTGGCCCGTGGCCGCGAATACAGTGCGATGGAGCGTTCCATCGACGTGCAAATCTCGCGCCTGCGCCGCATGGTTGAGGAAGATCCGGCACATCCACGTTATATCCAGACCGTTTGGGGTCTTGGCTACGTCTTCGTTCCGGACGGCAGTAAGGCATGAGGCGATTACGCTTTTCACCGCGTAGCTCGTTTGCCCGAACTTTGCTGTTGATCGTCACCTTGCTGTTCGTCAGCCTGGTGACGACCTATCTGGTGGTGCTTAACTTCGCCATCCTGCCCAGTCTGCAGCAGTTCAATAAGGTATTGGCGTACGAAGTTCGTATGCTGATGACCGATCGGCTGCAATTGGAGGACGGTACCTTGCTGGAGGTGCCGCCAGCGTTCCGCCGCGAGATCTATCGCGAGCTGGGCATTTCGCTTTATACCAACGCGGCTGCAGAAGAGAGCGGCCTGCGCTGGGCGCAACACTACCAATTCCTTAGCCAGCAGATGGCGCAGCAACTGGGTGGCCCGACCGACGTCCGCGTCGAGGTGAACAAAAACTCCCCGGTGGTCTGGCTGAAAACCTGGTTGCAGCCGGATATCTGGGTACGCGTTCCGCTCACCGAAATCCATCAAGGCGATTTCTCGCCGCTGTTCCGCTACACCTTGGCGATTATGTTGCTGGCGATAGGCGGCGCCTGGCTGTTTATTCGCATTCAGAACCGCCCTCTGGTGGAGCTTGAGCATGCTGCCTTGCAGGTAGGCAAAGGTATTATTCCGCCGCCGCTACGTGAGTATGGTGCCTCTGAGGTGCGCTCGGTAACCCGGGCCTTCAACCAGATGGCCTCTGGGGTGAAGTTGCTGGCCGACGATCGCACGCTGCTGATGGCGGGAGTCAGTCACGACTTGCGCACACCGTTGACGCGCATCCGTCTGGCGACGGAAATGATGAGCGAGCAAGACGGTTATCTGGCGGAGTCGATCAATAAAGATATCGAAGAATGTAACGCCATCATCGAGCAATTTATTGATTACCTGCGTACCGGCCAGGAGATGCAAACCGAAATTTGCGATTTGAACTCCATTCTGGGCGAAGTGGTGGCCACCGAAAGCGGCTACGAGCGGGTGATTGAAACCGATATTCTGCCGGGTGAGCTGATGGTGGACGTGCATCCGCTATCGATCAAACGTGCGGTGGTGAACATGGTGGTGAATGCGGCGCGCTATGGCAACGGCTGGATCAAGGTCAGCAGCGGGCGCGAACTGCAGCGCGGCTGGTTCCAGGTGGAGGATGATGGCCCCGGTATCAAGCCGGAAGAGCTGAAGCACCTGTTCCAACCTTTTGTACGTGGCGACAGTGCGCGTAGCACCAGCGGCACCGGGTTGGGGCTGGCGATCGTGCAGCGCATCATTGACGCTCATGCTGGCGTGCTGGATATCGGCACCAGCGAGCGCGGTGGGCTGCGTATCCGAGCTTACCTCCCATTACCGATCGAGAAGAAAGAAACTGCCAGCGGGACTCCTCCAGCCAAAGAGAACGCCTGATATCCTGACTTGAGGCCACAGCACTGTGGCCTGTTTGTTAACGGGCGCTGCATGCTGCGCCCCTAAACATCGTCCACAAGTGCAAGTCAGCCATGAAGGCAAACCCACCTCAAGTGCAAATCAGCCACAAATAGAAAAGGCGCGGAATTCCGCGCCTTGGCTTAGGTGGTTAATCAACGCTATTACAGTTTCGGACCCGAGCTGACCAGTGCAGCACCTGCCGGGGTATCGGTGTATTTGTCGAAGTTGGTGATAAAGCGGTTCGCCAGATCGTGCGCCTTCTCTTCCCACTGTTCTATGTTGGCATAGGTGGCACGTGGGTCGAGGATGGCGGGATCAACGCCTGGTAGGGCGGTTGGCATCGACAGATCGAAGATTGGCAGCGTGATGGTTTCTGCCTTATCGATTTCACCGTTGAGGATGGCGTCGATAATGCCGCGGGTGTCTTTGATCGAAATACGCTTACCGGTGCCGTTCCAGCCGGTATTCACCAGGTAAGCCTGGGCTCCGGCTGCCTGCATGCGCTTGACCAGCACTTCGGCATACTGGGTTGGGTGCAGTGACAGGAATGCCGCGCCAAAGCAGGCAGAGAAGGTTGGCGTTGGCTCGGTAACGCCACGCTCGGTACCGGCCAGCTTGGCGGTGAAACCGGACAGGAAGTGGTACTGGGTCTGGTTGGCCGTCAGGCGTGATACCGGCGGCAGTACGCCGAAGGCGTCCGCAGTCAGGAAGATCACCTTGGTAGCGTGGCCCGCTTTGGATACCGGCTTGACGATGTTGTGGATGTGATAGATCGGATAGGAAACACGGGTATTCTCGGTTTTCGATCCGTCGTTGAAGTCCACGGTACCGTCGGCCAATACGGTGACGTTTTCCAGCAGCGCATCACGCTTGATGGCGTGATAGATATCTGGCTCGGCTTCTTCCGATAGCTTGATGGTCTTGGCGTAGCAGCCGCCTTCGAAGTTGAAGACGCCATCGTCATCCCAGCCGTGTTCGTCATCGCCAATCAATTGGCGTTTCGGATCGGTGGACAGGGTGGTTTTACCGGTGCCGGACAGGCCGAAGAATACCGCCACGTCGCCTTTCTCGCCCACGTTGGCCGAGCAGTGCATGGAGGCAATGCCTTTAAGCGGCAGCAGGTAGTTCATGATGGAGAACATACCCTTTTTCATTTCGCCGCCGTACCAGGTGCCGCCGATCAGCTGCATACGCTCGGTCAGGTTGAATGCCACGAAGTTTTCCGAGTTCATTCCCTGCTGCTGCCAGTTCGGGTTGGTGCACTTGGCGCCGTTCATCACCACGAAATCAGGCTCAAAGCCCTGTAGTTCTTCGTCGCTCGGGCGGATAAACATGTTTTTGACGAAATGCGCTTGCCAGGCCACTTCTGTGATAAAGCGGACTTTCAGGCGGGAGTCTGCGTTAGCACCGCAGAAGGTATCGACCACGAACAGGCGCTTGCCGGAAAGCTGCTCGGTGACCAGTTTTTTCAGATCTGCCCAGACTTCAGGGCTGAGGGGTTTGTTATCGTTCTTGCCTTTACCTTGATCGGCCCACCAGACGGTGTCCCGGGTGATATCGTCACGAACGATGTACTTATCTTTTGGCGAACGGCCGGTGAAGATGCCGGTATCGACGGCAACGGCACCCAGATTGGTTACTACACCACGTTCAAACCCTTGCAGTGAAGGGTCTGTTTCTTCCTTAAACAGTAATTCATAACTCGGATTGTGAACGATTTCACCAACGTTATGAATTCCATAAGCGGCAAGATCCTGGTGGGTTATACCATTAACACGCATGTCACTACTCCTTGATCACAGAATTTCTGGCGACAATTGTAGGGATCCATGGAGATGTAACCGCGATAGGTATCAAATATTTAACGTATTAAACGTTTTTTAGTTACGTTATGAGATGTAGACCACGGAATAAAGCAAGCGTGCAAACGGCGGGGGCTGACGTGCGTCACAACTCGACGCACGTCACACCGCGGTTTTGCTTAATGCAGTTGGGTGCTGCTGTCGGCATTGCCGTTGTGAAGGGCTGCGATGTCTAACGCATCGAATACATAATGATTACCACAGTAATCACAGTGCATATCGATGTTGCCGTCCTGTTCCAGCATGTCGGCCACTTCTTCCGTTGGCAGCGTGATCAAGGCATCGGCACAGCGCTGGCGTGAACAGGTGCAGCGGAAGATCACGTCCTGGGGTTCGTACAGTGTGACCTCTTCCTGATGATAGAGGCGATACAGCACTTCGTTAGCTGGCAGGGTGAACAGCTCGTGATCCTTGATGGTGGCGGTCAGCTGTACCAGATGGTCGAAATCATCGGCATTGCCATCCTGCGCTGGCAGCACCTGCAACAGCATGCCAGCGGCCGCTGGTTTACCTTCGGCTTCGCCGGTGCGGATAAACAGGCGCGTTGGCAACTGTTCGGACTGGCGGAAATATCCTTCCAGACACTGGGCCAGCGTTTCGCCTTCCAGACCCACCACGCCCTGATAGCGTTCACCTTCAGACGGGCTGATGGTGATCACCATAATGCCGTTACCCAGCATCTGGTGCAGGGTGCTGTCGGTCACAATCTCGCCTTCGAAGCGGGCTACACCACGCATTTCTTGGCGATTGTTGCCGTTGATCACCGCCAGTTTCAGCGGGCCGTCACCTTGCACCTGAACGGTAATGTCACCGTCGAACTTCAGCGTGGCGGTCAGCAGACTGGTGGCTACCAGCAACTCGCCCAGCAGTTTTTGTACCGGTGCCGGATAATCATGGTTGGTCAGGATGTGCTGATAGGTTTCGCTGACGGTAACCAGCTCACCGCGCACCGCGTAGTTTTCGAACAGGTAACGGTGCAATTGGTCATGGTTGGACATAGTTTTCTCTCAGTGAGGCGAGGGATTATTCCTGCTCGCCAAATTTAAATTTAATCAAATCGCGCCGCTCTTTCTTGTCCGGACGACGATCCGGATGCGGCATGGTCAGCGCATTCATCTTGCGTGCCAGCGCCACTTTTTCGCGATTGGCAATGCTGGCCTCGGTTTCCTGATACATCAGCTGCGCCTCATCGGCTCCACGCCGTTGGCTATTGATGGCCAGCACGATGACAGTGCGTTCGTCATTGCCCTGACGCAGCTTGATTTCGGCTTTGATTTCAACGGCTTTACTCGGCTTGCCGCGCTGCCCGTTGTAGTGCACCTTGCCGCCGTCGATCATGTCGCGGGCGAGTGCGCGGGTTTTGTAAAATCGGGCGGCCCACAGCCATTTATCCAGGCGGACGGCCTCCTCCGGTGTTGCTTTGGCTTTCATTGCTCCCTCCTTTCCAACGCCGGTATCAACTGGCGGTAGTCGCTCATCGACGGATAACGCTGGAAAGTTTTGCTCGCCATACTGGAATCCGGGTTTTGCACACCAAGACAGTAGCGGATACCAAACTTGCGGGCGGCATCCAGGATCGGTTCACCATCATCCACGAACAGCGTGCGCTGCGGGTCAAAGCCGGTTTGCTGCTGAACGGCCTGCCACAGACGCTGATCTTCCTTCGGATAACCAAATGTGTGGGTGGAAAGTAATAAATCAAGGTGTCGATCCAAACCGGTGTGCTCAACCTTCACCGCCAGACTGTGTGGATGCGCGTTGGTGAGCAGGATAGTGCGTTGCCCGGCATCGCGTAACGCCTGCAAAAACGGCTGGGTATCTTCACGCAGCCGAGCGCGGTTACCGACTTCGCTGGTCATTTGGTAGATATCCAGCCCAAGGCGTTCGCTCCAGTAATCAAAGCAATACCAGTTCATGGTGTGTTGCACGGCCAGGTATTCCTGATGAATGATGTTGCTGGCGTCGTCGAAGGGAATGGCCCGTTGCTCACTCAACGCCTGCGGTACCAGCGTTAGCCAAAAATGGCTGTCGAATTCAAGATCCAGCAGGGTGCCGTCCATATCCAGCAGTACGGTATCAATATCGTGCCAGTCAAACTCAGGAACCATGTACCAACTCCATAGGCGGGATAGCGGTATCCCGCGGATGATAAAAAACATACAGCCTAGTATAGGCGGATGGCAGGGCGGAGGCTACGCCATCGGGCGTATGGATATCGGGGTGAGCTGCGGGTTGAAGCAGTTGTCGTAATAGCGCTGGATATCGGCGAGGCGATGTTGGTTTTTGCGCCAGCGTTGTACCAGCCGCCAGGAGTTGTAACCCAGCACGACGACCAACACCAGCAACAGCAGGCTGGTGCCAAGATAGCGCCACAGGGTCACGATATCCGGTTCACTATGCAGAGCGATATGCCGAGTGCCGTTGGCATCGACAAAGATATTGGTGATCACCCCGTTTGCCCGGAACGGCGTATGTAGCAGCATGCTGCTAAGACGCTGTAGTTCATTCCATTGGTCGAGTGAGTTGTATTCGTTCAGCGGCTGCGTGGGCAAGGGGTAATCCACCAACTGCTTGCCTTCGTCACTGGTGATCAAAAAGCCGCCCGGCGGTGGACTGTTGAGGGCCGCAGCGGCCTGACGGGTTTCCCGCACCACAAAGGCAGAGGTAGCCGCGTTGCTCAGGTTCTCCAGCGATTCAGCACTGACCGGCCGCAGCAGAACGTTGACGCCTTCCAGCGCCCCGGACTTGGCCCGTTTCACCAGATTGGCCCAGTTCTTGACGTTACCCAGATTGACCAATGCGTTCTTCAAACGCACACAGTCGGCCTCCGTGCCGCACAGATCCTGCGTTTTCAATACGATATCTGCAAAGTCATCCAGCAGGATCATGCCTGACTTTTCAATGGCACTGGCCAACTGCGGGTTCACTTTCTGCTCGGCACCGCTTGGGTGCAGTTGCCGGTTGATGGTGGCCATCAGCGCAGCCGCTTTATCGATCACTTCCGATTCGGGCTGTGGCAGCGGGGTAGCCGTATTCCAGTAGATCCCCGAACAATCGAAAGGCATAAAGCTCGGCGCAGTGGCGCTGTTGTTGCCCGAAGGAACGTAGCACATGCCGTTGCCCTGAATTTTCAGCCTATCGCCGATATGCAGTGGAATGGCCTCCAGTGCCTGAACGCTGGTGACTTCCGTTTTCTGCGTGCCCTGTAACCACGCGGTGCTCAATTTAGCGGGCAGGCTGAGTGGAATGTAGATTAACAGTAACAACAGCACCACGAGCGAACTGGCCGCTAATACGGCGTTCTTGCCCCACTGCTGCAAGGGGAAGTTCTTCACTTCGTCATGCAGGGAAAGATAGTGCCCCTGGCGCACCACCTGCCGGTTGAGGTAGATATCCACATTGGTGGTTTTACCCAGGTCCGCATTCAGGTAAGGCAGCCAGTGCGGGGGATAGATCAAATCGATAATGCCAAAAGAGATATTACTGATTTGCCCCTGATTGGACTCACCGAATAACCCCCAGCGCTTTGGCGTGCCGCGCAGACAGTGCACCTCTTTCAGCTCTTTTTCGCTCGGGCGGCGCAACAGATGCCAGCAGCCCCAGACGATCATTAGCACCGCCACCAGAATGATCCAGGGGATCACTACCACTGGACTGATCAGGCTGAGGAATAGCAGCAGTAGGGCAGCAGAGATGAGGGCAGCTTCCTTGATGCCGTTCGGCCGGTTAAGCTCATGTTCCTCGCGGGTTTCCTTGCGAATGTTAACCAGCTCAATATGTTCGCTCTCTTCTTTGCGGATGGAGGCGTTCCTTGTCGGGGCTGCAGTCACTACTGGCGAAGGTGGGCTGTCGTAAATATGATCCAGCAGCGAATGGCCGTTGAGAGAGATCACCAGCGGCAGCGTCTGGGTCTTGATCACTTCGACATGGTTATCGGCGCTGATGTACTGCTCCCAGAACGGAGGCAGATGGATTTCTTCCGAGTCGAGATAGTAGCGCCAGTTGTTGGGTTCATCGCTGGCCAGACCATAGCGGGTGATGGCATGGGTGATCGGGTAAACGTTATCGCTCTGTGCGGTCAACGCCAGCCTGGCAGAAGGCAGGGAAGCGGAACCTGACAGCAGTTTGTTGCCCAGGCGGTTCTGTTGATTGAGGTAATACTCGATAGCTGCCCGCTCTGGTGCGGTCAGTTTGCGGCGGGTAGGTTTGACGAACGGCAGGATACCTGCCAAGGCTGGCTGGGGGCGGAATTTAAACCACAAGTAAAGGCCAGCAGCGATCAGGCAGGCTAGCGCTAAGGCCAATATCAACGCTATTGTGCTCATGCTATTCTCGTCCCACACCCATGAAACCGCCAATCTTACGCAAAGCCAGACATTATACGGAGTTAACCGCCCAGAGATAGAATGACCCACCGTTTAGTTGTTATCCGGCTCTCATTCATGGCTATCGTTAGGCATTTACCGTACGATTTTTTAACCTGCACGAGCATAGCAATCCTCATGGTGTGCGGATATCAGGATTATCCTATTTGCCTACCTGTTTTTTTATCCACCAGGATAGCTGCTGGTCAGGTTTGTTAAAAAAAAGTAAATTACAGGCTAAGCTCGTTGCGAAAATGGTTCCCATTAACGCACAATGTGATCAAGATCGAATTTAGCCAGTGGTTGACCCTTTTTGCTGTCTGCCACAACGCGCATATTATTATCCTGGTTACCTGCCTGAGAGTACTGAGTATTCAGTGTATTAGGCGGTTAACCTATTTGAGGCCATCATGGATAAACAGCTGCAAAAACCTAAAATTCTGAAAGTAGAAACGGTCGCGCGCTCGCGTTTATTTAACGTTGAGTCGGTCGATCTGGAGTTCAGTAACGGTGTGCGGCGGGTCTATGAGCGTATGCGCCCTTCGGAACGCGAAGCGGTGATGATTGTGCCGGTGATAGGGGATGATTTGCTGCTGATCCGTGAATATGCGGTGGGCACCGAATCCTATGAGCTGGGCTTCCCCAAAGGGCTGATCGATCCTGGTGAAGGGGTGTTGGAAGCCGCTAACCGCGAACTGATGGAAGAAGTCGGCTTTGGGGCCGGGCGCTTTGATTTCCTCAGCAAACTGACGATGGCACCTTCCTATTTTTCCAGCCAGATGAATATCGTGCTGGCACACGACCTTTATGCGCAAAGCCTGGAGGGGGATGAGCCAGAGCCGTTACCCCAGGTGCGTTGGCCGATAGCCAACATGATGGCACTGCTGGCGGAACCGGACTTTCGTGAGGCGCGCAATGTCAGCGCATTGTTCCTGGCAGAGGCATTCCTGCGCGGTTCGCGCTAACCCCCCATCGATTCCACCGCTGACAAACCCTCATCGGACTCAGAACATGCCGTGCCCGCCGGTCAAGATAAAAAAATGGCCAGATTGCTCTGGCCATTGTCGTTTTTAGAACAGCTCGTGGCTTTCGCCACCAGGGTCTGTCAAGGTGGTTCCGGCATCATGTACCGAGAACTCCGTGGGTTGAGTGCCTTCGATAAAGTACTCGGAACGGCTACCTCCACCCCCGTTGGACAGCTTGCCGGTGCTCTTGTCGATGGTTACGCTGACAATCCCCGGTGGTGGCGTGACTTTCTGCTCTGGCAGGCCTTCCAGCGCCACCTTCATAAAATCATCCCAAGCCGGTTGAGCACTTTTCGCCCCACCTTCACCACCGGAAATCTGATCCGGGATGGCACCCGAAGCGGAGGCACGGCCAAGATTGCGGCGGTGATCGTCGAAACCGATCCACACCGATGTCACTGTTTCTGGGCCGTAGCCGGAGAACCAGGCATCTTTCGAACTGTTGGTGGTACCGGTTTTGCCGCCGATATCATGGCGTTTAAGATCGCGGCCTGCGCGCCAGCCGGTGCCCATCCAGCCCGGCTCACCGAAGATATTGGTGTTCAACGCATCACGGATCAGGAACGACAGCGGGGTGCTGATCACGTGTGGTGCATACTGCTGGTCGTTATCCTGCTGCATCTGTGCCGGGGTTACCTGCTCAAGCTGTGGCATCGGGACGTTGGCATTGTTGCCTTCCTGCGATACCGCCACGTTCTCGACGTTATCGTCGGAAAGCATGGCTGAACGATGCGTATCGCCGTAGATCACCGGCAGGTTGCAGCTATCGCAAACCACTTTCGGTTTGGCCTCGAATATCGCTTTACCCGTATCGTCTTCGATCTTGGTGATGAAGTACGGGTCAACCAGATAGCCACCGTTGGCCAATACGGCATAGCCGCGTGCCACCTGTAGCGGGGTGAACGAAGCTGAACCGAGCGCCAGCGATTCCGAATGTACGATGTTTTGCGCCGGGAAACCAAAGCGTTGCAGATATTCAGCGGCATAGTCCACGCCCATGGCGCGCATTGCCCGCACCATCACCACGTTCTTCGATTGGCCCAGGCCTTGGCGTAGTCGGATAGGACCGTCGTAAGTAGGTGGCGAGTTTTTCGGCCGCCAGTCGGTACCGGCACCGGCATCCCAACGGGTGATCGGCAGATCGTTGAGGATGGTGGCCAGCGTCAGGCCCTTATCCATTGCCGCGGTATACAGGAACGGCTTGATGTTGGAACCCACCTGGCGCAGCGCCTGGGTCGCACGGTTGAACTTGCTCTGGTTGAAATCGAAGCCGCCGACCAACGCCTTGATAGCGCCAGTATTAGGATCGAGCGACACCAGTGCCGAGTTCACGTCCGGCACCTGTGACAGCCACCAGTTGTCGTTAACTTTACGCACCCAGATCTGTTGGCCCGGCTGCACCACGTCGGTGACGCGCTTCGGCGTAGGACCTTGCACCGTGTCGCTCTTGAACGCACGTGCCCAGCGCATGCCAGACATCGGGAGCGCAATGCGGCTGCCATCGGCCAGCATGGCGGTAGCCTGTTCGGCATCCGCCTGCAGGATCACTGCAGGAGACAGCGGGCCGTAGTTCGGCAGGTTCTTGAGGGAATCGACAATCTGTTTCTGATCCCAGGCCGGTTCACCCACTTTCCACAGCACGTTTGACGGGCCGCGATAGCCGTGGCGCATGTCGTAGTTGAGGATGTTGTTACGCACCGCCTCCTGCGCACCTTGTTGCAGCCGCTTGGTGATGGTGGTGTACACCTTGTAACCGTCGGTATAGGCGTTTTCACCGTAACGCTTGATCATCTCCTGACGCACCAGCTCTGAAAGATAAGGGGCGGAGAAGCTGATTTCCGGCGCATGGTAATTGGCTACCAAAGGTTCACTGCGGGCCTGATCGTACTGCGCCTGCGTGATGTAGCGCTCATCCAGCATCCGCGATAGCACCACGTTACGACGCGCTACGGAGCGATCGTGGGAATATAGCGGGTTAAAGGTGGAAGGTGCTTTGGGCAACCCGGCAATGGTAGCCATTTCGCTCAGCGTCAGTTGGCTGACATCCTTACCAAAATAGACGTGCGCGGCAGCACCCACGCCATAAGCGCGGTAACCCAGATAGATTTTGTTCAGATACAGCTCAAGAATTTCATCCTTGGTCAGCATCTGTTCAATGCGGATCGCCAGGAAGGCTTCCTTGATTTTGCGCATCAAGGTGCGTTCCGGGCTCAGGAAGAAGTTTCTGGCCAACTGCTGGGTGATGGTACTGGCCCCCTGCGAAGCGTGGCCGGAAACCAGCGCGACCGATGCAGCACGGAAGATACCAACGGGATCGACCCCGTGATGATCATAGAAACGGCTGTCCTCCGTGGCGATGAAGGCATGCACCATCACTGGTGGAATTTGGTCCAGCTTGAGGGGTATACGGCGTTTTTCACCATATTGGGCGATCAGTTCGCCCTCCGCGCTGTAAACCTGCATCGGGATTTGTAGCCGCACGTCTTTCAGCGTTGCGACATCGGGCAGCTGTGGCTCGACATATTTGTACAAGCCAAAAATCGAGGCTGCTCCCAGCACGATGCAAAACACTGCAAGGATTAAAAGATACTTTACGAACTTCACCTGAGATTTCCCATTTCATGTCAATTGGGCAGTTTATAAACAACCGCGCGGTAGTATAAAGGCAAGCCTGCAACATGGATATGTTCTTTTGTTATCTGAGGGTACGGAGGTGGGGTGAAATATGTTTTCTCAAACGTGGCAAGTGGGGTTGGATATCCAGGATCACTGCATCAGAGCGCTGGCTGCGCAGCGTCGGCGTAACGGTTGGCAATTGCGCCATTGGTGGCAACAGGCATTGCCCTACCCGGCGCTGCGGGCGGGGCATTTAGAGAGTTCTGCAATGTTGGTGACGGTACTCAAGCAGTGGCGTAGCCGGTTACCAAGACATATTTCCTTACGCATTGCTTTACCCGCACAGCGGGTTTTACAGCAGACGTTGCCCCTGCCAGACCTGCGCTTACAGGAGCCGGTTCGCCATGACTACATCACCACCCAGGGCCTGAAACAGTTCCCGTTAGACAGCCAGACGTTGGTAATGGATTACCGCCAGGCGCAGCCCAATACCCATCAGTTGCTGCTCACCGCGGCCCGCCAGCAGGAGCTGCGACAATGGCTGCAATGCCTGCAACTGGCGGATCTGCATCCCCAGGTGATCGATATCGCACCGAATGCGCTAAGCATGATGGCCGCATTTGCTGGCTTGGCTCCTGATGCCGGGCTGCTGCATCGCCTGGAGTCGGAATGGCTATGGGTAGCACCGCAAGCGATGCCCTTTGCTTATGGCGTCTTGCCTGCGGGGGAAGCCGTCGGCGTCAAGCAGGCGTTGGCAGCACTGCGTTCAGCTTGCCCAGCCATGGGGGCTAAAGAGGTGTATTACAGCAGCGTGCTGGACGAGGCCGCGCCAGAAGGCACCATGCCCTGGTCACCGTTCACGGCTTTCAGCCGCTTATACCCGCCGCTACCTGCTCAGCCGATGGCGTTTGCTCTGGCTGGCGGGTTGGCTCTGCGCCGCGAGGATACCTGATGTATCAGGTCAATCTGTTGCCCTGGCGCCTCAGATGGCAGCGGCAACGCTACACCTTCTGGTTACGCTGCTTCGTTGCTCAATTGCTGTTGATGCTGGCTATGCTCACGGCGGTCTACTTTTTGCTGTTCTACCAACAGGCCAGGCAACATTCGATATTACAGGGCTTAACGCAGCAACACACTGAGCTGACAGGGCGTATTCAGCAGACGCAGCAAAAGATGGCCGAATTGACCCGTTTGGCCGCAGAAAGTGCCCGTTACCAGCACAATCGTGCGCAGAACCTGCGTTACCTGTCGTTATTGCAGCAGCTCTCGGTAACGCTGCCTGAAACCCTGTGGCTCACGGATTTTGAAGAGAACGCCAAGGGGATCTTGCTGCGGGGGCAAGGTGGGGCGTATGAGGAGATTGTCACCTTTGAGCGGCGGTTGGCCGGGCTACCTTTGTTGCAGGGCTGTCGTCTGGTTGAAGTCACGCAACGCAAGGAGGGAGGGTTGGCGTTCACTCTAACGGCACGCTGGGGGCAAGATGGATAAGCCCCTGCCAGACTGGCTGCTCCCCTGGCTCGCCCGGCCTGGTTGGCAACTGCTGGCGGCTCAATGGCTGGTATTAGCCGGGGCTGGGCTGTTGGCCGGCAGTGGGCCGATCTCGGGGGAATGGCAGCGGTGGGAAAGGCTGGATGAGCAGCGTCAGCAGTTGGAACACCAGATTGCAGAGCGTCAGCAGCAACTTAGCCGGCTACCGCCGCTAGCAGAGCTTGAACAGCGGTTGGGGCAGCAGGTGTTGATCGTGCCTGATGAGCCGGGGGACTTGGGGACTCAGCTCTATCAGCTTGGGGGGCGGCTGCTACGTTTCCAGCAGCAGGGGAAACCAGCTCAGCAAAAGCTATGGTTACAGCTAGATTTCGGGGGCTTGCTGCGCTTGTTGGAGGCGCTGCCATCCACCCGCAGGATTGGGCAAATGAAGGTCGAGAGGCAGCCCGAAGGGTTAACCACTCAACTGACTCTGATTAGCTTAGAAGAGGCGGTGGATGAATAAGGCGTGGTGGTTTTGGCTGTTGTTCTCGGCCCCGCTGTGGGCTGAGCAGTATCGCGATCCGTTCCAGCCACCGCTAACGGCGGCCTGCGCCGATCCTGCCATTTCCCCGGAGGGCTGGCGGCTGAAAGGGGTTATTGGCACGCCGGATTTGCGCTATGGCTGGGTGGTCACCTCGCAGGGGCAGTGGTTGGGGTTATTGCCCCGGCAGCGGGTGCTGGATGGGGATTGGCAAGTGATGCAGATCCAGCCCCGGCAGCTTGAACTCGTCGCGCAGGATAGGGCGGAAGCCTGTCGGCCACACACGGGCAGTGTGGTGCTCACGTTGGGAAAGAAAACGTAAGGAAAAGCGATGAAAGGATATCAGTGGCTTTTGGTGGGATGGCTGGCTCTCCCTTTGGCGGTGATGGCAGGCGTGCAGCAGGAAAAGCCGGTGTCGCTGGCATTCCATGATACCCCGGTCAGCCTGATTTTACAGGCGCTGGCGGAGTATCAAGACTTGAACCTGGTCGCAGCCGAGGGTGTCGATACCAATCTGACACTGCGTTTGGACAATGTTCCCTGGCAGCAGGCGTTGGCAGTGGTGTTACGCATGGGCAAGCTGACGATGACGCTGGAGGGCAATGTGATGATGGTTTTCCCACAGCCGGATGAGCAGGAGCTGCTTCGTCGGCAGCGGGCGTTGGCGCAGCAGGAGCCGCTGCACAACCTGACGATCACGCTGCAAAACGCGGAGGCCAGTGAGATAGCGCAGAGCCTGGATAGCCAACGCGGCAAATTATTGACCGAGCGTGGCAGCGTCGTGGTGGATAAACGCAGCAACGCGTTGTTGCTGCGTGACACCGCTCAGGCGCTGGCCCAGTTGAAAACCTGGGTGGCAGAGATGGATACCCCGCTGGAACAGGTGCAGCTGGCTGCCCATATTGTCACCATCAGCAGCGAGAATTTGCGGGAGCTTGGCGTAAGGTGGGGGTTGGCAGCAGAAGAAAGGCCAGCCAAAACGTTGCGGATAGACAATTTCAGCGTTGGCCTGCCGGTAGAAAACAGCGCCATAACGGCCGGTTTCCACCTGGCACGCATCAGCGGGCGCATCCTGGATCTGGAGCTGTCGGCGCTGGAGCAGGAAAATCAGGTGGAGATTATCGCCAGCCCGCGCCTGCTCACCGCACATCTGCAAACCGCCAGTATTAAACAGGGCACGGAAATCCCCTACGAGGTGTCGAGCGGCTCCAGCGGTGCCACCTCAATCGAGTTCAAGGACGCGGTGCTGGGCATGGAGGTCACGCCCAAGATTTTACCCAATGGCCGCATCACCCTGGCGTTACAGATCAGCCAGAATATGCCCGGGCGTTCGATCAAACAGGGCGAAGGAGAGGCGCTGGCGATCGACAAGCAGGAGATTAAAACCCAGGTGACGGTGAAAGATGGTGAAACCATTGTCTTAGGGGGCATTTTTCAGCGTCAGCGTAACCAGGCGACCGATAAAGTCCCTGGCGTGGGCGATATCCCGTTGCTGGGATCGCTGTTCAAACACAGCAATCAACAGCATAAAAGGCGCGAGTTGGTGATTTTCATCACGCCCACACTGGTTAAAGTCTAAATTGTCTCGATGGTGATGTTTGGTGCAGTGATGACGCCAAGGCCAAATGAGGGAAACCGACGAAAGTTAGCGTTAATCTGCCAAATCGCGACATCCCGTTACTTTTTCAGATAAACTCCAAGCGGAGATCTCGCTGCAATGCTCGGTTCATGAGGTCTTAGTCCAAAATCCTAGCCGTTGAAAACGCTTAAAAGTTGGCAAGCAAATGCACTTTTTTTCGTGCCTTAGAGGCATCTGAGTTTGACGCTGCGGCCGATTTAGCTTACAAGGGTTACCGAATTGAGCACCGAGGTTTTTTTGTTAATGCTGTACCCGTCGTCTTCCAGGCTGAAACCTGGGATCCATAGGGTATAAGACGCCGTTAAAAACGTATGGTTTCCCTCCTGCGGCGTGGATAGTGATTTATTCGGTTGCCAAACTACCAAGAGTGTTGAGATAATTTTTCGTCTGATCTCGCACTATCGCTCATGAGGTTTCAGTTTAGGTCCCGCCGCTAATTTGATTGGCGGGGCGGGTTATCATTAACGAATTGTCTTAGTAATACCGAAAAACATGGCAGAGAAACGCAATATCTTTCTGGTTGGGCCTATGGGTGCCGGCAAAAGCACTATTGGCCGTCAGTTAGCTCAGCAACTCAATATGGAGTTTTTCGACTCCGATCAAGAAATTGAGCGACGTACCGGAGCTGACGTGGGCTGGGTATTCGACGTGGAAGGGGAAGAAGGTTTCCGCGATCGTGAAGAAAAAGTCATTAATGAACTGACGGAAAAGCAAGGGATTGTGCTGGCTACCGGCGGGGGCTCGGTTAAGTCGCGTGAAACGCGTAACCGCCTGTCGGCGCGTGGTGTCGTGGTCTATTTGGAAACCACTATCGAGAAGCAGTTGGCCCGTACTCAGCGCGACAAGAAGCGTCCGCTGCTGCAGGTAGACTCTCCTCCGCGTGAGGTGCTGGAAGCGCTGGCTAGAGAGCGCAATCCGTTGTACGAAGAAATTGCAGATGTCACTATCCGCACCGACGATCAAAGCGCTAAAGTGGTTGCCAACCAGATTATCAACATGCTGGAAAGTAACTGATAGCGGGTTCCGTGTTGGCCGCGGGCAAATGCGGAAATTCTGATTGTGTTCCCCGCGTTGGCGGGGATAAACCACACCGAGAACTGAGCGCGACATGGAGAGAATTACCGTAACGCTTGGGGAGCGTAGCTACCCGATTACCATAGCCGCCGGATTGTTTGACGATCCGGCTTCTTTTATGCCGCTAAAGGCGGGTGAACAGGTCATGCTGGTCACCAACCAGACTTTGGCACCCTTGTATCTGGAGCGTATCCGGTCGGTGCTGGAACAGGGCGGCGTAGTGGTGGATCAGGTGATTCTACCTGATGGCGAACAGTATAAATCTCTGGCCGTACTCGAGCAGGTGTTCTCGGCGCTGCTGGAAAAGCCCCACGGTCGCGATACCACGCTAATTGCCCTCGGCGGCGGCGTGATTGGCGATCTGACCGGCTTTGCCGCAGCGTGCTATCAACGCGGTGTGCGTTTTATCCAGGTTCCTACCACGCTGCTCTCGCAGGTGGACTCCTCCGTTGGCGGCAAAACCGCCGTCAATCATCCGCTCGGTAAAAATATGATCGGCGCCTTCTACCAACCGGCTTCGGTGGTGGTAGATCTGGACTGCCTGCGTACTTTACCGGCGCGTGAACTCTCCTCTGGTCTGGCGGAAGTGATCAAGTACGGGATTATTCTCGATGGTGATTTTTTTGTCTGGCTGGAAAATAATATTGATGCGCTGGTTGCGCTGGATATGGACGCGTTAGCGTACTGCATCCGCCGCTGTTGCGAATTGAAGGCCGAAGTGGTGGCCGCCGATGAACGTGAGAACGGTCTGCGGGCGTTGCTCAATCTGGGCCATACCTACGGCCATGCCATCGAAGCCGAAATGGGCTACGGTGTCTGGTTGCACGGTGAGGCGGTGGCGGCAGGCATGGTGATGGCTGCTGAAACAGCACGCCGCCTGGGTCAGTTCTCGGCTGACGATATCGAACGGATCAAGGCGCTGCTGCTGCGTGCCGGGTTGCCGGTTTGCGGGCCGCAGGAAATGACGCCTGAGGCCTATCTGCCACACATGCTGCGTGATAAAAAAGTGTTGGCGGGGGCGTTGCGTTTGGTATTGCCGAAGGGCATTGGTGAAGCAGAAGTTCGTGGCGGTGTCGCCCATGAGCTGGTGCTGGCATCCATCGCCGACTGTTTACCAACACAGCGCGCGTAAGTCGGTTACACTCAATAGCGTTAACGTTTCGCCAGGTCGATATGCAGCCGTTTCTCTGCTGCTATCCGGGCTGTACCTTGCCCACCGGGCAATTCCATGGATGGCGTAATTTGACGCAGGTCGACAGCGCTTGAGCTTGCGGGCTATAACAGTAGCTTGGCTGCTGTTAGACTCTATAAAAATTGTGCGCAGGGCGAGACAGATGTCGCTTTGCCATCATCGGGTTAATAGTCTCGAACCACCTGGGTGGCGAGATTTTGCCTCTAGTTGGAGGGTTTCAGATGGATGAATTTAAACCAGAAGACGATCTCAGGCCTGATACCAGCGATCGCCGTCCTTCGCGTTCACGTCGGCCAGCCGCAACTGGGCCTCGTTTTGCCGTTTCACGCCAGCATATGATGATTGGGATAGGCATTTTGGTGCTGTTGTTGCTGATCATCGGTATCGGTTCGGCGCTGAAGGCACCTACTAAACACGAGGCAGCGCAACAGCAAGGGGCAACCCGTGACATCAATCTGTCGGGCTCATCGTCGCTGACCACCAGCAACAATGGCGTTGCGGGCGGCACTACGGATACCAACGATAACAACGGTGTCAGCACCTCTCAGCCTCAGACTGTTAGCGTCCCACCTATCTCCAGCACGCCGACCGAAGCACAAGCTGTAGCGCCACAGGGCGGTGCTGGTGAGCGTGTCGATCTGCCAGGCAACATGGCCGATGCCTTATCTTCACAACAAGGTCAGGTTGATGCCGCTGCCGCGCAAAGTATCAATGCCCCGGTTTCCACTTTACCAACCGCTCCGGCGACCGTGATGAACGGTGCTGCCGCGCGCCCGGCGGCGAATGGCAATGCAACCGCTGCGACGCAGCCGCATAAAACGCCTGCCACCAAACCAGCAGCAACCAAGCCGACAGCATCGGTCAAACCTTCTGCGACCACCACCACGGTTTACACCCCACCGGCCAAAGGCAAGAGTGGTGTGGTGAGCGGCAGCGGAAGCTCACTGAAAACCGCACCGGGTAGCCATTACACGCTGCAGTTGAGCAGTGCCTCACGCTCCGATACGTTGAATGCCTTTGCCAAGCAACAGAATTTGCCACACTTTATGGTGTACGAGACCAAGCGTGATGGTAAACCCTGGTATGTGTTAGTGAGCGGCAACTACGCTTCTTCGGCGGAGGCCAAGCGTGCCATCGCCACGCTGCCGGCGGAAGTTCAGGCGAAAAAACCATGGGTCCGTCCTGTACAGCAAGTACAGCAAGACCTGAAAAAATAATCATTAATTTTGTGCGCTGATGTGCTGTCTGAAGCAGAGTACATATCCGCCGCTCTGAATTGTAATAAGTAGCTAACTGACGGCATGAAGAAAAACCGCGCTTTTTTAAAATGGGCTGGTGGAAAATACCCGCTGATAGACGAGATCCGTCGTCATTTACCAGAGGGTAACTGCTTAATCGAGCCCTTCGTGGGCGCGGGTTCAGTCTTCCTGAACACAGAGTATGAGGCTTATATTCTCGCCGATATCAACAGCGACCTTATCAGCCTGTATAACATCGTTAAGCTGCGCACGAATGATTTCGTGCGCGATGCCCGCTTGCTTTTCACCGACGAATTCAATAACTCTGAGCAGTTCTACCTGCTGCGCGAAGAGTTCAACACCACCGCCGATGAGTATCGGCGCGCACTACTGTTCCTGTATCTGAACCGCCACTGCTATAACGGCCTGTGCCGCTATAACCTGCGTGGTGAGTTCAATGTGCCGTTCGGGCGTTACAAGAAACCCTACTTCCCGGAAGAAGAGCTGTATTGGTTTGCTGAAAAATCACGCAATGCCACTTTTGTCTGCGAGCACTATCACGATACCATGGTGAAGGCGACCCAAGGTGCGGTGGTCTATTGCGATCCGCCATATGCTCCTCTGTCGGCAACGGCGAATTTTACCGCTTATCACACCAACAGCTTTAGCCTGGCCGATCAGCAAGGGCTGGCGCGCATTGCGCATCAACTGTCGGTTGAAAGCCAGGTGCCGGTGTTGATTTCCAACCATGACACCGAGCTGACGCGTGACTGGTATCAGCATGCTTCGCTGCATGTGGTGAAGGCTCGCCGCACCATCAGCCGCAATATTTTAGGCCGCAGTAAAGTGAACGAACTTCTGGCGCTGTATAAAAAAGCTGAATAACTCGACCCCTACGTTTGGAGAAGCGGATGAAAAAGTTTTTGATTGCCCCGTCCATTCTGTCTGCAGATTTTGCCCGCCTGGGTGAAGATACTGCCAAAGTGTTGGCCGCCGGCGCTGACGTGGTGCATTTTGACGTGATGGATAACCACTACGTGCCTAATCTGACGATCGGGCCAATGGTGTGCGAAGCCTTGCGCAATTACGGCATTACCGCACCGATTGACGTCCATCTGATGGTAAAACCGGTCGATCGCATCGTGCCGGACTTTGCCAAGGCTGGGGCAACCTACATCTCTTTCCATCCCGAAGCTTCCGAACACGTCGACCGTACCATCCAACTGATCAAAGAGAACGGCTGCAAGGCGGGTCTGGTGTTTAACCCAGCGACGCCGTTGAGCTATCTCGATTACGTGATGGACAAGATCGACGTGATCCTGCTGATGTCGGTCAACCCCGGTTTTGGCGGTCAATCCTTTATCCATGGCACGTTAGACAAGCTGCGTCAGGTTCGCAAACTGATCGACGAAAGCGGCCGCGATATTCGCCTGGAAGTGGACGGCGGCGTGAAGGTCGACAACATTGCAGAGATTGCAGCAGCGGGGGCGGACATGTTCGTGGCAGGCTCCGCCATCTTTGGCAAACCGGATTACCGTGCGGTGATCGATCAGATGCGCAGTGAGCTGGCAAAGGTGAGTCATGGCTGATTTTAGCGCCATCCGTGGTCTGGCCTTCGATCTCGACGGTACGCTGGTAGACAGTGCGCCGGGATTGGCGGCGGCCATTGATATGGCGTTGGCGGAAATGGGTCTGCCGCAGGCCGGTGAGGCCCGTGTTGGCACCTGGATTGGTAACGGTGCCGATGTGTTGGTCCAGCGTGCGCTGCGCTGGGCAGAGGTGGAAGCCACGCCGGAACTGTGCCTACAAATGCGTCAACGTTTCGACCATTTCTATGGGCAAACCGTAGAAAGCGGCAGCCGCCTGTTCCCACAGGTAATAGATACGCTGGCTCAGTTGGCCAAGCTTGGCTACCCGCTGGCGCTGGTCACCAACAAACCGACACCCTTTGTGGCCCCTTTGCTGACGTCGCTCGGCATTATCGACTTTTTCTCGCTGATCATCGGCGGTGACGACGTGGTGGAGAAAAAGCCACATCCTGCCCCGCTATATCTGGTGTTCGGCAAGCTTGGCCTGCGGGCCGGTGAAGTGCTGTTCGTCGGGGATTCGCGCAATGATATTCAGGCGGCGCAGGCGGCAGGTTGCCCGAGCGTCGGTCTGACTTACGGATATAACTACGGTGAAGCGATCGCCCTGAGCCACCCCGACCGCGTGTTGGAGCGCTTCGCCGATTTGTTGCCCGCACTTGGGCTGTCATCTTTAGAAGATCGGGAAATTTAACTATGAGTAAGCCCATCGTTTTCAGCGGCGCGCAGCCGTCCGGTGAACTGACTATCGGCAACTACATGGGGGCGCTGCGCCAGTGGGTGCAGCTGCAGGACGAGTTTGATTGCATCTACTGCATCGTCGATCTGCATGCCATTACCGTGCGTCAGGATGCACAACAGCTGCGTAAAGCCACCCTGGATACGCTGGCGCTGTACCTGGCCTGTGGTATCGATCCAGAGAAAAGTACCATCTTCGTGCAGTCTCATGTGCCGGAACATACGCAACTGAGCTGGGTGCTGAACTGCTACACCTATTTCGGTGAACTGAGCCGCATGACCCAGTTCAAAGACAAGTCGTCGCGCTATGCGGAAAACATCAACGCCGGTCTGTTCAGCTATCCGGTACTGATGGCGGCAGACATTCTGCTGTACCAGACCAATCAGGTGCCGGTCGGTGAAGACCAGAAGCAGCATCTGGAACTGAGCCGTGACGTTGGCCAGCGCTTCAACGCGCTGTATGGCGACGTGTTCAAGGTGCCGGAGCCGTTTATTCCGAAATCTGGCGCGCGCGTGATGTCGCTGCAAGAGCCGACCAAGAAGATGTCCAAGTCGGACGATAACCGTAACAACGTGATCGGCCTGCTGGAAGATCCGAAGGCGGTGACCAAGAAGATCAAACGTGCGATGACCGATTCCCAAGATCCGCCAGTCATTCGTTACGACGTTGCCAATAAAGCGGGGGTGTCCAACCTGCTGGATATCCTTTCCGGTGTGACCGGCAAGAGCATTGCCCAGTTGGAGGCCGAGTTTGAGGGCCAGATGTATGGTCACCTGAAGGGCGCTGTAGCAGAGGCCGTGTCTGGTATGTTGGTCGAGCTGCAAGAGCGCTATCACCGTTTCCGCAACGATGAGGCTCTGTTACAGCAGGTGATGCGTGATGGCGCGGCGAAAGCCCGAGCTCGTGCGCAGGAAACCTTGGCGAAGGTGTATGAAGCCGTAGGTTTTGTACCGCACCCTTAATGGATGCAGACACAGTCTCAATCCGTTCGCCAGGCTAGGGCGCAGCATGCGGCGCCCTAGCCTAGGTGCGAAACTACAAACTTAGCAACATTGCTCCCAATCTGAAGCGGCCAAAGGGTCGCTTTTTTTATGCTATTTTGCTCAGGTCTGCCGGTGTTTCCTGGCTGGCAAACCAGTTCAGCTTGCTGCGCAGGCTGACGACGCTGCCAACGATAATCAGGCTTGGGCTCTCAGCTTGTTTTGCTAGCTCACCCAGTTGTGCCAACTGGCCTTCGATCACTCGTTGGCGAGTTGAGGTGCCGTTTTCGACCAGCGCCACGGACATCGAGGAAGCCATACCGTGAGCGATCAGCTGCTGCTGGATTTCTGCCGCCTGAGTTAACCCCATATAGAACACCAGCGTTTGCTGCTTGGCGGCAAGCTGTGCCCAGTCCAATCCGCCGTCGGCTTTGGCATGGCCCGTCACCAAACGCACGCTTTGTGCGTGATCGCGGTGGGTGAGGGGAATGCCGCTGTAGGCCGAACACCCCGAAGCCGCAGTGATCCCTGGTACTACCGAGAAGGGAATATCCGCTTCGGCCAGCGTTTCCAGTTCTTCGCCACCACGGCCAAAGATAAAGGGATCGCCCCCTTTCAGCCTGACGACACGCAGGCCTCGCCTGGCCTGTTCCACCAGGATCTGATTGATGTGTTCCTGGGGTACGCAATGGTATCCGGCACGCTTGCCCACAAAGATACGCTCGGCATCGCGGCGCACCAGGGCCATAATTTCTTCAGAGACCAGGCGGTCATAAACGACCACGTCAGCCTGTTGGATTTGTTGCAGACCTTTCAGCGTCAGCAGGCCAGCATCACCGGGACCTGCACCTACCAGCACCACTTCGCCCTGTTCTTCAGGACGATCGGCGAACAGCTTTTCAACCTGCTGGTTGGCCTGCGGGGTATCGCCGTTGGCCAGGGACTGCGCCAGCCTGTCGTGTACGAACAACCTTTCCCAGAATCGGCGACGAGCGCCAATGCTGCCAAACTCCTGCTTCACCCGCTGGCGCAATGAACCCGCCAACTGAGCCAGTTGGCCCAGGTGCTGCGGCAGAATGGCTTCCAGTTTTTCCCGTAGCAGACGTGCCAGCACCGGGGCTTTGCCCCCGGAAGAAACGGCCACCATAATCGGCGAACGATCGATAATCGAAGGCATGATAAAGCTGGCGCGTTTGGGGTCGTCCACCACGTTGCAGAATACCTGCCGTTGGTTGGCGCACTGATAGACCAGGGCGTTGACTTCCACCCGATCGGTTGCGGCAATCACTAACCATTTCTCTGCCAGCAAGTCGGCAGAAAACTCACCTTCTACCAGCGTCACCTGGCCCTGTTCGGCCCAGATATGGAATTGTTCACTGAACTCAAGCGAGTTGACGGTTAACTGCGCACCGGCCTCCAGCAGCAGGCGAGCCTTACGTTCAGCGACTTCCCCGCCGCCGACCAGCAGGCAGGCTTTGTGTTGCAGTTGGCAGAAAATGGGTAAGTAATCCATCGGCAATCCTCGGGGAAGTGGTAAACGGGGGCGATCGTTCACCCCCAAAAGCATTATGCGGTTTGGCGAGCAGCTGAAATCTCAGCCTGTGGACGCTGGGCACGTGGCGTGGCATACCAGTAACCGAGGCCCATAAACACGGCACCAGAGAACATGTTGCCCAGAGTCACCCACAGCAGGTTATGACCGATACCGCTAAGGGTATAGGCTTCGCTGTGGTGGCCGAACCAGGACAAGGCAAACAGCGTCATGTTAGCCACCGAGTGTTCGTAACCGGAAGCGATAAACGCCAGCAAACACCACCAGATGGCGATGAACTTGGCCGCGCCTTCAACACGCAACGCCATCCAGATCGCCAGGCAAACCAGCCAGTTACACAGTACGCCTTTGAAGAACAGCACTTCTGCAGGGGCGGTGGTTTTGGCCAGCGCTACGGTATGCACCAGGCTGGTATCAATCGGCAGCAGGCTACCACCGCCGTAGTAATACATCAGCGCGACCAGCACCGAACCGAGCAGATTTCCTAGCCAGGTTTGTGGCAGTACGGCCCACATCTGGCGGTGCTTGATGGTACCGGCCTTGACGCCCAGCATCAGAAACATGGTGTGGCCAGTGAACAGCTCTGAACCGGCGATGATCACCAGCGTCAGTGCAATACCGAAGGTGGCACCCATGACCAACGGACGGATGGACGGATCCACCAGGTTGCCGAGGGTAAAGATCAGGATAATACCAAGGCCGACATAGGCCCCGGCCATAGCGGAACTGATCCAAAAGCCAAGCGGACTCTCTTTGGCCAGTTTGACGATGCGTGCCGCGTTGGCAGCGCATTTATTGATGGTGTCGGTGAACATAGATTTCCCTGGAAATAAATAATAAAAAGTGTGTTTGTAAGGGTAATGCCGGTCAGTTAGGCAAAAAGAGACGCTCTCACCCTAACTCTCTCCCACAGGAAGAGGGGACCGATCGAGCTAGTTGATTGCTTAGCGTTTTACCTTGCCTTTGTTGTTCTTACTCCCTACTTTCCGTAGCTGCATGGGCTAACCGCTTGCCCTGTGCAGCACCCTCTCCCTTTGGGAGAGGGTTGCGGTGAGGGGCGAAGGATTACTTAGCCGCCACCTGAACCAGGCCGTCGACTACCCGGCTGGCGAAGCTGGCCACGGAGCGGCTCTCATCTTCCAGACAGAAACCGTCATGCAGGCGGAAATGCTGTTTTTTCAGCGGGCTGGCGACCCACAATTCACCCTGATGCTCGGCAATCAGGCCGCGAGAAAGCACGCTGGCCTGGGCAAACGGGTCGATATTGCTGATGGCAAACAGCCGCTCGTCGGCATAGGGGCGGAATATCGCCACCTGCTGGGTGCCGATCAGCGCACAGACGCCGGTCGCGGGCAGAATATCGGCGATGGGGCAAACGGTGATCCACTGGCTCATGCGTTGTTCTCCTCGGTTTCCAGCAAGGTGACGGGAATGCGTTCATCCGGGCGTGCTGGGCGATGTTGCTCGCGCTCGGCCACGACCTGAACGTTAGGATCGCGCTGGCTGTTGTTAATAAAGTGAGCGAAACGCACCTGCGATGCAGGATTTTCGACAGTTGCTTTCCATTCGCAGATCACCGCTTCACGCAGGCGGGCAATTTCGGTTTCCAGCTGTGCGTTGATGCCCAGCTTGTCGTCGATAATCACCTTGCGCAGATAATCGATGCCGCCTTCCAGGCTTTCCAGCCAGACCGAGGTACGCTGCAACTTATCGCCGGTGCGGATGTAGAACATCATGAAACGGTCGAGGTAACGCATCAGCGTTTCGTTGTCGAGATCGGCTGCCAGCAGGTCGGCATGGCGCGGTTTCATCCCGCCGTTGCCGCAGACATACAGGTTCCAGCCGTTCTCGGTGGCAATAATGCCAACGTCTTTCCCCTGCGCCTCGGCACACTCGCGGGTACAGCCGGAAACGCCAAACTTCATCTTGTGCGGAGTACGGATGCCTTTGTAGCGGTGTTCAAGCTGTACGCCAAAGCCAACGCTGTCACCCACGCCATAGCGGCACCAGGTACTGCCGACGCAGGTCTTCGCCATCCGCAGCGCCTTGGCGTAGGCGTGGCCGGTTTCGAAGCCGGCGGCGATCAGCTTGCTCCAGATGGCGGGCAGATCGTCTTTCTGCGCACCGAACATGCCGATACGCATCGAGCCGGTCATCTTGGTGTACAGGTTGTATTCTTTGGCAATCTGGCCGACGGCGATCAGACCTTCCGGCGTGATTTCACCACCGGCAGAGCGTGGGATCACCGAGTAGGTGCCGTCTTTCTGGATGTTGCCCAGGAAGTTGTCGTTGGTGTCTTGCAGCGGCGTGTGCTGCGGCTTGAGCACATACTCGTTCCAGCAGGAGGCCAGCAGCGAACCAACGGTCGGTTTACAGACTTCGCAGCCGTAACCCTTACCATATTTCGCCAACAGCTCGTCGAAGGTCTTGATGCCTTCAACCCGGATCAGGTGATATAGCTCCTGGCGGGAATAGGCAAAGTGTTCGCACAGGTGATGGTTAACCTCGATGCCCTGTTTGCTCAGTTCGGCATTCAGCACCTGGGTGATCAGTGGAATACAGCCGCCGCAGCCAGTACCGGCCTTGGTCTCGGACTTGATCGCCGCCACGGTATGGCAGCCCATATTCACCGCTTTGATGATATCGCCCTTGCTGACGTCAAAGCAGGAACAGATCTGTGCGGTTTCTGGCAGCGAATCTACGCCGATGGCAGGCTTGCTGCCGGCATGGGCTGGCAGGATCAGGCTGTCCGGATTTTCCGGCAGTTCGATGTTGTTGAGTGCCAGCTGCAGCAGGTTACCGTAGTCGCTGGTATCGCCGACCAGCACCGCACCAAGCAACGTTTTGTTGTCCGCGCTGACGACCAGGCGCTTATATACCTCTTTGCTTTCATCCAGATAGACGTAGCTGCGGGCGCCTTCGGTACGTGCGTGCGCATCACCAATACCCCCAACATCGACCCCCAGCAGCTTCAGCTTGGCGCTCATATCGGCACCCTGGAAGCTGTTTTCACGGCTCAGCAGATGGTCGGCGGCGACCTGAGCCATCTTGTAGCCCGGCGCTACCAAGCCGAAGGTGCGCTGCTGCCAGGAGGCGCATTCACCAATGGCGTAAACGTCCGGATCGGAGGTCTGGCAGTTATCGTTAATCGCAATGCCACCGCGTGGGGCGGTAGCCAGCCCGCACTGGTGAGCCAGTTTGTCCTGCGGACGGATGCCGGTGGAGAAGACGATAAAGTCGACCTCCAGCTCGCTGCTGTCGGCAAAGTGCATGGTTTTGCGTGCGCTTTTGCCGCCGTTGATGATTTCGGTGGTGTTCTTGCCGGTGTGGACTTTGACACCCATGCGCTCGATCTTGCGGCGCAGCTGGTCGCCGCCCATCGGATCGAGCTGTTCTGCCATCAACATCGGCGCGAACTCGATCACATGGGTTTCCACGCCCAGGCTTTTCAGTGCGCCAGCCGCTTCCAGGCCGAGCAGACCACCGCCCACCACTGCGCCACGTTTACTGCGGCGGGCGCAGGATTCGATAGCGTTAAGATCTTCAATTGTGCGGTAAACGAAGCAGTCCTGCGTCTCTGAACCTTTGATCGGCGGGATCCACGGATAGGAGCCGGTCGCCATGATCAGCTTGTCGTAATACACCGTGCGGCCGGTATTGGAGTGGATCACTTTCTCTGCGCGGTTAATGGTGATCGCGCGCTCGCCCACCAGCACTTTGACGCCCTGTTTTTCGTAGAAGCCTTCGCGGACCAGCGAAAGTTCTTCGGCAGTGTGGTGGGAGAAATAGGAGGAGAGATGCACGCGGTCGTAGGCGATGCGCGGCTCTTCACAAAAGATGGTGATGTCGAACTGGTCTTTGTCTGCCTTTTCCAGCAGATCTTCGATAAAGCGGTGGCCGACCATGCCGTTGCCGATGACCGCGAGTTGGACTCTGCTCATTATTGCCTCAAAATTCTGATTTCCTGGATGTACCTTATTCCTCCCAGAAGGCAATTTATTGATGCAGGTCAAGTTAGCCTTTATATACCTCTAAGGTGGTATATCTATGATTTTTATCGATATTTGATAAGTTGTGGTTTTTACTCAACTTTAGCTGAATCGAGCCAGTTAATGGGGAAAGTACTCCTTGGGGAGTAGCTAAAGGGAGGAGGTGCCAAGCGGCGATTTTGTCAGCTCGTCATTGCCCAGTATGATGAAAGAAATGGTGAGCCGAGCAGAGGTAAAAAAATGGCGAACAATCCGGTCAAGTTTATCGATAACCTGCGCCTGAGTGGGCATGAGGGGCTATGGCAGTTGGCCATTGAGCAGGGGCGGATCGCGCATATCATTCCACAGCCTGAGGGGCTGGAGTGGCGCAGCGACGTGTTGGATGCCGAAGGCGGGCTGGCGCTGCCGCCGTTTATCGAGCCGCATATCCACCTGGATACTACGCAAACCGCCGGGCAGCCCGCATGGAACCAGTCCGGCACGCTGTTTGAAGGCATTGAACGCTGGGCAGAGCGCAAAGCACTGCTCACCCATGAAGACGTGAAGCAGCGCGCCTGGCAGACGCTGAAATGGCAAATCGCCAACGGCGTGCAGCATGTGCGCACTCATGTTGATGTATCCGATCCTACACTGACCGCGCTGCGCGCCATACTGGAGGTCAAGCAGGAGGTCTCTCCTTGGATCACTCTGCAGATCGTTGCCTTTCCTCAGGAAGGGATCATGTCATATCCCAATGGGGAAGCCTTGCTGGAGGAGGCATTACGGCTCGGAGCGGATGTGGTTGGGGCTATCCCGCATTTTGAATTCACCCGCGAATACGGCGTAGAGTCGCTGCACAAGGCTTTTGCCTTGGCACAGAAATATGATCGGCTGGTGGACGTGCACTGCGACGAGATTGACGACGAGCAGTCCCGCTTTGTGGAGACCGTGGCCGCGCTGGCATTGAAGCTGGAGATGGGCGGCAAGGTCACCGCCAGCCACACCACCGCGATGCATTCCTACAATGGTGCCTATACCTCAAGGCTGTTCCGGCTGCTGAAAATGTCCGGTATCAACTTCGTGGCCAACCCGTTGGTGAACATTCACCTGCAAGGACGTTTCGATACCTATCCTAAACGGCGTGGCATCACCCGGGTGAAGGAGATGTTGGAGGCGGGCATCAACGTCTGCTTTGGTCATGACGACGTGTTTGACCCCTGGTATCCGCTGGGCACCGCCAATATGTTGCAGGTGCTGCATATGGGGCTCCACGTCTGCCAACTGATGGGCTATGGCCAGATCGATGACGGATTGGATCTGATCACCACCCACAGCGCACGAACCCTGAATCTGACGGATTACGGTTTGCGTGCAGGCAATAGTGCCGATTTGGTGATCTTACCCGCAGACAGCGGTTTTGACGCAGTACGCCGCCAGACGCCGGTACGCTATTCGATCCGTGCTGGTGCGGTCATCGCGGCCACCCAGCCTGCGCAAACCACGCTGTATCTGGAGCAGGAAGAGCAGGTCGACTTCAGGCGTTAGACATAAAAAAGGGTTCTGCGTTGGCAGAACCCTCATGGGGAAAACTAGCAGCAGTTAGTGCGTGGTATGCCCATGGTTGCGGTGCTTGGTCACAAAACCGAGCAGCAGACACATCACAAACACGGCCAGATACAGGCCGTTGGCCGTAGTCAGCGCGGCATGGACTCCGCTGCTGGCAACGATTGGGCCGGTAACTACGAAGGTCAGCATGGTGCCGATGGTGCCGCAGGTCAGGATAAAGTTGACCAGTTTCGGTGAGGAAACCTTGGTTTGCTGCGAACCGAGCGTGATCAGCGTGGTGTAGATCGCGCTGGAGACGAAGCCCAGAGCCATGATGTAGTAGCTCAGGTACTCAGGATTATCGGTGCTGATAAACAGGTACATGGCACCCGTTGCCAGCGCAGCCAGCACGGTGACGATGCGTTGCAGGTCAAAGAAGCGCAGCACGAAGCTGAACACCCACATACCGATCATGTAAGAAGTCCAGAAATTGCTGACCACCTTGCCTGCCTGGTCGATATTCATGCCGAAGGTTTTGGTGGCGTATTCCGGTACCCATTGGATAAAGCCCAACTGGCCAAGAATGTAGCACAGCGCGGCGATAGCCAGGAACAGCACGCCGACACCCCATTTCTCTTTCACCACCGGCTCGCTGCTTTTCTCCCCTTTGTCACCCAGAACCGGGAACTCGGAACACAGCGTCAGCACGAAGATGGCCAGGTACAGCACCCCAATGCAGGCGTAAACCCAGTACCAGCCAATGCTACGCGCCAGCAGCATTGCGGCGATGATCGGGAAGATCATCCCGGCCATGCTGAAGAAGGAGTCGGTAAACAGCAGGCGTGAACCGCGTTGGCGGCCAGCATACATATGGGTGATCAGGAAGGTGCCGATCGACATGGTGATACCGCTGACCACGCCGAGCACAAACATGCACAGCGAGAACAGGGTCAGGCTTTTGCCTACCATCAGCCCGGCGATGGCCAGCAGCATCAGGATAAAGCCAAAGATCAGCTGACGTTTCAGCGGAATGATTTCCATCAGCCAGGCATTGAGGAAGATTGAAATCAAAATACCCGCGTTAAGGAAGGTAAAGGTATTGCTCATGCTGGAAACCGGCAGATTGAAATACTCTGCGATGTTTCCCATCACCATCCCTGTGACGATCACTAATGCACCGGTCAGCGCATAAGAGAAGAAGCTGATCCAGGTTAGCCGGATGCGGTTGCTGTCATTCATGTATATAGGCCTGATTATCTTTGTTGTGGTTTATACCCGTGGGCCGTCAGACCGAAACCTGAGATCCCTGGGGTTTAAAGCTGGCATAAGGCCGCAGGTTTTTCCTGGTAAAAACTGGAAAAGATCCCGATCAGGCCACCAGGAGGCGGATCCTAGCATAGACAACGGGAGTTTATGTGACGAGCATCGATTTTTTGATGCAAGGGATGAAAGGTTTTTAGATTTTTATGTGATCAGCTACCGGTGTGGCGATCGAATCGCGCTGGATGATGGTCGGCTCAAAGCTTACCGGTGCGGTCTGTGGATCTATCAGCAGACGAGCGGCATATTGCGCCATCTCGGTAATGGGGAAATGCACGCTGGTGAGCGCCGGGCGGACAAACGGCGCTCGCTCGCCGCTGTCGTAGCAGATTAGCGAGATATCCTGTGGTACGCGCAAATGCCGCTCATTAATCGCCAGCAGGGCACCAATCGCCATTTCTTCGTTGCAGCAGTAAATCGCCGTAGGCAGCGCTTTGCTGCGCAGCAGTTGGTCAGCGCACTGGTAGCCGCTTTCCAGGTCATACACCCCTTCCGGGCAGCCTAGCGGTTGCAGATTGGCGGCCTGCATCGCATTGAGGAACCCTTGTAACCGCTGTTGGCTGGAGGCTCGTTGGGCTGGGCCACTGATACAGGCAATGCGCCGATGACCGGCATCGATCAACTGCTGGGTAGCAAGCTGGCTGGCGTAAATGTGATCGAAGGTGACACAGCGATCTTCCAGGCCAGGGACCAGGCGATCGAGCAGCACAAAGGAGCGCTGTTCGGCAGCCAACTGGCGTAGCCGATCGTCGCTGAGGCAGCGCACGTGCAGGATCACGCCGTCGCAACGCAGGCTGAACAGGCGTTGGATCGCCAGCAGTTCATTTTCCGCACTATTACGGCCTTGGGTCACCAACAGCTGTTTACCGTTGGACTCGGCTTCGGTTTGGACGAAATCCATCAGGGCACCAAAGAAGCCGCCTCGGTATGAGGTGGTGACCAGGCCCAAGGTGTTGCTTTGGCTGGACGCCAACGCCCTGGCCGCCGGGTTGGGGGTATAGCCCAGTTCGGCCACCGCCCGTTTGACCTTCTCGCGGGTGAGCGCTTTGACCTTGTTATCGCCGTTGACCACGCGTGACACAGTCGCGCGGGATACGCCCGCTATCGCTGCGACATCTTCCAGTGTCACCATTTTGCTGCTCCTGATTACGGGCTTATCCCCCCACTTGATCAGATTACAGGAGATAAGTGGGCCCGGCGAGCCGAACCCAATGTTGATGGTTATGCGTTAAACTGCGGCAAATAGGCTTTATTCACCTCCAGCACTTCTTCCAGCAGCGGCTGGGCAATTTGGGCGTTGGCGACCAGGGGATTGGTGACCAGTGCCAGCAGCCCACTGCGGCGATCGCCATGCACGGCGGCTTCTATCGTCAGCCGTTCATAGGCTTTAACCTGCTGGGTCAGCGCATGCATTGAATCCGGCAGTTGGCCAAACGTCAGCGGATGAGCGCCCTGGGCATCGACGATACAGTTGGTTTCTATCACAGCATCGTCTGGCAAACCGCGAATAGCGCCACGGTTTGCGGTATTGACCACTAATTGCGTACCGAGATTGTTGTGAATGGCACGGATCAGCTCCAGCGCCACTTCGGAATAGAAGGAACCGCCACGGAAACTGAGCTGCTCGGGCTTGCTGTCGAGATGCGGGTCTGCATACAGCTCGAACAACTCCTTCTCTACTTTCATTACCTGTTCGGCACGGGTACCGCGTTCGGTTGCGGCGGCAATCTCTTCTTCCAGCATCTCTTTGGTCTGGTAGAAATAGCGGTGATAAGGGCAGGGGATCGCCCCAACGGCGCGCAGGAACTCTGGCGGCCAAGGCTCTTCCTTGATGTTGTTCATGGTCAGCGCGGCACCGTCACACAGCATGTCGATCACTTTGCCGGTCACGTCCTCGCCGTTTTGTAGCACCTGGTGGACCCACACCATGTGGTTCAACCCGGCGAATTGCAGCTGCACCTCGGCGTAAGGGGCCTTCAGCATATTGGCGATCATGTGATGCATGCTGATCGGCACGTTACACAGGCCGATGATTTTCGCCTTGGTATAGCGCGAAACGGCTTCGGTCACGATACCGGCTGGGTTGGTAAAGTTGATGATCCAGGCATCGGGTGCCAGTTGTTCAACCTTGCGGGCGATATTCAGCATCACCGGGATGGTGCGCAGCGCCTTGGCAAAACCGCCAACGCCGGTAGTTTCCTGGCCGATCAGTTGGTATTTCAGCCCCAGGCGCTCGTCGGCGGCCCTGGCAGGCAACTGACCCACGCGGAACTGGGTGAGGACGAAACTGGCACCGCGAATGGCCTCGTCCAGGTCGAAATGCACGCTGACCTTCACCTGCTCCAGGCCGTTACGAGCCAACATTCGCTGGGTTAATGCGGCAATGATCTCGACCTTCTCCCGGCCAGGCTCAACGTCCACCAACGCCAGCTCGGTCACCGGCAACTCTTCAATTCGCAGGATCAGGCCTTCCACCAGCTCCGGCGTGTAGCTGCTGCCGCCGCCAATAATGGCGATTTTTAATGAACTCATGAGCGGGCCTCCTGCAGTGCCTGACGGCGATAAAGTTCGATCATGTCATCGGCCAGATCCTGAATGACCATGGCGTTCATCAAGTGATCCTGCGCGTGTACGGTGATCAGGGTGATGGCCAGTTTGCCGCAGCCTTCGTCCATGCCGATCAGTTGGGTCTGAATACGGTGGGCCTGCTTCACCGCCTGCTTGGATTCGGCCATATGTTCGGCGGAGCCGGTGAAATCACCGGCACGGGCCTGTTGCAAAGCCATCAGCGCGCTACTGCGGGCGCTACCGGCAAATACCAGCAGCTCCATAATGGTGCTTTCAAAATCCTGGCTGACTTCAGCCATCAGTTCAGTCACGTTATCTCTCCTGTTACTGCGCGGCGGCGGCGTTGCTGGCTTCACGTTCAGCCTCGGCCTGCTCGTGTTCCTGCGCCAATAGTTGTTTTTCATACACCTTGAAGAACGGCAGCCAGATCGCCAGGTCTATCACCATCAGCACCAGCACCAATATGGCGGCACGGATATCCCAGGAGGCGGAGATCATCGCTCCCAGCGGTGCCGGAGCGGTCCAGGGGGCCATCGCCACCATTTTCTCCACCATGTCCCAGTGCAAGGCGAAATAAGCCAGAGTGGCGTTAACCATCGGCACCACAATCAACGGGATAAACAGCGTTGGGTTCATCACCACCGGCGAACCGAACAGCAGCGGTTCATTGATATTGAAAGCCGCCGGGACCACGCTCAGCTTGCCGATGGTGCGAAGATGAATGGAGCGGCTGCGCAGGTAGAGGAAGGCCAACACCAGCGTGGATCCAGAACCGCCGATACAGACATAGAATGACCAGAATGGCGCGGTCAGCGTTTGGGTCATGGCGGCACCGTTGGCGACCAGCGCGGCGTTAGTGGCCAGGTTAGCCATAAAGATCGGGTTCAGCAGGCCGGTCACGATGTTGTCGCCGTGAATACCGGCAAACCACAGCAGGTTGGCAATCAGCACCGCCAAAAGGATGGCTGGCAACGTATCGCCGACGGAAATCAGCGGCTGGAACACCTGCATAATCGCGGCGGGCAGCAGCAGCTGGAATTCACTCTGCATCAGGAGGCTGACGGGGTAGACCGTCAACAGAATGCCCACCACCGGGTACAGCAGTTCAAACGAGCGGGCAATGGCAGGGGGAACCTGTTCCGGCATGCGAATGGTGATGTTGTACTTTTTCAGCAGGCGGATCAGTTCGACTGACCAAATGGCGCAGATCAGGGCAGTGAATACCCCCTGGCCACCCAGAAAATCTAGGGACATCTTGTTGTCGACCTGTGGCGCAGAAGCCAGCAGGAATGCCATCAGCGACAGCAGCGCGGCGGTCAGGGCGTCCATTCCGTAGTGCTTTGCCAGACTGTAGGCGGTACCAATAGAGACAAATACGCTCATCAACCCCATGGTCATAAAGAACGGCATGGTGATGGTGTCCCAGTGCTTTTTGGCGAACCCTAACCAGGCTTGCCCGAAGCTGGAGGTGGTGGTCGCATCAAAAGGCGGGTTGGCGACGATCAGCATGATACTGCCGACGATCAAAAATGGCATCGCGCTGATAAAACCGTCACGAATGGCAATAATATGGCGCTGGCTACCGATCCGGCCAGCCAGTGGCGCGATATGGCTTTCGACCACGCGCATCAGGGAAGCGTATAGGCTCATGGGGTTCTCCGCGGCATCAGGCGATCAGGCTGAGGGCTTTGTCTAATACCTTGTCACCGCGCATGGTGCCGTAATCCATCATGTCGATGACGGCAACCTGCAGGCCATGCGGCTCTGCAAGCTGGCTGAAGCGGGCCAGTTCGTACTTCACCTGTGGCCCTAGCAGCACCACGCTGGCGGTTGGCAACTCGGCTTCGAAATCCGCAGCCGCTACCGCCACAATCTCCACGGCCAGTTCGCGCTTTTGCGCTTCGGTTTGCATGCGTTTGACCAGCATGCTGGTGGACATCCCCGCGGCACAGCACAGCACTATCTTCTTCATCATTGCTCTCCAGTATTATTGTTATCAGCGCAAATGAGAGCGCTCTCATTTATTTAGCCTAGCTGGATTGCAGAACCAAACCGGGATTTGTGTCGCAAAAAACGATGAAGGGCGAAAATGGGCAAATAATGCGTGATCGGCTTGGCAAAAATCAGTACGGGGATCATACTGTCGGCAGGAAAAAACCGGGCGCACTCAGAAACGTCCGGCAATTGAGTAAATATAGGTAAATGGCTGGCGCTGCCGGGCGCAGCTCTTTAGAATCAAAGCGCTTTCCGTTGTTTGTATCTCAAAGAAAGGACCCGTTCATGTTCAAACGTACTTTAGTGACCTTCGTTGCGCTGTGTTCACTGACAGCCATGGCACCCGCCGCATTTGCCGCCGGTGAAACCCACGTCATGCTGACCACCTCGGCAGGGAATATCGAATTGGCGCTCGACAGTCAGAAGGCACCGGTCTCAACCAAGAACTTTATTGACTACGTGAACAGCGGTTACTACAACAACACCGTTTTCCACCGCGTGATCCCGGGTTTCATGGTTCAGGGCGGCGGTTTTACTGCGGATATGCAGCAGAAAACCACCAATGCACCGATCAAAAACGAAGCCGACAACGGCCTGCGTAACCTGCGTGGCACCATTTCCATGGCGCGTACCGCCGATAAAGACAGCGCCACCAGCCAGTTCTTCCTGAACGTGGCAGACAATGCGTTCCTCGATCATGGCCAGCGTGATTTTGGCTACGCGGTATTTGGCAAGATCGTTAAAGGGATGGACGTGGTAGATAAAATCTCCCAGGTACCCACTGGCAACGTCGGTCCTTACCAGAATGTCCCGAGCAAACCTATCGTGATCCTGTCGGCCAAAGTGCTGCCATAAATCACCCAAGCCGGTCTCTAGCTGGGGGCCGGCCTGCTTTTCCCTCCTGAATGTTTGCCTGCATCACTGTTTTTTTCGATCCCACGTGATTTAATTGCCCGCCTAAAACCAGACCGGATACCCGGCACTTATTTGATCGCCCCCGTTGTTCAGGATGAGCCGTTTTTATGTACGAATTTAACCAGGTGTTACTGCTGCTACAGCAGATGTGCGTGTATCTCGTCATTGCTTATCTGCTGAGCAAGACGCCGCTGTTTATTCCGCTGATGCAGGTGACCATCCGCCTGCCGCACAAGCTACTGTGCTACGTCATTTTCTCGGTGTTTTGCATTATGGGCACCTATTTTGGCCTGCATATTCAGGACTCCATCGCCAATACCCGCGCTATCGGTGCCGTGTTGGGCGGGCTGCTGGGTGGGCCTTCCGTTGGTTTCCTGGTTGGCCTAACAGGCGGCTTACATCGTTATACACTGGGTGGCATGACGGACGTTGCCTGTGCGATCTCCACGGTGGCCGAAGGGCTGGTTGGCGGCATTGTGCATAGCATTGCCATGCGGCGTGGGCGTATCGATCTGCTGTTCAACCCGCTGTTTGTCGCCGGGATTGCGCTGGTGGCGGAAGTGCTGCAAATGGCGATTATCCTGATCGTTGCGCGTCCGTTCCCCGAAGCGGTGCTGTTGGTGGAGCATATCGTCCTGCCGATGCTGATCGCCAATACCATCGGTGCCGCCATGTTTATGCAGATCCTGCTTGATCGGCGGGCGATGTTTGAGAAATACACCAGTGCCTTCTCCTCCAAGGCGTTGAAGATTGCCGAACGTACCGAGGGTATTCTGCGCCAGGGGTTTGACCAGGAAAACAGCATGAAGGTGGCGCGGGTGGTCTATCAGGAACTGGGCATCGGCGCCGTGGCGATCACCGATCGTGACAAGCTGCTGGCCTTTATCGGCATTGGTGACGACCACCATCTGCCGGGCACGCCGATCTCCTCGGTCCACTCCCATCGCGCTATCGATAACAACGAGGTGGTGTATGCCGACGGCAACGAGCTTTCTTACTGCTGCTCCATCAACGGCAATTGCAAACTAGGTTCGACATTGGTGATCCCACTGCGTGGTGAAAATCAGCGAGTGATTGGCACCATCAAACTGTATGAACCCAAGACCAAGCTGTTTAGCACCATCAACCGCACGCTGGGGGAAGGGATTGCCAGCCTGCTGTCGGCGCAAATCATGGCCGGGCAATATGAGCGCCATAAACAGCTGCTGGCCCAGTCGGAAATCAAACTGCTGCATGCGCAGGTGAACCCGCATTTCCTGTTCAACGCCCTGAATACGCTGGTGGCGGTGATCCGCCGCGATGGCGACCGGGCCTGCGAACTGGTGCAGTATCTGTCGACCTTTTTCCGCAAAAACCTCAAGCGTTCCGACGATGAGGTGAGCCTGGCGGACGAGATTGAACATGTGAACGCCTATCTGCAGATCGAAAAAGCCCGCTTTGCCGATCGGCTGGAGATCACCGTTTCGCTGCCGGAAGAGTTGCTGGCAGTGCGTTTACCGGCGTTCTCGCTGCAGCCGATTGTGGAAAATGCGATCAAGCACGGCACTTCGCATCTGTTGGGGATTGGCCGTGTCGATATTGGTGCCCGCCTCGAAGGCGATCACTTGCTGTTGCAGGTAACGGATAACGCCGGGCTGTTCCGTCAACAAACCGGTGGCAGCGGGTTGGGGATGAACCTGGTCGATCGGCGTATCCGCGTGCGCTATGGTGAAGATTACGGTGTGCAGGTCACCTGCGAGCCCGAAGCCTATACCTGCATCACCCTTAACGTTCCCTTGGCGAGGGCTGCTTGATGTTGAACGTACTGATTGTTGATGACGAGCCCTTTGCCCGCGATAACCTGCGCCACCTGCTGGAAGAGGAAGAGGGCATCACCATTATTGGTGAATGCGCCAATGCCATTGAGGCCATCAGCCAAATCCACCGCTTGCAACCGGACGTGGTGTTCCTGGACATCCAGATGCCACGTATCAGCGGACTGGAAATGGTTGGCATGCTCGATCCGAACCGTATGCCCTACATCGTGTTTCTGACGGCCTATGACGAATACGCGGTGCAGGCCTTCGAGCAGCATGCGTTTGATTACCTGCTGAAACCGGCGGAGCCGAATCGGCTGAATAAAACCCTGCAGCGCCTGCATCAGCGCCGTGCTCCGCAGAATATTGCGGCGTTGGATGAAAGCGCAGGCTACCTGAAATACATTCCCTGTACCGGCCACAGCCGGATTTACCTGCTGCGTTTCGACGAGGTGATTGCCATCCGCTCACGCTCGACCGGGGTGTATGTGGTACGCAATGACGGCATGGAGTGTTTTACCGAACTAACGCTACGCACGCTGGAAAGCCGCACGCCATTGGTGCGCTGTCACCGGCAATATCTGGTGAACCTTGAGCAGGTCAAAGAGATCCGTTTTGAAGAAAGTGGCACGGCGGAAATGATTATGTCAGTGGGGGAGCCGGTACCGGTCAGCCGCCGCTATCTCAAATCGCTGAAAGAAGAACTGGGGTTACGGGGATAGCGTTAAGCGACTCGGTTTGGCATGAGGGCACCTGAATGGTGCCCTTTTTGTTTGTCCTTGACGGGTTTACTTCTCGCTTATAGCCTTGATGATATCAACGGGCGCATTCGCGCCGTACTGGGTTATAGGAACAGCAAATGAGCGAAGCACGGATTATTGCCAAAGCGATGAAAGACGGGAAACCGGCACAGGATCTGGTCATTTTGCCTGCCCTGGCTAACCGCCACGGGTTGATCACCGGGGCAACCGGTACGGGTAAAACGGTCACCCTGCAAAAGATGGCGGAGCAGTTCTCACGCATTGGCATTCCGGTATTCCTGGCGGACGTTAAAGGCGACCTGTCAGGCATTGCGATCGAAGGTGTTCCCTCCGAGAAGTTGCAGGCGCGGTTAGCCGCGATTGGCGTTACCGACTGGCAACCCCAAGCCTGTTCGATGATCCCTTGGGATATTTTTGGCGAAAAGGGCCATCCCATCCGTGCCACCATTTCCGATCTTGGCCCGCTGCTGCTTGGCCGCCTGCTGGATCTGAACGAGGTGCAGAGCGGTGTGTTGCAGTTGGTGTTCAAGATCGCCGATGACAACGCCTTACTGCTGCTGGATATGAAAGACCTGCGTGCGATGGTGCAGTACGTCGGGGATAACGCCAAACAGTTTCAAACCCAGTACGGCAACATCTCTTCGGCCTCGATCGGGGCGATACAGCGTGGTTTGCTGACGCTGGAACAGCAGGGTGCCAATCAGTTCTTTGGCGAGCCGATGTTGGATATCAACGATCTGATGAGAACCGACGCCAACGGGCACGGCGTCATCAACCTGCTGGCGGCGGATAAGCTGATTAACCAGCCGAAGCTGTATGCGGTGTTTTTGTTGTGGCTACTGGCGGAGCTGTTTGAGCATTTGCCGGAAGTGGGCGATCCGGAACAGCCAAAGCTGGTGTTTTTCTTCGACGAAGCCCACCTGCTGTTTAACGATGCGCCACCGGCATTGCTGACCAAAATTGAACAGGTGGTGCGCCTGATCCGTTCCAAAGGTGTGGGCATCTACTTTGTCACCCAGAATCCGTTGGATATCCCGGACAGTGTTCTGGGCCAGTTGGGTAACCGTGTCCAGCATGCGCTGCGGGCCTTTACGCCACGCGATCAGAAAGCGGTGAAGGCCGCGGCACAAACCATGCGTGCCAATCCAGACTTTGATGCGGAAACGGCAATCACCGAGTTAGGCGTGGGCGAGGCATTAGTCTCCTTCCTGGATGAGAAAGGGCGGCCGAACGTGGTGGAGCGTGCGATGGTGATCGCACCTGAATCAAAAATGGGCATGTTGGGAGCCGAAGGGATGAACAGCGCCATCAATAAATCCCCGCTCTATGGCCGTTATGAAGATATGGTGGATCGTGAATCTGCCTATGAAAAACTGGCCGCAGGCGGTTTTGCCACTGTGGGTACGCCACAGCCAGGGCAACCGGCTCAGAAACCGGCCGCAGGGCAGGAAAGCGGCGGTGGCTTGATGGGCGGCTTGAACGAGATCCTGTTCGGCTCCACCGGTCCACGTGGCGGTAAACACGACGGCATCGTACAGACCGCCGCCAAGAGCATGGCGCGCGATCTGGGCCGCCAGATCCTGCGCGGCGTTTTAGGCTCGATCATGGGTGGCCGTAAGAAGTAGGTCTGTGAACTCTAACGTAGGGGCGCTGCATTCAGCGCCTACTTAGACAGGCCTATGGCTTAATGATGCTTGTAAGGTAGGCTTCGATATAGACCCGATATTCCTCATCCATATTATGAGGTAGGGCAAGGGGGCTAAAAAAGCTAAACTCCTCACTTTCATCATCATTAATGACAATCTCTCCACAGCCATCTTTTAATTCTGCAGAGTATACGGCGGTGATAACATTAATTTGGTCTTCGTTGGCCAGCGTGAACGTATACTCAGCCCCAGAGAAAACCTCAACGAACTGCATGTCAGAAAAACGCACCCCACACTCTTCATAGGTTTCGCGAATGGCGCACTGCTAAGAGTGACTCCCCAGGTTCAAGCAAGCCGCCAGGCAACCCATAGCGACCATCACGGCGCAGTTGAAGAAGAATGCTGCCATCATCACGTGTTATGACGACATTAGCACCAGCAAGCAACAGTAAATCGTGGCCTATTTTCCTTCTTATGGTTTCAACGTAATTCATGACGATTGTTACCTATGGCACTGGGTTGAGTGACCTTATCGCTTCGGGCGGATGACAAAGTGGCAATGCTTCTGAATGTGCAGGGTAGAACATTAACCCACTGATTATCTGAACGGCTACATCGCGAGCCGGAGTAGGGTATTCTCTTTTTTACTGATTTAAAGTGCTTTGAGTCAGAAAATTAGCCTGTGCTCCACACCGCTATGGGCGTTAAACTCCAGCAAGGCCTGTGTCATAGGCCCAAATCAATATCTGCCGTAACGAGCCTTAATCACGAAGTTAATTTAAACATGCTGCTGCTGATCGATAACTACGACTCTTTTACCTACAACCTCTATCAGTACTTTTGCGAACTGGGTGCAGAAGTGCTGGTGAAGCGTAACGATGAACTGCAACTGGCCGATATCGAGTGGCTGGCACCACAGCATCTGGTGATCTCCCCTGGCCCCTGTACGCCGAACGAGGCGGGCATCTCTCTGGCTGCCATTCGCCATTTTGCCGGTAAGCTGCCGATCCTTGGGGTCTGCCTAGGTCATCAGGCGTTGGGCCAGGCGTTTGGTGCCGACGTGGTTCGCGCCCGGGAGGTGATGCATGGCAAAACTTCTGCCATCCGCCATAATAATCTCGGCGTGTTCAAGGGATTGAATAATCCGCTGACCGTCACCCGCTACCATTCGCTGATCCTGGATGCTGCCACGTTGCCGGATTGCTTTGAGGTGACCGCCTGGAGCGAACGTGACGGCGAACGCGATGAGATCATGGGGATCCGCCATCGGACGCTGGCGCTGGAAGGTGTGCAGTTCCACCCGGAGAGCATTCTCAGCGAACAAGGGCACCAACTGCTGGATAATTTCCTTGGAAGTTAGCCGTTAGTGGCTTTTTAAGCTTGCCCTTGTTTGGTTTTTTATGCATATTTTGTGATTATATTTTCACTTAATAGTTAGCCGCCTGGAGCCAGTAATGACCGAAAAAACCGCAGTCACTCGCAGCACCTTTGATCAGGTTATCCTGCCTGTTTATGCACCGGCCCAGTTTGTGCCGGTGAAGGGCAAGGGGAGCCGCGTATGGGATCAGCAGGGGAAAGAGTATATCGACTTCTCTGGTGGTATAGCGGTGACTGCGTTGGGGCACTGCCATCCGGCACTGGTTGAGGCTTTAAAGCAGCAGGGCGAAACCTTGTGGCATACCAGCAACGTGTTCACCAATGAGCCCGCGCTGCGCCTGGCCACTAAATTGATCGCTGCTACCTTCGCCGACCGGGTGTTCTTCGCCAACTCGGGTGCAGAGGCTAACGAGGCGGCTTTCAAGCTCGCTCGCCATTATGCCATCACCCGTCATAGCGCGTATAAGACCAAGATCATCGCGTTTAACAACGCTTTCCATGGCCGTACGCTGTTCACCGTTTCCGTGGGTGGGCAGCCAAAATATTCCGACGGCTTTGGGCCGAAACCGGCCGATATCGTGCATGTGCCCTTCAACGATCTGGCCGCGGTGAAAGCGGTGATGGACGATCACACCTGTGCGGTAGTGATGGAGCCTATTCAGGGGGAAGGGGGCATTACCGCCGCCGATCCTGTCTTCCTCAAGGGCGTGCGTGAACTCTGCGATCAACATCAGGCGCTGCTGGTATTTGATGAAGTACAAAGCGGTATGGGCCGCAGCGGTAAGCTGTTTACCTATATGCATTACGGCATTACGCCAGACATCCTCACCACCGCTAAAGCGCTGGGCGGTGGTTTCCCGGTGAGTGCGATGCTGACTACCGAAGAGATCGCCTCGGTGATGCAGGTTGGCACTCATGGTACTACCTACGGCGGTAACCCACTGGCCTGTGCAGTGGCAGAGGCAGCGTTGGACGTTATCAACACGCCAGAGGTGCTAAGCGGGATTGAGCAGCGTCACGGGCTGTTTGTGCAGGCTTTGCAGGAAATTGGTAAAAAATACGATGTGTTCAGCGATATTCGTGGCATGGGGCTGTTGATTGGTGCAGAACTGAAGGCGGGCTATCATGGCAAAGCGCGCGATTTTCTCACTGCCGCCGCTGCGCGTGGCTTGATGATCCTCAACGCTGGGCCAAACGTGATCCGTTTTGCTCCTTCGTTGGTGGTTGAGCTGAAAGATATCGACGAAGGCATGGCGCTGTTCGAATTGGCCGTACAGGATGTGATTAAGGCTTAAGTCATTTGCCGGGGCCGAACTTCAGCATCGGCTCCGGCAACCTCAGCTTTCCCGCAGTTTGCGCTTCAGCCAGATCCCATGATGTGGGCGCTGGCGCCATGCCAGTGACGAAATGGTATGCATCACGGTCAGGTGAGAAAGGATCCGCCGCAGGTGGCGTTCCATCTCGGTGATCGGCATGTCCGGGTGCAGATCCGGCGGCTTCATGATGCTATTGCTGGTACTTGGGCCGTCATATTCCAACCGCTGCTGGCAGCTCTGCAAGGCTATCTCACAGGTTTGCAGATACTCCTGAGCCAGCTTGGGCGTCAGCATATAGTGCTCGCGCGCCAGAATGGTCATCGCATTCAGGTGTTCAACGATAAACTGGTTATGGGTGATCCACAGCCGCATATCTGCCAGATAATTCGATTCAAACCCCGGCTCCTGCATCGCCTGATTGAGCGAGGTAAACAGGGCGTTATGCGCCTGGTTGACCTGCATACGCGTGTAGGCCAGTTCACTGGGGTCCGGTTCCTGCTCTTCCAGCAATAATCGCAGTGCCGTCTGATCGTGCTCTAGCGCCTGATGGGCGTTTTTACGCAGCAGGCCACTCTGCCACTGCGGCCATAGCCAGATCGTGCCGCCAAACACCAGTACGCAGCCAATAAGGGTATCGATCAGGCGGGGAACCAGGAAATGGGTGCCATTCAGCGCCAGGAGCTGCAAGGTGTAGACGGCGGTCACGGTAAAGCCCATCACCGCCAGCCCGTAGTTTTTCCGCAGGATCAGATAGGCCGCCAGGGTGATCGCCAACATGATGCTCAGCGTCACGTTCTCCGGCATCTGCAGTTGCAGCAGTCCGGCGGCAATCACCAACCCGGCCAACGTGCCGAGGGCACGGTGCTGGATCCTCACCCGCGTGGCGTTATAGCCGTTTTGACTGACCAGCATGATGGTCAGCAAAATCCAATAGGGTTTTGGCAGGTTGAACAGCATGCCAAGGCTACTGCCTGCCGCCAGAATGACCCCCAGCCTGGCGGCGTTGCGCAGGGCGTTGGATTTAAACGACAGATAGCTCACCACCGCGGGCCAGAACGGCAGACGTGACTGATTGGCCATCAGATTGCGGCGGTAAAGCGGGTGCTGGGTGCGCAGCAGGCGTGCGATGCGGCTGAAGTGGTAATAGCAGAACTGGCCAACCGGGTTATCGGCGTGCTGTGAGGCCACTTTTTCCAGCGCCGCCAGCTCATTCTTCATACTGAAACGCGCAGAGTGCCGATGATAGAGAATATCGTCGGCCACCACCCGCAGGCGCGTGGCGATCACCTGGGCGTTGCGGCGGATAATCGCTTCGGCCTGGCTTTGCTCTACCAACTTTTGTACTTCTTCCGGCAGATGCAGGCTGACGGTGATGTGCTCTTGCAAATCGAGCGCCACCTGAAACGTACGTTGCAGGCGCTTTTGCTCCAGGTTATTGGCATGGGGCAGGAAATTAAGCTGTTGGTATAGCAGACTGATCAGGTCCATCACTTTCTGTTGGCGTTGCAACAGCGGCGGCAGGGCAGTTTCTGGATCGGTATGTTGCGTCAGTAATGAGTATTTGGCTTCAAAATAGTCGGCCAACTGCATATACAGCTGGCTTAAGGATTCGCGCATCGGCTGCTCTTTCCACAGCTTGAACCAGGCCCAGGTAAACAACCCGTACCAGGCGGTGCCGACGATATACAGTAAAGGGGCATGCCAGATTGGCACGGTGCCTACCATGCTGAGGGAAAAGATGGCGGCAACCAGTGCGGCTGGTAGCAGGCGGGCATGCAGCGGACTGATCTCACCGCTGACGCCGAGCAACAGCGCCATTCCCAGCATCAGTAAGGGCAGGGGAAGGTCCCACAGCAGGGCTTGTTGCAGCAGAAAGCTACTGAGTGCGAATAGGGAGCCACCCACGACCAGGCGTTTGAAAAAGCGTTTGTGTGGCGTATCCAGCCCGGCAATGTTGCAGCAGGCGGGCACCAACGAGAACAGCATGCCGAGTTGCAGGTTGCCAATCAGCAAACCAAACGCCACCGGCAGGCACAACACCAGCGTTTGCCGCAGTGCGTAGTTGACTTCCGGATGGTAGATCAGGCGGCGCCACATGGTTGGCTATTCAGTAGGTAAAGAAACGGCGCATTGCTGCACCGTTTCCCTGGGGATTAACGCGTACCGTACACGACAATGGTTTTGCCGTGCGCGGAGATCAGGTTTTGATCTTCGAGCATTTTCAAAATACGACCGACGGTTTCACGTGAGCAACCGACGATTTGGCCAATTTCCTGGCGGGTGATTTTGATCTGCATGCCGTCTGGGTGAGTCATGGCATCAGGTTGTTTTGCCAGGTTCAGCAAGGTCTGAGCAATGCGGCCGGTAACGTCAAGGAAGGCGAGGTTACCCACTTTCTCTGAGGTGACTTGCAGGCGGTTAGCCATCTGTGCGGACAGGCGCATCAGGATATCCGGGTTAACCTGGATCAACTGGCGGAATTTCTTGTAGGAAATTTCAGCCACTTCACAGGCGGTTTTGGCCCGTACCCAGGCGCTACGCTCCTGGCCTTCTTCAAATAATCCTAGCTCGCCGATGAAATCCCCCTGGTTAAGGTAGGACAGGATCATCTCTTTGCCTTCTTCATCTTTAATCAGCACCGCGACGGAGCCTTTGACGATGTAGTAAAGCGTTTCGGCCTTTTCACCTTGGTGAATCAGCGTACTCTTCGATGGATATTTGTGGATATGGCAATGAGACAGGAACCATTCGAGAGTCGGGTCTGTTTGCGGTTTGCCGAGAACCATTCGCTGTTATCCTCTGTTGTTATCGCTGCCTTGTATCACAGGGGTCAGAGTTCCCTGTAAAACGTGCTTATAGCCCGGTGTTTTAATTGTGGCTATCAACAGGTTTTGAGGCGTGTTATAGAAATACGCTTGTGCTCTAGCATATTAACTTGCAGGGAGAGCTGCAAGCTACATTCTGTTAACAAACCAATATAGGGGCCTTTCCTTGGACATATCCCTGAAATCGGTGACCTGGAAAGAGTTATTGCGGCTCTGTTTGTAGCACAGAGTGAGGCGGGTGTCTTGTGTTGTCTCGCTTCAGCATGATTAGGGTCAGGTTACGTTGCCAGAATGTATGCGAAAGCGTACCCTGTTTTTAAGAAATTAACCGGAGTGTGTAACATGCAGGCAAGAGTTAAGTGGGTAGAAGGGCTGACATTCCTGGGTGAGTCTGCGTCCGGCCACCAGGTTTTGATGGATGGCAACGCGGGCGATAAAGCGCCAAGCCCAATGGAAATGGTGTTGATGTCCGTCGGCGGTTGTAGCGCCATTGATGTAGTGTCGATCCTGCAAAAAGGACGTAACGATGTGCGTGACTGCGAGGTAAAACTGACCTCTGAGCGCCGTGAAGAAGCGCCACGTCTATTTACCCATATCAACCTGCATTTTATTGTCACCGGCAAAGGGCTGACTGATAAGATCGTAGAGCGCGCGGTGGATCTTTCCGCCGAGAAATACTGCTCAGTCTCCTTGATGCTGGGTAAAGCCGCCAGTATCACCCACAGCTTTGAAATCCGCGAAGTAGCCTGATCCTACCAAGGGTAGCGCAGACAGTGGGTACGCAATAAATCAAGAAATCGCCGTGCCGTTACGGTTAGCGGCGATTTCTGTGAATACAGCACGCAATATTGCGCCTGCGGCAGCGTGTCGATAGGCAATGCCACCAGCCGATGCTGCAAATGGAACGGTGCACTCATCGCCCGCGCCACGATAGTCAAATAATCCGCCTCTAACACCATGTTCAAGCCACAGGTCACTGAATCCGAGCGAATGGGCGAACGGCTCAATTGCTGATAGAAGGTGCCCAACACCGCGCGCAACTGCTGGTAATAACCCATATCGGTTTCCGGTAATAGCCACTTGGCCTCACGCAGTTCGTCCAGCGAGGTTGCCTGCGCCAGTGGGTGCCCCTGGCGTGCGATAATGCAAAAAGAGGCGCTGAACAGCGGTTCACGTACCAGATCCTCCAGCGGCAGTTCCGGGCTGACGGTACCCACGGCAAAATCCAGGCGGCCTTCGCGCAATGCTGGCAGCAGCGTAGAAAGCTGTGCTTCGCGGATCAGCAGATTGGCCTGCGGAAACGGCTGTTTGAAGGCTTCGACCAGTTCCGGTAATACCGTGAGAGCGAGTAGTGAAGAGCAGCCAATGGCGACGTTACCTTGCGAATGCTGATTCAACTGCTGGATCTCGTCGGCGGCGCGTTGCAACTCTTCCAGGATCAACTGCATCCGCAGGGCAAAGGCGCGGCCGGTTTCGGTCAGCGTCATTCCCTGGCTGCTGCGATTGATCAACTGGGTTTCCAGGATCTGTTCCAGTTCACGGATGGTACGGCTCACGGCGGGCTGAGACTGCTCCAGCGCGCGCGCCGCCCCGCGAATACTGCCGCTGCGGATCACCTGCTGGAAAACTTTCAACTGTTGTAACTTCGGTAAATAGCGCATTCCCCACCCTATCAATAAAAAGCATCACCCCTTACAAAATTGTATCTTATGCCACTCGGTAAAAGGCGATAATTTCAGCATGTTATTGTAAGTGACTGTTATTAAAACTATAAAGTGACCTTGATCACATTATTAAACTACGCCTGCCCTGCGGGTGGGCTGCCTGGGTGATAACTTAAAGGAATATCGGCAATGAAGAATCGTTCGCTAATGATTTTTTTGCTGTTTGTGGGCTATGTCGTGGTGTACATCGATAAAACCGTGATGGGTTTTGCGCTGTTACCTATCGAGCGCGAGTTCAATCTACAGCCGGAACAGCTGGGCTACATTACCGGGATGTTTTTCCTGGCGTATTCCCTGTTCCAGATACCGGCGGGCTGGCTCAATGACCGCTTTGGCTTTAAGAAAGTGCTGTGCAGTTCGTTACTGCTGCTGGGGGGATTTGCCCTGTGCTTCGGCATTCTGGGGTTCGGCCTGGGCCTGCTGGTGACGTTCCGCTTTTTGTCCGGTATTGGCCACTCTGGCTATCCGTGTTCCTGCGCCAAGGCGGTGGTGGCGAATTTCCCACTGGAACAGCGCACCTTCGCGCAGTCCATTCTGCTGTCCTCCGCCGGATTGGCGATGACCGTCGGGCCGCTGGTCGCGGTCTATTGCCTGGATCACATCGGCTGGCGTGGGTCGTTTTCTGCGCTTGGCCTGTTGGCATTCGTGATTGCTGCCTGCATCTTGTGGCTGGTTCCCAATCCGCCACAGGCGGCACCCGCCAAAGCTGGGGCAGCCGCAGCCAACTATAAGGCCCTGCTGAAAAACCCAATTGTGTTGCTGCTGTTTGTGGCGATCTTCTGTATCAACATCCCGTCGTACGGCCTGATGGCCTGGCTGCCGAAATTCCTGGTACAGCAGCGGGGAATGCCAATTGACGTTTCCAGCATGGTGGTAGCCGCCGGTGGTCTGGGGATCTGGATCTCCTCACTCGGTACCGGCTGGCTGGTTGGGCGCTATCTGCAAGGGCGTGAGCCGTGGGTGATCTTCTTCAGTTCTCTGCTCAGCGCCTTGTGCATCTGGCTGGTGTTTACCAGCGAATCAGCGCTGACGGCCAGCCTGTTCTTGTTCCTAGGTTATATCTTCCTGATGGCCTCGTTCGTCACGGTGTTTACCCTGCCGATGAAGCGCTTGCCTACGGAAGTGATGGGTGCAGCAATGGGGCTGATTAACACCGGCGGCACCTTGGGTGGCTTTGTGGCCCCTATCGCCATGGGGTATCTGATCACTATCAGCCATAACTATATGACGACGTTTATCTTTTTAGCACTGGCTATGGTGGTTTCCGGGCTGGTGATCCTGCCATTGGCGGGTAAAGCACGCCAACCGGCACTGAATTAAGGAGTATGAAAATGAACATTGAACAACTGATTGCCGGTGTGGAACAACAGGTCTTGCAGTGGCGTCGCCACCTGCATGCCAATCCGGAGTTGTCATTCCAGGAAGCGCAGACGGCAGATTACATTGCCGGGCAGTTGGCCAGACTTGGCCCGTTGAAGATCTCACGTCCTACACCAAATAGCGTAGTGGCCGAATTGCAGGGCGCAGCGCCGGGGCCGTGCTATGCATTGCGCGCCGATATCGACGCTTTGCCTATCCAGGAGGAAAGCGACGAACCTTTCTGCTCAACCCGGCGAGGGGTGATGCATGCCTGCGGCCATGATGCCCACAGCGCGATGTTGCTGGGGGCGGCCAGCGTGCTTTGCCAGTTGCAGGCGCAGTTGCAAGGTTCAGTGCGCTTTATCTTCCAGCATGCCGAAGAAGTGCCGCCGGGCGGAGCCCAACAGCTAGTGGATTTAGGGGTTCTGGATGGCGTGAAGATGATCTTCGGCCTGCATGTCATGCCCAACTTCCCGACCGGTGAGGTGGCGATGAAGCAGGGCGTATTCAGTGGCTCCAGCGATAACTTCGATATTGTGCTGCAGGGGAAGGGGGGGCATGGCTCGATGCCGCATCTGTGTATCGATCCGGTGCCGATTGGTGCGGAGATCGTTAGCGCTTTGCAGCAGATCGTGGCACGTAAGCTGGATCCGTTAAATGCACCGGTGTTGACGGTGGCGACCTTCCAGGCGGGTGACAGCTATAACGTCATCCCAGACAGCGCGCGGCTGGCGGGAACGCTACGTACTCATAACCAGGAAGTACGTGAGCGAGTGCCGCTGTTGGTTGAGCAAACCGTCGCTGGGATCTGCCAGGCGCACGGTGCCAGCTACAAGGTTGACTGGACGCGTGGCTATACCATCGGCAATAACCACCCTGATGCCTGCGCCATTGCGCGCGAGGTGGTGGCCGAAGCCGTGGGGCCACAGGCGCTGCGGGAATTGACCTCCGCGATGTTTGGCAGCGAGGATTTCTCCTCCTATCAGGAGAAAGTGCCGGGGTGCTTCCTGTTTATCGGCAGCGGTAACGAGGCGATCGGTGCCACCTATGGCGTGCATAACCCCCGTTTTAAACTGGACGAGGCAGCGATGCAGATTGGGGTGAAACTGCACGTCGGTTTTATCCGCCATCTGTTGATGCGTTAACAACGGTGGGCGCGGTACTAAGAAATTTTCCGCGCCTATAGCTTCACCGATACGCAGTGTCAGATGTACAAATCTGTTGCTTAGCCTATCTCTAGATGCAATTCGCTTATGGGCATCCCTGCCGTTCTGATCTTCGACGACAAAACTCAGATCGGCAGGTTGCCCAGGCTCGATTCTCGCAAGAGGCGGCCTTCAGGGACGCAAGAAACCATAAATTCTGTGCCTCTCCCCACACTTCTTCGCGTTCTCTCTCTGATGCCTGTTTAGCCAACTGAGAAAACACCGCTTTTTCCCCCCTAATGAACATAATCATTACAGGGAACGCACACGCATGGCGTAATTGGTGTAACTTTCAGGGATGTTATTGAGCCTCCCTTTTCCCTGCAGAGATACGCTGACCCACGGCTGATTGGTATTTCCGCCATTATTTCTCATCATCGTGTGTTCTCCATCTTCACTGTCATAGACTTTTAAAAATAAGGTGATAATAGAAAAGCCTGCATATTACGCACACCTAACTTCTTTAATCCCTGGAGTTTGTAATGGCTGACTGTCTTGACGTTTACTCCCAAAGATTTACCTACTTGCACCGGTCTATTTCCTGATATAAGGGCGCTGAGGACCGCGTATTCTCTAGAACTTAACCCCTTCCACTCACAGGGCAAAGAGGGTTGTTCATTCCCGGTTAGAATGGCCTCGAGCTGCAAGCGCAATGCCGACACCGAGTAAGAGAGGTCTAAGCCACCTACCACTTTGAACGGACTGATTAAATACCGTATGTAGGACATGTCAGCTGTCTCCAAGGTGAGCAATACCAAACACTGTGGGTGATGTTGGTATATCCGTTTCATGAACTGCTCTACTTCTCTCATACGGCCCGGAGGAAAAAGTTGTGGTGATAACAACAACAGATCTACAGAGACAAGTTCTTTCTCAAGATCACAAATATCTTCAGCATCAATCACATCATAGGCCGGCGACAGCAGCGTCTTCAGCCCCTGGCGCGTAAAAGGGCATTGATGCACCAGGACTACTGTCTGCCTCGGTGTTGTTTCTCGAGTCAATGAAGTCATCTTTATTACGCCCTCCAGCGAAGCGTATTAGCACCCGGGCGAGTCTCACGGGAAAAATTCCTGAGATTCTTTTGAGGTGAAGATAAAAAAGAGTCTTTTTTCAGCAAAATTGAGGCCAATATTGACAATGGGGTTGCGCTGCTAAGGATCGCATCGGCCTGTTAGCAGACACACGGCAGGGTCGACAATTGATAAGCGATTTCCGTATCGAATAGGATAAGTGTTCGCCATTCAGGTGAGCAGGTGGCATAGAAGTTGTCGAGAGTACGACATGCGGAATGCGTTACACCCTTTGTGACATGAAGCACTACCGTATCCGGTTTTAGCCAGCCCGCCTGAAAAAGGGGGGATTGTGGATAAATCATAGGTATCAACAATGGTGTAAGGCGGTAATGTACCCCCTCACGCTCGAGCATAGCTTCCACCGCTGCCGCCATGTAGGCGTAAGGGGATATAATTACGATATTTTTATTACCCATAGTTACTTTCCTATATTTATCAGTATCTCCACCACGGCGACTTGCCAGTGACATGTTTAAAAAAAACCTCACCAAAGGTTGTAAAAGGGCCAGTACGCAATAGTGCTATGATCGAAGTAGTTAAATTAACGTTGTCTTGATTCAGTATTGAATTAATGTCTGTTTGCATTATCAACAGCTACTACGGGAAGAGATACATTTACTCTATTAATAAAAAAACAAAACTCACCTAAAGACATTGCTTTGCCTATGGTTTTTATTAATTAATTAAAATACAATGAGATAGTGGATTTCTTAAGCTAATCTTAACCCCTTTGAAGAGAGATGTATAAACGAACTGATGTGGGAGTTAAGGAACAACCTCCATGAAAGAGCACTGAGTTTCGAGTCATTTATCTTGGCTATTATGAAACAGTTAGTCGCTTTGAATGTAAAACAAGGCGGTGTAGGTTATTCGGGAGGAATTAGTTGTAGGAAATAAGCTGACTATCCAGCTCATCGCAATATCAAAAAAGAGGGGGCCTGTTTCTGATGACGAGTTGATTGTCTTTCTAAAAAGGATAAGGCCCACGGATGGGCCCGAATAGCTATGTGCAGGTATTAACGCAGACGACGGGTATGATGACTTTACTCGATTTTCTTGCCTTCCATCAGCCGCTGCACCAGCGGTGCCATGATCAACTCCATTGCCAGCCCCATCTTGCCGCCCGGCACCACCAGCGTATTAATATGCGAGATAAACGATCCTTGCAGCATTGCCAGCAGGTAAGGGAAGTCGATCTGATCTAGGCCACGGAAGTGGATCACCACCAAGCTTTCATCCAGCGAAGGGATCGCCTTGGCGGCAAACGGGTTGGAGGTATCTACCGTCGGGACGCGTTGGAAGTTGATATGGGTACGCGAGAACTGTGGCGTGATATAGCTGATGTAATCCTCCATCGAACGGACCACCGAGTCCATCACCGCCTCACGGGAATGGCCACGCTCGCCGGTATCGCGGATCAGCTTCTGGATCCACTCCAGGTTGACGATTGGCACCACGCCGACCAGCAGATCGACATGCTTGGCCACGTCGATCTGATCGGCCACTACGCCGCCGTGCAGCCCTTCGTAGAATAGGACATCCGTCGGGGCGGGCAGTGGCTCCCAAGGCGTGAAGGTGCCCGGTACCTGATTGTAAGGCACTGCCTCGTCGTAGGTATGCAGATATTTACGTGAGCGGCCGGTGCCGTTCTTGCCGTATTCGATAAAGCTCTGCTCCAGCAGGCCAAAGTCGTTGGCTTCCGGGCCGAAGTAGCTGATATGGCGACCCATATCGCGGGCTTTACGGATTGCCGCATCCATTTCCGGCCGGGTGTAACGGTGGAAGCTGTCGCCTTCCAGCTGGGCGGCGCGCAGGTTTAGCTGCTGAAAAATCTTGCGGAACGCCAGGCTGGTGGTGGTGGTGCCGGCTCCGCTGGAACCGGTCACCGCGATAACGGGATGTTTGGCAGACATGATCGAGGGTCACTCCGTATTAAATGCGCAGGCTCAGAATAAGATTTTTAGTATGGCTGATGCCCTTTCGCCCAAGGCGAAATTGTGCGCGTTGGTTTGCAATACTGCATTGTTACCTGATTTTTTCCCTCAGTCATAGCGCGCAGTAAGACTAAATTTCCTCCTGTCCGGCGCGGATCTGCCCGCGAGGCATGATGTTGACGGTTTCATGTAGCTCTGACCACACCAGCACCACTTCGCCGCTTTTCAACTGACGGCGCACGTCGTCGACCTTCTGTTCCAGCGAACGTTCGTGCTCGCCATAGTCGGTTCCTTCGCGTAATACAAAGGATTCGATCAGGCTGTTGAGGGTCTCTTGTTCAATGTCTTGCCAGGGAATAATCACTTGGTGGGTTCCAAAAAAGGAGAAAGCCAGGCTGGGATACGTTGCTCCAGCCACATTTGTGGTTTTTTCAAGGTGCCGCCGACAAAGCCGACGTGGCCACCGCACTCCGTCAGCTGATATTCGATATTAGGCGGCAGGCTGGCGAGGTCGGGGATCACCGCATCGGTCATAAACGGATCGTCTTTAGCGTGAATGATCAGCAGCGGCGTGGTGATCTGCGGCAACAGCGGCAGGGCGCTGCAGCGGCGATAGTAATCGACCGCGTCGCTGAAGCCGTGAATGCGCGAGGTGATCACATCATCAAACTCGCGAATGCGCCGCAGCTTGTTCAGTTGCGACAAATCCAACGGTAAGGTGCCTGGATAGTGCAGCAGCTTGCGGGTGGCATTTTGCTTGAGTTGGCCTAGCAGGTAGTGCTGATAAACGCGTGAGAATCCCTGTTCCATGCGGATAGAGCAAGGTTCCAGCATCAGCGGGGCGGAAACGACTACTGCCGCCTGTAGCAGGCTGTCATTGCCCTGTTGGGCCAGATAATAGGCCAGCATATTGCCGCCAAGAGAAATCCCGACCGCCGCCGTTGGCACTTCGCCAAAGCTGTCACGCAGCCAGCGCAGGAAGAAGCGGGCATCTTCCGTTTCGCCGGAATGGTAGATGCGTTGCTTACGGTTGGGCACGCCGCTGCAACCACGGAAATGCATCACCACGCCCAACCAGTCTTGCTCGCGCCAGGCATTGAGCAGCCCATGTGCGTAAGGGCTGTAAAAATTACCCTCTAACCCATGGAACAGCACCACGCGAGGTTTATCGCGCGCCAGTTGCGGATCTTCACTCCAGGCCAGATCGACGAAATCGCCGTCCGGCAACTCCAGCCGTTGCCAATGGGGTTGCAGCAGTACGCGGCGGCGCACCAGCCGTGGCAGCAGGGTTTGCAGGTGTGGATTACTGGCCCCGGTCAGGGGGCGAAAGGATTCATACATAATGAATAAAATTCTTGTTGGCGGCTATTGTGTGATCCGAACCGCACTGTTAGCTTCAAACACATGTATTAGCAATCATACTGCAAAAAAGTCATTTGGGTGAGGAGCACCCGCTTCATGGAACTGAGTTTATTTCTTTCGATGCTAGGCTTCCTGTGGGTGGCCGCGATCACCCCTGGCCCCAACAATATGTTGCTCACCACCTCAGGTGCCAATTTCGGCTTTATGCGTTCATTATGGCTGATGATCGGCATCATGCTGGGCATGCAAAGTATCCTGGTGTTGGTGGCATTTGGCGTTGGTGGGTTGATCCTGATTTATCCCTCCTTGCACTTGATCTTGAAAATCCTCGGCAGCCTTTATCTGTTGTGGCTGGCGTGGAAAGTGGCGACGGCGGCCTATGAAAAGCTGGAAACCGACGCGCCGCCACCAAAGCCGGTGCGTCTGTACCAAGGCTGGCTGTTGCAATTCCTCAACCCCAAGGCCTGGCTGATGGCGCTAGGGGCGGTGGCGAGCTTCAGCCTGGCGGGGGATAAATACAACCACTCCATTCTGGCTATCGCCTTCGGTATCTTTGCCGTCAATATCGTGGCTGGGATTATCTGGTTGGGTTTTGGTACGGTGATTGGCCGTCTGCTGCGCAGCAAGAAGGCCTGGATTATCTTTAACGTATCGATGGGGCTGCTAACCGCCGCCTGTGTATTACTGATTTGGCATTGAGGGAACGCTGATGAACGAAAACTATTTCCATGTGGACGCCTTTATCGGCGAGGGACTGCGGGGCAACCCGGCCGGTGTCTGCCTGCTGCAACAACCGCTGGAGGCGGCACAGATGCAGGCCATCGCCAACGAGCTGAACCTGCCGGAAACCAGCTTTGTCTGGGAGGATGGTGACATGTACGCGATCCGCTGGTTCACGCCAACGCGGGAAGTGGATCTCTGCGGACATGCCACTTTGGCTACGGCGCACGTGCTGTTAAACGTAGCCAACCCGGCTTTGAGCGATATCCGTTTTCGTTCCGCCAGCGGTGAACTGTATGTCAAACGCGATGTGGCCGACGGTGAGAGGCTGATCCTGGATTTCCCTTCTCGCCCACCACAGAAGATTGCTGAACCGCCACGGTTGGCCGCTTTGCTCGGTGTGCAACCGCAGGAAGTGTGGCGAGCCCAGTCGCTGATGGCGGTATTGGCCGATGAGGCGCAGGTCAGGGCGGTACAGCCTGCGATCGCCGAGCTGATTGACCACCTTGGCTGTGGCGTGATCGTCACGGCTCCGGGCGATGAAGTAGATTTTGTCTCGCGCTATTTCTCGCTGGATCGCAGCGAGGATCCGGTCACCGGCTCCGCCCATTGCATACTGATGCCTTACTGGACGGCGCGTCTTGGCCGCCACGTATTGCATGCCAAGCAGCTATCATCACGCGGTGGTGAACTGTTTTGCGAACTGCAAGGGGAGCGTACTTTGCTGGGTGGCCACGCACGTATTTTCTTGCGCGGCACGATTTCAGGTTGAACTCCGTTCCAGCAGTTGCCAATCCAGCACGTCGTGGCAAGGAGGCAACTGCTGGCCCTGAATTTTCTCCAGCAGCAACTGCACGCTGCGCACGCCGAACTGATGCATGGGTTGTACGATGGTGGTCAGCGGCGGGGTGGTGATGCTGCCAAAAGGCACACCGTCAAATCCCATTACCGCGATATCTTCTGGAATACGCAAGCCCTGCTGATGCAAGGTACTCATCGCGCCTCCGGCAATCACATCTGAAATGGCAAATACCGCATCTGGCCGCGGCCCTTCTGCTAGCAAATCATTCATCGCCTTGGCTCCAGCGGCGTAGTCCAGCCCTTCTACGTATTCGACCCGGCAATAGTCCAGCCCCAGCTCTGCCAACGCCTGCCGGTAGCCTTGTTCCCGCTGTTGTGAATACAGATAACGCATATCACCATTGAGCAACGCGATCCGTTGGCGGCCCTTGGCGGCCAAGTGCTGCACACCGGCCATGGCGGCCTGGTGATTATCGATGGTGACGGAGGAGGCGCGGAATTGGGTATCCCCTTCGCCGCATTGTACCCAGGGGAAATCACCGATCATGGCAGTCAGCCCCGGCAAACAGCTGATGGCATCCATGGTGATCACCCCGTCAACCACCTTGCCACTCAGCAGGCTGAGGTAGGCGGATTCACGGGTGGGATTGGATTCCGAGTTGCACAGCAGAATATGGTAACCGTGGCGTTCGGCCTCTTCTTCGATACCGCGTACCACCAGTGAGCAAAAGGGGTTGGTGATATTGGACACCAGCACCAACAGCATCCCGCTGCGGGCAGTGCGCAGTTGGCGTGCCAGCAGATTGGGTTGATAGTCACACGCGCGGATCGCCGCCAGGACCTTATCGCGAGTGGCCGGTTTGACGATCTGTTGGCCGTTCAACACCCGTGAGACGGTGGCCGCTGAGACGCCAGCGATTTTCGCCACCTTTGCTATCGACATGGTTTGCTTTTCCTTCTGCCCGTTTGCCTCGCACAGTATGCGGCAAAAAGTACGATCACTACGAAGAGTTTGTGACAGCGATTACAAATTCATCCTCTACCTGCTTTTAATCATATCAATCCGGTTGCCGAAAAAAAGAAATCGATTACATTTTATTTATCGCAAAATGAAATCGATTACATTTCTAATTTAGACCGAATTACCCCCAATGGTGACGCAATAGGAGGTGGCAGATGGAGATACAGCTTCAGCTAGCGCAGGCGCAGGATCGCAGCGAGATTGCCGCTCTGATCCATTGTTCAACCAATGCCTGGTATCAGCGCCACGGGCTGGGTGACATCTTCTCTGCCGGGCCGGAAAGTTGTGGGCTGTTTGTTGATGTTTATCAGCAGTTGGATGAGGGCCACCACTGGATTGCGCGCGATCAACAAGGGGCAATCTGCGGCTCCTGCTTTTTCCATCCGCGTGAAACTCATTTGGGGTTGGGCATCATGAATGTTCATCCCGATTATTTCGGCCGGAGGATCGCCAGCCGTTTGTTGGCCAAGGCCGACGAACTGGCGGGGGGGTTACCGGTTCGTTTGCTATCCAGCGCGCTAAACCTGGATTCCTATTCGCTCTACCAGCGCGGGGGATTTACCCCGTATGCCCTCTATCAGGATATGACGATCCCAGTGCCGAGCCAGGGATTTGCTTATCCACGCCTGACTCGCGGCCAGGTGCGGGCAGCCCGGCTCGACGATCTGCCCGCCATCCTGGAGCTGGAGCGCGAAATACTGGGCATCGAACGCCAGCGCGATATCGATTATTTCCTCAATGATACCCGTGGACTGTGGCGGGTTGCCGTCTGGGAGCTGGACGAGCGCATCGGTGGCTATTTGGCCTCTGTGGCACACCCGGCTTCCCGCATGTTGGGGCCGGGGTGCAGCCATAGCGAAGAGATCGCCCTTGAGTTACTCGGTTGGATGCTGGATCACCATCATCGCGGTACGACACCGGTGGTATTAGTGCCCGCAGAGCGCTCCGCGCTTAGCCAGGTTTTACTGCGCTGGGGAGGACGAATTTGTGAATTACATGTCGCGCAGGTGAAAGGCCAGGCGCAACAACCCGGCGGCGTGGTGATGCCGTCCTTTTTGCCGGAAAGCGGTTAGCACCGGCGTCGTTGCCGTATTAACCAACCAACACCAATGGGGGGAGTTATGCAAACAGATAGCCTGGCCCTGGGGGCCAAAAGCACCACGTTCAAATGGGTGGTGCCGCGGCTGGCACTGATGATGTTCCTGCAGTTTTTTGTCTGGGGAGCCTGGTACGTCACGCTCGGCGTGGTGATGGGCAAATATGGACTGACCGCGATCATTGGCGATGCCTATTCCACCGGGCCGATCGCCTCCATTCTGTCGCCTTTTGTACTGGGCATGGTGGTCGATCGCTTCTTCGCTTCACAGAAAGTGTTAGCCGTGCTGCACCTGATTGGGGCAGGCCTGCTGTGGATGATGCCGGGCTTCTTTGCTGAAGGGCAGGGCAGCGGTCTACTGTGGCTCATCTTCGGCTATATGCTGTGCTACATGCCCACCATTGCCCTGAGCAACAACGTGGCATTTTATAGCCTGAGCAACAGTGAGAAGGCCTTCCCGATTGTGCGGGCGTTCGGCACCTTTGGCTGGATTGTCGCCGGACTGATTGTCGGCACCAGCGGCCTGTCGGACAGTACCGATATCTTCATGCTGGCTGCCGTAGCTTCGTTGGTATTGGCGATTTACAGCTTTACGCTGCCGCATACCCCTGCACCGGAACGCGGCAAGCCAGTAAAAATGCGCGATCTGCTGTGTGCCGATGCTTTCGCGATGCTCAAGCAGCGCCATTTCCTGGTGTTTATCATCTGCGCCATGCTGATCTCTATCCCGCTGGCGGCGTATTACGCCTATGCTGCGCCGTTCGTTGCCGCGGCCGGTTTCACCAACGTGGGTGGCGTGATGTCGCTGGGGCAAATGTCCGAGCTGTTCTTCATGCTGCTGATCCCGTTCCTGTTTGCCCGCTTGGGGATCAAGTACATGCTGATGATCGGCATGCTTTCCTGGTTCCTGCGCTATGTGATGTTCGCTCTGGGCATTACCGAAGAAATGCGCTGGATGATCTACCTCGGCATCATCCTGCATGGCATGTGCTATGACTTCTTCTTCGTTATCGGCTTTATCTATACCGATAAAGTGGCGGGCGATAAGGTAAAAGGTCAGGCACAAAGCCTGTTGGTGTTGTTCACCTACGGCATCGGTATGCTGATTGGTTCACAAATCAGCGGTGCGCTGTTTAACCATATGGTGACGGCGGAAGGAACTGCGGCGTTGCCGCAATGGCAGCACTTCTGGTGGTATCCGGCCTTCGGTGCATTGGCGATCGCCGCGCTGTTCTTCTTCACCTTCAACTACCGGGATATTCCAGCAGGGGAGAAACGCGATGGCTGATTTGCGGGTGCTGGTGGTGGGCTGCGGCAATATGGGGGCGTCCCATGCCGAGGCCTACCACGCTATGGAAGGGGTGACAATCTGCGGTCTGGTGGCTCGGGGCGAGTCGCGTGAGTTGCTCAATCAACATTTGGGGGGCGACTATCCCACCTTTAGCGACTTTGAGTTGGCGCTGGCGCAAACCCGGCCTGATGCCGTGTGCCTGACCACTTATCCGGACACCCACGAAACCTACGCCTTGGCAGCACTGGCGGCGGGATGTCATCTGTTTATCGAAAAGCCGCTCGCCACCACGGTAGCAGGGGCTGAAAGGGTGATTGCTGCTGCTCATCAGGCACAACGACAGGTGGTGGTGGGCTATATTCTGCGCCATCACCCCTCTTGGCAGCAGTTTGTGGAGCTCGCTCGCGGTTTGGGTAAGCCCTTGGTGATGCGGATGAACCTCAACCAGCAAAGCCACGGGCAGATGTGGAATGTGCATCGCAACCTGATGCAGTCATTGTCGCCAATCGTTGATTGCGGAGTACATTATCTGGACGTGATGTGCCAGATGGCCCAGGCAGAACCGATCAGCGTAAGCGCTATTGGTGCCCGGCTGACCGATGACCTGCCGCAGGGGATGTATAACTACGGCCAGCTACAGGTGCGTTTTGCCGACGGATCGATCGGCTGGTACGAAGCGGGCTGGGGGCCGATGATCAGTGAAACGGCTTACTTTGTGAAAGACGTCATTGGGCCGCGCGGCGCGGTTTCGATCGTGGCCCGTCATCACGAAAGGGCTTCTGACGATGTCGGGGGACATACCAAAACCGAATCATTGCGGGTGCATTACGCCGATTTAGACGATGAGAATCGCTTTAAGCGACCGGATCGCTGGATCGATTGCCAGGATGAGCCGGACCATTTAGCGCTGTGCCTGAGTGAACAGCGTTACTTTTTGCGGGCTATTCGTGAGGGGCTGGATCTCAATCAGCATCTTCAGGATGCGCTGAACAGCTTACGGGTGGTGCTGGCTGCGGACGAGGCGGTACGCAGCCAACGTACGGTGATTTTAGGGAGAGAAGCATGAAGACGATGCAGGGGCCGGGGCTGTTTCTGGCGCAGTTTATCGCCGAGCAGGCCCCGTTTAATACGTTGGATGGCCTGGCGGAGTGGGCTGCCGGGCTGGGCTTCACCAGCGTCCAGATCCCCACGCTTGAGCCGGCCATTTTCGATCTGGCGCTGGCGGCGCGTAGTCAGGATTATTGTGATGAGATCGTCGCCCGGCTTGGGCGGCACGGTATTCGCATCAGCGAGCTGTCGACGCATTTGCAAGGGCAGTTGGTCGCCGTCCATCCGGCCTACGATCTGGCCTTTGACGGTTTTGCTCCGCCAGAAATCCGGGGTAAACCACAGCTGCGGCAAGCCTGGGCAACGGAGCAACTGTTGCTGGCAGCACAGGCATCTCAGCGCTTGGGGCTAACGGCCCATGCGACCTTCTCTGGGGCGCTGGCGTGGCCCTATTTCTATCCTTGGCCGCCGCATAATGCGTTACTGTTGGAAGAGGCCTTCGAACAGTTGGCCAAGCGCTGGCTGCCGATCCTGGACGCCTTCGATCGGGCTGGTGTAGATGTGTGCTATGAGCTGCATCCGGGGGAGGATTTACATGACGGCGTGACCTTTGAACGCTTTTTGGCCAAGGTCGGCAATCATCCCCGCTGCCATATTCTCTATGATCCGAGCCATCTGCATTTGCAGCAGATGGACTATCTGGGCTTTATCGATTGTTATCACCCACGTATCCGCGCATTTCACGTCAAAGATGCCGAGTACCGCCCCAACGCCCGCAGCGGCGTATATGGGGGCTACCAACCGTGGTTGGAAAGGCCTGGGCGCTTCCGTTCGTTGGGGGACGGGCAGATCGATTTCCCGGCGATTTTCAGCAAGCTGACGCAGTACGGCTTCCCTGGAGTCGCTACGTTGGAATGGGAGTGCTGCCTTAAGTCGCCGGAGGCTGGGGCACGCGAAGGTGCCGCCTTTATCGCCCGCCATATAATTCCGGTAGCGGAACGGGCCTTTGATGATTTTGCCGCGGTGGATACTGACCGTGAGCGAGTCAGAGCCATGCTGGGCGTGGAGGATGCATCATGAGATTGAAGCTGGGAATGGTAGGTGGTGGTGAAGGCGCGTTTATTGGCGCGGTGCATCGGCTGGCGGCGCGGATGGACGATGAGTTTGAGCTGGTCGCCGGGGCTTTCTCCTCCGATAGACAAAACTGTCTGCGCACCGGGGCGCTACTGCATCTGCAACCGGAACGCTGCTATGCCGATTTTAGCCAGATGGCGTTGGCGGAAGCGGCACGCGAGGATGGAATTGATGTCGTTGCGATCGTGACCCCGAATCATTTGCACGCCCCAGTCGCCAGTGCCTTTCTCAACGCCGGGATTGATGTTATCTGCGATAAGCCGTTATGCACCTCCTATGCCGAGGCTCTGCAACTGGCACAAATGGTGCGCCACAGCGGCAGACAACTGATCCTGACCCATAACTACAGCGCCTACCCGCTGGTGCGTGAGGCACGTAGCCGGATATTGGCGGGGGAGTTGGGTGAGATCCGCTTCATTGAGGTGGAATATCTGCAGCAGTGGCTGGCAAAACCGCTGGAACTGACCGACAACAAGCAGGCCGGTTGGCGTGCGCAGCCGGAAAAAGCCGGATCCGGTTGCATCGGTGACGTAGGTACCCACGCCTGGCAACTGGCAGAGTTTGTCAGTGGCATGTTGCCTGAGGCGATCAGCGCTGAGCTGACGTCATTCATCGCGGGGCGCAAGCTGGATGACGACGTGCGAGTGCAGATGCGTTATGCCAACGGTGCCAAAGGTCGGCTCTGGGCTAGCCAGGTAGCCTGTGGTCATGAGAATGGGCTGAAGTTACGAGTTTACGGCAGTGAGGGCAGCCTGGAGTTTTGCCAGGAAAACCCGAACCAGCTGTGGATACGGCCTTTTGACGCGCCCCCCTATTGCATCACCCGCGCTTCGGCATTTCAGCACGTAGAGAACCGCCAATTGGCCCGCGTACCCGCTGGGCATCCTGAAGGTTATCTGGAAGGGTTTGGCCAGATTTACCGTGAAGCGGCCCGGTGTTTGCGTGATGACCCTTCGGCGGCACCGTTGTTACCAGGGATTGAAACGGGTGTGCAAGGGATGGCGTTTATTGATGCCGCTCAGCGCAGTAGCCGTGCAGGGGGAGAGTGGGTGGCATTGATATCGCCATAAGTAATAAAGAATATTTTTTTATTCTTTTATTGCCGAACGCCGCTCAGATAAAACTGTTGGTCACAGCACAGAATTTTATCAACGGAGCGGATCATGGCGAGCAAACTTTTCTCATTACGCAGTGCAGTATTGTTGGCTTTATCGCTCGGTGCGGCCAGTGCCCAGGCAGTGGACGTCACCGTGGCGTACCAGACCTCCGCCGAACCGGCCAAGGTGGCGCAGGCGGAAAACAGCTTTGCCAAACAGTCTGGCGCGACCGTTGACTGGCGCAAGTTCGATAGCGGCTCCAGCGTGTTGCGTGCGCTGGCCTCTGGCGACGTGCAGATTGGCAATATCGGCTCCAGCCCGCTGGCCGTGGCCGCCAGCCAGAAGCTCCCTATCGAAGTGTTCCTGATCGCCTCACAGCTGGGCAGTTCCGAAGCGCTGGTGGTGAAAAAGGACATCAAATCTCCCCAGGATCTGATCGGTAAGCGTATTGCGGTACCGTTCATTTCCACCACTCACTACAGCCTGCTGGCCTCTCTGAAACACTGGGGCATCAAACCTGACCAGGTGCAAATTCTCAACCTGCAACCGCCAGCCATTGCAGCGGCCTGGCAGCGTGGGGATATCGACGGGGCTTACGTATGGGCTCCGGTGGTCAATGAACTCGCCAAACAGGGCAAGGTGTTGACCGACTCCGAGCAGGTTGGCCAGTGGGGCTCACCAACGCTGGACGTGTGGGTAGTGCGCAAAGACTTTGCCGAGCAGCATCCGGAAGTCGTCACCGCGTTTGCTGCCAGCGCCCTGAAAGCGCAGAAGGCCTATCTGGCACAGCCGGAACAGTGGCTGAAAGACTCAAGCAACCTCAGCACGCTGGCTCGCCTGAGCGGAGTTCCGCCAGAGCAGGTGCCGGAACTGGTGAAGGGTAACCGCTACCTGCCGGTCGCCGATCAGATTACTCAACTGGGCCAGCCGGTAGATAAAGCCATTCGTGATACCGCCGAGTTCCTCAAGCAACAAGGCAAGATCCCGCAGGTGGACAGTGATTACAGTGCCTATGTGACCGACCGCTTTGTCAAACAGGTGCAGGCTGCGCCGCAGTCGTAAGGGGTCCGCCATGCTAAACGTTAACCATCTTTCGGCCGATTATCAGGGGCGTGCGGCGCTGCGCGATGTGTCGTTCCAGATAGCCAGAGGGCAATTGGTGGTGGTGTTGGGGCCTTCTGGCTGCGGCAAGACCACGTTGCTGAATTTGATCGCCGGGTTTATTGAGCCAACGGCAGGCAGCATTACGCTGGACGATGTCCCCATCAAAGGCCCAGGAGCCGAGCGGGGCGTGGTCTTCCAGCATGAAGGCTTACTGCCGTGGCGCAACGTGGTGGATAACGTGGAGTTTGGTTTACAGCTGGCCGGTGTGGCCAAGCCGCAACGCCGCAAGGTGGCGCAGCAGATGTTGCAACGTGTGGGGCTGACCGGCTATGAACAACACTTTATCTGGCAACTGTCCGGTGGGATGCGTCAGCGGGTGGGCATTGCCCGCGCCTTGGCTGCCGATCCTCGGCTATTGCTGCTGGATGAGCCTTTCGGGGCGCTGGACGCATTCACTCGCGAACAGATGCAGGAACTGCTGTTGAACATTTGGCGCGATACCGGCAAGCAGGTGCTGCTGATCACCCATGACATTGAAGAAGCGGTATTCCTGGCCAGCGAGCTGATACTGCTTTCTCCTGGCCCTGGGCAGGTGGTGGAGCGTTTATCGCTGAATTTTGGCCAGCGCTATGCCGCCGGAGAGGCTTGCCGCGCCATCAAGTCCGATCCTGAGTTTATCGCCCAGCGTGAATACGTGCTGGGCCGGGTGTTCCAACAGCGCGAGGCCTTGCTATGAGCCTGCATTCTGTTCTGAAAGCCGCAGTACCGACAGCGGTGCGTCAATCTCGTTTCACGCTGCCGCACAGCCTCAAGTTGAGCACGGCAACCTTGCTGGTGCTATTGGCGGTCTGGTGGGCGGTAACCGCCTTGCAACTGGTCAGCCCGTTATTTCTGCCCGCGCCGCAGCAGGTATTGCATCAGTTGGTGGTCATTGCCAGCCCGCAAGGCTTTATGGATGCCACGTTGTGGCAACACTTAGCCGCCAGCCTGGGCAGAATCCTGGTAGCGCTGCTTGCTGCGGTGGTCATCGGTGTCCCGGTGGGTATTGCGATGGGACTGAGTGAGACGGTACGTGGCCTGCTCGATCCCCTGATTGAAATTTATCGCCCGGTGCCGCCGCTGGCCTATCTGCCACTGATGGTGATCTGGTTTGGCATTGGCGAAACCTCGAAAATCCTGCTGATCTACCTGGCGATTTTTGCCCCGGTGACGCTTTCGACCGTCGCAGGCGTACGCAGCGTAGCGCAGGTGCGCATTCGTGCTGCACAAGCTTTGGGAGCTAACCGCTGGCAACTGTTGCGCTTTGTGGTGTTGCCCAGCGCGCTTCCGGAAATTCTGACCGGCATCCGTATTGGCCTGGGCGTCGGCTGGTCTACGCTGGTGGCCGCCGAACTGATTGCCGCCACGCGCGGTCTGGGATTCATGGTGCAGTCCGCAGGTGAGTTTTTGGCGACCGACGTAGTGATCGCTGGTATCAGCGTGATTGCGATAATTGCATTTGGTCTGGAGCTGGGGCTGCGTGCCTTACAGCGCCGTTTGACCCCCTGGCATGGAGTACAGCAATGAACGAACGTTTGGCAATTACCCCGTTGGGGCCTTATATCGGCGCGTTGGTGGAAAACGTCAATCTGGCGCGGCCACTGGGCGACGGCCAGTTTGAACAGCTTTATCATACTTTGCTCAAACATCAGGTGCTGTTCCTGCGCGAACAGCCAATCACACCGCTACAACAGCGCGAGCTGGCAGGGCGCTTCGGCGATTTGCATATTCACCCGGTGTATCCACATGCTCCCGATGTGGAGGAGATCATTGTGCTGGATACCCATAACGATAACCCGCCGGATAACGACAACTGGCATACCGACGTTACCTTTATTGAAAACCCGCCGCAGGGGGCGATTTTAGCCGCCAAGCAGCTGCCGACGACCGGTGGGGACACGCTGTGGGCCAGCGGGATTGCCGCCTATGAGGCGTTGTCCGGACCCTTTAAGCGGCTGTTGGCTGGGTTACAGGCGGAACATGACTTCACCAAGTCGTTCCCCGAGTATAAACATCGTGGTAGCGAGGAGGAGCATCAGCGCTGGCAGTTGGCCGTGCAGAAAAACCCACCTTTGCTGCATCCGGTGATCCGCACCCATCCGGTGACCGGCAAGCAGGCGCTGTTCGTCAATGAGGGGTTTACTACGCGGATTGTCGATCTGGCGGCGAAGGAGAGTGATGCCTTGCTGAGCTTCTTGTTTGCGCATATCACCAAGCCGGAGTTTCAGGTGCGCTGGCGCTGGCAGGCCAATGATATTGCCATCTGGGATAACCGGGTGACGCAGCATTACGCCAACGCGGATTACCTGCCGCAGCGGCGTATTATGCACCGCGCGACCATTCTGGGAGATAAGCCGTTCTATCGCGCCTGAGGATCACTCCACCATCAGGTTTCTGGAAAAGTTTCTCATATCTATTCCCGCTTTCCTGCGATACAGGCGTGCCTTACGTGCGCCTGTTGCCACTCTCTCGCCGGTTTCCTCAAACATTTCCGAAGCGTCAAAACGCCGCATCAGGCTTTTGCGCTGTACCGTATGCGACAAGATGATCTCAATCACTTCCTGCAACTGGGAAAGCGTGAACTCCGCTGGCAGGCAATAGACCGGCAGCATGGAGTAAGCCGTTTTTTGCCGCAGCCGCTGCAGTGCCGCTTCTACGATCGTTTGATGATCGAAAGCCAGCTGCTGCGCTTGCAGGCTGTCCAACGGCACCCAGGCTACGTCGCTCACGTCGGCGATATGCGGCTGGCAATCGGCATGGGCGATCAGAGCAAAGTAGACCGTGGTCAGGCTCCAGCCGCGCGGGTCCCTTTCGGGGCCGGAAAAACTGGCCAACTGCGCCAGATAGGGTGGCACCAAACCGGTTTTTTCCCTCAGTTTACGTTCGGCCGTCGCTTGCGTGGAGGTGTCACGCTGCAAATCGATAAACCCACCGGGCAATCCCCACTGATCGAGGAAAGGCTGATTAGCGCGCTTGGCCAACAGCACGCACAGCTTCCCGCCGTGTACGGTAAACAGCACGCTGTCGACGGTGACAAGCGGTGAGGGGAAGAGGCGCGGATCGTAGTTTTTCAGGTACTCGGCTTGCGTGGTCATGCTGGCGCTCGGCTAAAAAGGTCTTTGAGACAATATAACAATAGCTGCTGGCTAATGATAATTATTAAAAGCTCAAATAAACAAATGGTTAAGCGATTTCTCTGCGATTAAGGCATTTTTCGCTTGCCAATAAATGTCTCTTGGACAATTATATAAGTGTCCCAGGGACAATAATTAGCGGGGGAGAAAAATATGAGCGCACAGCTGCAGTTGTTTTTGAACGACATTGAAGTGAAGGTGACAACCGGGCAGTTTCCCGATGGGGCGGTGTATGCCCGTTTTGCACAGCCTGAAACAACGGGGGCTTGGCAGATGCGTATACGTGCCAGCGCAATGCGCAGCATGGATGACTTCATGCTGTTGGCACAGTTGACGCAGGCGGTACGCCACCAGTTTCTGATCAAAGAAAGCCTGCTTGAGCTGTCTTACCTGCCCTACGCCCGCCAGGATCGCCATATGACCTCCGGCGACAGCTTTGCGCTCAAGGTGTTCGGCCAATTACTAAACACCTTGGCGTTTGACCGCGTGACGGTGCTCGATCCACACAGTGAAGTGGCTGCCGCCGTGATCGACAACATGCACATCATTACTCAGCAACAGTGCATGCAGCACAGCAGCAGACTGGCCAATTTACTGACCCAGCAGCAGCTGTTACTGATGGCTCCGGATGCCGGAGCGCTGAAAAAAATTCACGCGGTGGCGGCGCACTTTGGCATCGCGCAATACGGCATCCTGACCAAACACCGGGACGTATTCAGCGGCGAACTGACGGGTTTCGAGCTGCTGGCCGGTGATGTGCAGGGCAAAGACGTGCTGATTGTGGATGACCTGTGCGACGGCGGCGGTACCTTTATCGGCTCGGCCAAGGTGTTGCGTCAGGCGGGGGCTCGTACGGTCAGCCTGTATGTCACCCACGGGGTGTTTTCCAAAGGCACTGCGGCTTTGCTGAGCCAAGGCATCGATAACATCTATAGCACCACTTCCTATGCTGCGGCGGAACTCGCTGAGCAACGTGTTGAACTGATTGATATTGCGCGTATCTACGCTCACTAAGGAACCGACTATGTTGACCAATCCTATTCTGGCGATTGATGGCTATAAAGTGTCACACCGTGAGCAGTATCCGCTGGGTACTACGCGGATCTATTCCAACTTCACGCCGCGCAGCGATCGGTTCTTTGCTTCCCCGTTGCCGGACGGCCAACTGGTGTTCTTTGGTTTGCAGGGTTTGTTGCAGTGGTTCATGGTGGATCTCTTCAACCAACAGTTTTTTGCCCAACCGGAAGAGCAGGTAGTGGGGGAATATAAAAAGCTGATGGATAGCTACATTGGTCAGGACCGAGTCTGCGTGGAGCATATTCGCGCCCTGCATCAGCTGGGCTATCTGCCGCTGCATATCAAAGGGCTGGATGAAGGCAGCAAGGTGAGGATGAAGGTGCCTGTGTTGACCATCACCAATACGCGTGAGGAGTTCTTCTGGCTGGTCAACTACCTGGAAACGGTGATCTCGGCCGAACTGTGGAAGGCTTCCACCAATGCCACCATTGCCCACCATTACCGCAAGATCTGCCAGATGTGGGCGGATAAAACCTGTGATGACCTGGCGCATCTGGATTTCCAATGCCACGACTTTTCTTTCCGCGGCATGTCGGGCATGCATGATGTCGCGCAATCCGGTGCCGGGCATTTGCTCAGCTTCAAGGGGACCGACAACATTCCTGCGGTGCTGTACGCACAGAAGTATTATCCAACCGCTGAAGATTACTTCGTGGCTGGCAGCATTCCCGCCACCGAACATAGTGTGATGTGCATGGGAGAGCAGGCAACGGAGATCGAAACGTTCCGCCGCCTGATTGAAGATCTTTACCCGAACGGGCTGGTTTCCATCGTGTCGGATACCTGGGATTACTGGCAGGTGCTGACGGAGTTTACTCGTGAGTTACACAGCAAGATTATGGCGCGCGATGGCCGAGTGGTCTTCCGCCCAGACAGTGGCGACCCGGTGGCTATTCTTTGTGGAACCGGCGACGACAGCGATCGCAGTACGCAACGTAGCCCCGAAGAGAAAGGCTCGGTGGAAGTGTTGTGGGAAATCTTTGGCGGCACGGTTAACAGCAAGGGCTACAAAGTGTTGGATCCGCATGTCGGGCTGATTTATGGAGACTCCATCACTCTGGAACGCGCCCAGGAAATTCTGCAACGGCTGGAAGCGAAAGGTTTTGCCAGTTCTAACGTAGTGTTTGGCGTAGGTTCCTTTACTTATCAGTATAATACCCGCGATACCTTTGGTTTCGCGATGAAGGCCACCTACGGTGAGGTGAACGGAGTGGGGCGCCCTATCTTCAAACAACCGAAGACCGACAGCGGTCTGAAACAGTCTGCACGCGGTTTGTTGCGGGTGGTCCGCGATGAAGCAGGGGAATATCAACTGCTGGATAATCAGGATTGGCAGCAGGAACAGCAGGGCGAACTGAAAACGCGCTTCCTGGATGGCAAACTCTATAACCAGGACTCACTGGAGCAGATCCGCCAGCGCATTGCCTGCCCCTCGCCCCAACCCGCTCCCACAGGGCGAGGGAGCTGAATTGAGCTCGTAGGTGATTACAGAGTTAATATTTAACTAGTTGATATAAAGGATTATAACCAGAGTTAAGCTGTAGCACGATAGAGCCCCTCTCCCTGTGGGAGAGGGTGAGGGGGGCGTTAAATCAACTCTCTGCTTCAAACGCCTGGGTGAGCGTCTCCAGCTGTTCCTGGGCATCCAGCCAGGTCATTTCCGTTTCTTCCAGAGCGGATTTCGCCTGGCTTTGCTTTTGCAGGCAGGCGGTCAGATCGGCTTTACGGCTGATGTCGTACAGCGCCGAGTCTGCCAGCTGTTCTTCCACCGCGGCCAATTCGGCACCCAGCTTATCCATCTGTTGTTCCAGCTTGGCGATCTGCTTACGCAGTGGTTGGGTTTGCGTACGGAATTCGGCTTCACGGCGCTTTTGGTCTTTACGCGCCTGGGCGCTGTTGCCGTTATCCTGTTTCGGTGCGGCATCCTGCTGTGCCTGCTGCTTTTGCAGATCGCTAAGCCACTGCTGGTAATCGTCCAGATCGCCCTCGAACTGCTCCACCTGGCCATCGTGCACCAGATACAGATCGTCGGTAGTAGAACGCAGCAGATGGCGGTCGTGCGAAACCACCACCAATGCCCCTTCGAAATCGATCAGCGCTTCGGTCAACGCCTGGCGCATATCCAGATCCAGGTGGTTGGTCGGTTCATCGAGCAGCAGCAGGTTAGGGCGCTGCCAGACGATCAGCGCCAGCACCAGCCGTGCCTTTTCACCGCCGGAGAAACGTTCGGTGATTTCGGTGACTTTATCGCCCTGGAAGCCGAAGCCGCCAAGGTAATCGCGTAATTGCTGTTCTAACACGCGAGGGGCGATGCGGCTCAGATGTTGCAGTGGAGACTCATCGGCGCGCAGGAATTCCAACTGATGCTGGGCGAAGTAACCCAGTTTGATGCCCTTTGCCAGCCCGATCTCCCCGCTTAGCGGCTCCAGCGTGCCAGCCAGCATTTTGATCAGCGTTGATTTACCGGCACCGTTACGCCCCAACAGGCCAATACGTGAACCGGGCACCAGGTTGAGCTTGATTGACTGCAAGATCACTTTGTCGCCATAGCCTGCGCTGACTTTTTCCATGCGCAGCAAGGGGTTTGGCAGACTTTCGGGTTGGCGGAAGCTAAACGTGAACGGGTTATCGACGTGCGCTGGGGCAATCAGCTCCATCCGTTCCAGCATTTTGATGCGGCTCTGTGCCTGTTTGGCCTTGGTGGCCTGAGCACGGAAACGGTCAATATAGCTTTGCAGATGCGCCACTTTTTCCTGTTGGCTCTGATACAGCGACTGTTGCTGTGCCAGTTTGGTGACGCGCTGGCGCTCGAAGGAGGAATAGTTGCCGGTATATTCGTTGATGGTCTCATTTTCGATGTGCAGGATCTTGTCGACGATTGGGTCGAGGAAATCACGGTCATGCGAAATCAGTACCAGGGTGCCCGGATAGCTTTTCAGCCAGCGTTCCAACCAGATCACTGCATCCAGATCCAGGTGGTTGGTGGGTTCGTCCAGCAACAGCAGATCGGAGCGGCAAACCAAAGCCTGAGCCAGGTTGAGGCGCATACGCCATCCGCCCGAGAAGGCGCGCACCGGGCTTTGCAACTGTTCGTTGGAAAAGCCTAAACCGTGCAACAGGCTGGCGGCACGGGAACGGATGGTCCAGGCATCCAGGGCATCGAGCTTGCCGTGCAGCGTGGCGATGGCGTGGCCGTCGTTATTATCGTTTGCCACCTGTAATTCGGCTTCCAACTGGCGGAATTCCCGATCTCCATCGATAACATACTCAATGGCGGGCACGTCCAGTGCCGGTGTTTCCTGATTCACCCAGGCCAGCGCCCAGTTGTTTGGGAAGGTGTAGCTGCCACCGTCTGCGGCGATCTCACCTTTCAACAGGGCCAGCAGCGTCGATTTCCCACAGCCGTTCTTACCCACCAGGCCAACCTTCTGACCTGGATTAACCGTCGCCGTGGCGTTGTCCAACAGGACGCGGGTGCCGCGTCGGATTTGTAGCGAGGAGAAAACAATCATAAAGCGCCGTTTGTTCAGAGTATGTTAAATTGAATTGAGTTTACGTTAACAGGACGCGTAGCAGTCCTATTATTAGTCTTTGCGTTGCATGGTAACGGAAATCCGCCACCCTGACGACGCTTTGGAGGGGAATGATGTCACAGCCGCCGAAGGTTTTGCTGCTGTATGCCCATCCGGAATCCCAGGACTCGGTAGCAAACCGGGTTTTGTTACAACCGGCACAGCAGTTGGAACATGTCACCGTGCACGATTTATACGCGCACTATCCGGATTTCTTTATTGATATCCATCACGAGCAACAACTGCTGCGCGACCATCAGGTCATCGTTTTCCAACATCCCCTGTATACCTATAGCTGCCCAGCCTTGCTGAAAGAGTGGCTGGACCGTGTACTGTCCCGTGGCTTTGCCAGTGGGATGGGCGGTAATGCGCTGGCAGGCAAATACTGGCGTTCGGTGATCACTACCGGGGAGCCGGAAGGTGCCTATCGCACCGGCGGTTACAATCGCTACCCGATCGAGGATATTCTGCGCCCTTTTGAGCTGACTGCGGCCATGTGTCATATGCATTGGCTGACGCCGATCCTCGTCTACTGGGCACGCCGCCAGAAACCAGAAGTGCTGAGCAGCCACGCCAGCGCCTATGGCGATTGGTTGCGTAACCCTTTACCGCACACCGGGAGGCACTGATGGAAGGTTCCTCGCTATTAACCGCCATACTGCTGTTCCTGTTTGCTGCGGTGGTGACGGTGCCGATCGCCCGCCGTCTGGGGATCGGGGCTGTTTTAGGCTATCTGATCGCCGGTATCGCCATCGGCCCGTGGGGATTGGGATTCATTCGGGATGTGGATGAAATTCTGCATTTCTCCGAGTTGGGTGTGGTGTTCCTGATGTTTATCATCGGGCTGGAACTGAACCCGGCCAAACTATGGGAACTGCGTCGTTCGATCTTTGGTGTTGGTGCCGGGCAGGTACTGGCCACGGCCGCCGTGCTCGGCGCGCTGCTGTATTTCAGCCATTTTGCCTGGCAGGCGGCAGTGATCGGCGGCATTGGTCTGGCCATGTCATCGACGGCCATGGCGCTGCAGCTGATGCGTGAAAAGGGGATGAACCGTAACGAGGGGGGCCAGCTAGGTTTCTCGGTGCTGCTGTTCCAGGATATGGCGGTGATCCCGGCGTTGGCGCTGATCCCGATCCTGGCCGGTGGCGCAGGTACCAGCGACGATTGGGCAAAAATCGCTATGAAGGTGGCGGCCTTCGGCGGCATGCTGATCGGGGGGCGCTTCCTGTTACGCCCGTTATTTCGTTATATCGCCTCATCTGGGGTGCGTGAAATATTTACGGCCGCCGCGTTGTTGGTGGTGCTGGGGGCAGCGTTGTTTATGGATGCCCTTGGCCTGTCGATGGCATTGGGGACTTTTATCGCCGGGGTGCTACTGGCTGAGAGCGAATATCGCCATGAGCTGGAAATCGCCATTGAGCCTTTCAAAGGGTTGTTGCTCGGGCTGTTCTTCATCTCGGTAGGCATGGCACTGAATATGGGCGTGTTGTATACCCATCTGCTGGAAGTGCTGCTTGGCGTGGTGATCCTGGTGGCGGTGAAGTCGGGTGTGTTGTACTCAATGGCGCGTATCTTTGGCCTGCGGCGCTCGGTACGTCTGCAATTTTCCGGGGTGCTGAGCCAAGGCGGTGAGTTTGCCTTCGTGCTGTTCTCGGCGGCTTCGACGCAGCATATCTTCGATGACGAACAACTGGCCTTGCTGCTGGTCGTGGTGACGCTCTCAATGATGACCACGCCACTGCTGATGCAGATTATCGATCGCATTCTGGCCCGCCGCTATAACGCCAAGGATGAGGATGAAGAGGCTCCCTACGTGGCAGATGACGATCCGCAGGTAATCATCGTCGGTTTCGGCCGCTTCGGGCAGGTAATTGGCCGCTTGCTGATGGCTAACAAGAAGCGTATCACCGTGCTGGAGCGGGACGTTAGCGCGGTTGGCGTATTGCGCCGATACGGTTACAAGGTTTACTACGGGGATGCCACGGAGCTGGAACTGCTGAGGGCAGCCGGTGCGGCAAAGGCCAAATCTATCGTCATTACCTGCAATGAGCCGGAAGATACCATGGCCATCGTCCATCTGTGTCAGCAGCACTTCCCCAACCTGTCCATTTTGGCGCGGGCGAGGGGGCGTGTGGAAGCGCATGAGTTGCTACAGGCTGGCGTAAAACAGTTTAGTCGTGAAACCTTCTCCAGCGCCCTGGAGCTTGGGCGCAAGGCGTTAACGGAGTTGGGGATGCACCCACATCAGGCTTATCGCGCTCAGCAGCATTTTCGCCGTCTGGATATGCGTATGCTGCGTGAACTGATGCCGCCGCATCTTGGGGACGTGGCCCAGATTTCCCGCGTGAAAGAAGCCCGGCGCGAGCTGGAAGAACTTTTCCACCGCGAAATGCAAAAAGAAAAACGGCAGTTCGACGGCTGGGATGAATACGAATAATTCGGAGCACAAAGATGTCTGCAACACGTAAAAGATTTATCGCCGGGGCGGTTTGCCCAAGCTGTAACGCTATGGATACGCTGGCGGTTTGGCGTGAAGACCAGGTCGAAGTGGTGGAGTGCGTCAAGTGTGGCCACCATCAGCGCCAGACCGAGCAACAGGTGGAAAAACACGTTCGGCCGCAGGAGCAGGTGATCGGTATTTTTGATCCGGAGTAGCGTTATCTGCCGTGATTTTTTATGCTGAAGGGTACAGCGCTGGAGATTTCCGCTACAATCTCCACCGATTTAGTTTCCAACGGTAGGAGATATCATGAAAGTAACAAAAGACTTGGTGGTCAGCCTGGCTTACCAAGTACGTACAGAAGACGGTGTTTTGGTTGATGAGTCTCCGGTGAGTGCACCGTTGGACTATCTGCACGGGCATGGCTCTCTGATCGCAGGTCTGGAAAAAGCACTTGAAGGTCACGAAGCGGGCGATCGTTTCGACGTTCATGTTGCCGCTAACGAAGCTTACGGCAACTACGATGAAAACCTGGTGCAGCGCGTTCCTAAAGACGTCTTTATGGGCGTTGATGAACTGCAGGTAGGCATGCGCTTCCTGGCTGATACCGATCAGGGCCCGGTTCCGGTTGAAATCACCGAAGTTGATGGTGACCACGTAGTGGTTGATGGTAACCACATGCTGGCTGGCCAAGACCTGAACTTCCATGTAGAAGTTGTGGCGCTTCGTGAAGCGACCGAAGAAGAACTGGCTCACGGCCACGTTCACGGTGAGCACGATCATCACCACGAACACGGTGACGGCTGCTGCGGCGGTCATGGCCACGATCACGACCACGATCATGACCACGGCAAGAAAGGCGGCTGTGGTGGCAACGGTGGTTGCGGCTGCCACTAATCCTGGTGCTGTAACTGCAACAAAAGGTCGCTTCGGCGGCCTTTTTTAGTAATGCGGGGGAGGCGTCTCTTCCGACTGTGAAGCGATCATCGAAGGTTGGCTAGCGCGCAGCTTGTCGGTCAGCAGGCGCAGATGTTCCTGTATCTTCAGCATTTCAAGCTGATGCTGCACCACGGTTTGATTGAGTTCCTCAATCGTCACTTCCTGAAAGGCCTGGCGGCTTTCCATCTCTTCCAACCGCAGCAGCAGGTTGTCGTAGTCTTTCTCGTGCATAATGTTACCTCTGGCACTGTTAAATCTGGGATTCTGGCACTATGTTATCAGTAGCGCTCGGCTTTGTGCCTGCCAATTTCGGCAAGCGGTTTTTCACTGCCGTAGAGCGGGTAATTCAATCCGCAAAGTCGATAAATAAAATCGTTAATTATCAATGCTATTTTTATTTTTCTTGAACTTTGCTACCAATATGAGGTCACATCTTGACTCGATTGGTTACCTGTGTGACTGTTTTGTTTTGTTTCAGGCAGCTATAGTAGCCCGGTTAACTTACTTAATGATGGTTTGAGGCACCGCTTCAGACACTGGAGAAATGGATGAAATCTTTGTTTAAAGTCACGCTTCTGGCAACCACTATGGCTCTTGCTCTGAATGCGACCCAAGTGATGGCAGCCGATGCGGCCAAACCTGCTGATGCAGCTACCGTTACCACTACCGGTGAGGTTGCGCCTGCTGCTGAAGCGGCTAAACCTGCAGAAGCACCAAGCACCGGCAAGTTCAAGAATGACGATGAGCAGGTAGCTTACGCACTGGGTGTTCAACTCGGCCGCTACATGGAAAACTCGCTGGATGAACAAGAAAAGCTGGGCATCAAGCTGGACAAAGATGTGATGCTTGGGGCTGTTAAGGACGCGTTTGCCAAGCAGAGCAAGCTGAATGACTCTGACATCGAAAAAACCCTGCAAGGTTTTGAAGTGCGCGTGAAGGCTTCCGCTCAGGCGAAGATGGAGCAGGACGCGAAAGAAAACGAAGCGAAAGGCACTAAATACGCTGAAGCCTTCGCCAAAGAAAAAGGCGCGAAGAAAACCGAATCTGGTCTGCTGTACAAAGTAGAGAAAGAAGGGACCGGTGAAGCACCGAAAGACAGCGATACCGTAGTGGTAAACTACAAAGGTACCCTGACCGACGGCACCGTGTTTGACAACTCCTACGATCGCGGCGAGCCATTGTCATTCCGTCTGGACGGCGTGATCCCAGGCTGGACCGAAGGCCTGAAGCACATCAAGAAAGGTGGCAAGATCAAACTGGTTATCCCACCAGCACTGGCCTACGGTAAAAATGGCGTTCCAGGGATCCCTGCCAACTCCACGCTGGTGTTTGACGTTGAACTGCTGGATGTGAAACCGGCAGCCAAGGCTGACGACAAAACAGAAAAAGCGGCTGATGAAGCTGCTGCAGACGCTAAAGCCAAATAAGTCTGAGATTTTCCCAACCGCCGCGAATGTCCTTCGCGGCGGTTTTCATTTCTGCGCTACCAAGAATGCAAAATATCCTGCAACTTTACTCCCTGTCTCTACTGATCGCTTGACGCCTGCCGGGCATCGGGCTTAACGTCAATATCACGCGCAAATGTAAGAACCAGCATCTGACCGTTTTGCTAGACTCTGGGTCTGAACTTATGAATCATGCGCCTGCCCCTTAGGGCGTGTACCTAAAACTGCTCCCGGCAGCGATTGCTTCCTGCGCGAGCCGTTTTAGTTGCGTCCCCTGGCACAGGCGATCTATGTAGGTGGTATCTTCGATGTCAAATTCGCTTTTATCCAGCGAAGCCAGCGAACTTGATTTGCTGAATGAGCGTCCGTTTAGTCAGACGGACCATGAAATCCTGAAGTCGTATGAAGTCGTGGTCGACGGGCTGGCGATGCTGATTGGTGGGCACTGCGAAATCGTACTGCACTCCCTGGAGGATTTGAAATGCTCCGCCGTGCGTATCGCCAATGGCGAGCACACCGGGCGTAAAATCGGTTCGCCGATCACCGATCTGGCACTGCGTATGCTGCATGATATGGCGGGCGATGACAGCAGCGTCTCTAAAGCCTATTTCACCCGGGCCAAAAGTGGCGTGTTGATGAAGTCGGTGACGATTGCCATCCGCAATCGCGAACAGCGGGTGATCGGCCTGCTGTGTATCAACATGAACCTCGATGTGCCGTTCTCGCAGATCATCCAGACCTTTATGCCGCCGGAAACGCAGGAGGTGGCCTCCTCGGTCAACTTCGCCTCCTCGGTTGACGATCTGGTAGCGCAGACGTTGGAGTTCACCATCGAAGAGGTGAATGCCGATCGCAACGTGTCCAATAACGCCAAAAATCGCCAGATCGTACTCAACCTGTACGAGAAAGGCATTTTTGACATCAAAGACGCGATCAATCAGGTTGCCGATCGTCTGAATATCTCCAAACATACGGTTTACCTGTATATCCGCCAGTTCAAGAGTGGCGATCTGCTGGGCAATGAGCGCTGATGCTTAACTACTGCCTATTGGTCACCGGCCCGGCTTATGGCACTCAGCAAGCGAGCAGCGCCTGGCAGTTCGCCCAGGCCCTGTTGGCGGCAGGCCACCGCATTACCAGCGTCTTTTTCTATCGCGAAGGGGTGCTGAATGCCAACCAGCTATCATCTCCGGCCAGCGATGAATTCGATCTGGTGCGTGCGTGGGTTGATCTGGCCCAGCGGCATAGTGTGGAGCTTAACGTCTGTGTGGCGGCAGCTTTGCGCCGTGGCGTAGCCGATGAGCAAGAAGCTGCGCAGCTGGCGTTGGCGGCCGCTAACCTGCAGCCGGGGTTTACCCTCAGCGGTTTGGGCTCATTGGCAGAAGCGGCGTTGAGCAACGATCGCCTGGTACAGTTTTAAGTGAGCAGAATGAAGCGAGTTGCGTTTGTATTTACCCAGGGGCCACATGGCAGCGCTTCTGGCAGAGAGGGGCTGGATGCGGTACTGGCGACGTCGGCACTGAGCGAGGATATCGGCGTGTTTTTTGTCGGCGATGGCGTGTTGCAACTGCTGCCGGGCCAACAACCCGAAAAGATCCTGGCCCGCAATTACATCGCCACCTTTGGCGTATTGCCGCTGTATGACGTTGAAAACTGCTATCTCTGCGCAACGGCCATCCAGGAGCGCGGCCTACAACAGGTCACGGACTGGGTGCTGAAGGCCGAAATTCTGCCGCCTGATACTCTGCGCCAGAAACTGGCCGCTTACGATGTGGTCATGACTTTCTAGGAAATTTTGATGCTGTATACCCTCAGCCATTCCCCAACCCGTTGCGACCTGCCTGCATTGTTAAGACTCACCAGAGAAGGTGATGCCTTGCTGTTGTTGCAAGACGGCGTGTTGGCTGGCCTGGCCGGTAGCGCCAGCCTTGATTTATTGCTCAATGCCCCCATATCCCTTTATGCGCTGCAGGACGATCTGGATGCCAGAGCCCTGTCTGGTCATTTTTCACACAAAATAACGCTAATCGGTTATACTGACTTCGTTGTGTTAACCGAGAAACACCACAGCCAAATGGCATGGTAATGCGTGTGATGTTGTATATTTCTTGACACCTCTACCAGTCAGCCATAAAATTCTGCGTCCTCGTACTGTGCCAAAAGTGCATACGGGGGATTTATCACATGTTTACGAAGCAAAAAACGAAGCAAAACCCAGGAGCTTTTTTTAATGACTACGATTAATCAGCTGGTTCGCAAACCACGCTCTGTGAAGGCTGCTAAAAGCAACGTTCCAGCGCTGGAAGCTTGCCCGCAGAAACGTGGCGTATGTACTCGCGTATATACTACCACCCCGAAAAAACCAAACTCCGCACTGCGTAAAGTTTGCCGTGTGCGTTTGACTAACGGTTTCGAAGTGAGTTCTTACATCGGTGGCGAAGGCCACAACCTGCAGGAACACTCCGTAATCCTGATCCGTGGCGGTCGTGTTAAAGACTTGCCAGGTGTGCGTTACCACACCGTCCGTGGTGCACTTGACTGCTCCGGCGTTAAAGACCGTAAGCAAGCTCGTTCCAAGTACGGCGTGAAGAAGCCAAAGGCTTAATGGTTCTCCGTTAAGTAAGGCCAAACATTTTAATGTCAAAATAAACTCGTAGAGTTTTGGACAATCCTGAAATTTTCAACGGAGTATTTCCATGCCACGTCGTCGCGTAATAGGCCAACGTAAAATCCTGCCAGATCCTAAGTTCGGATCCGAGCTGTTGGCTAAATTTGTAAACATTCTGATGGTAGATGGCAAGAAATCTACTGCAGAAGCAATCGTCTATACCGCGCTGGAGACCCTGGCTCAGCGTTCTGGTAAAGGTCACCTGGAAGCTTTCGAAGTCGCTCTCGACAACGTTCGCCCGACTGTAGAAGTTAAGTCTCGCCGCGTTGGTGGTTCTACTTACCAGGTACCAGTTGAAGTTCGTCCGGTTCGTCGTAATGCCCTGGCAATGCGTTGGATCGTTGATGCCGCTCGTAAACGTGGTGATAAATCCATGGCTCTGCGCCTGGCGAACGAACTGTCTGATGCAGCAGAGAACAAAGGTTCTGCTGTTAAGAAGCGTGAAGACGTTCACCGTATGGCAGAAGCCAACAAGGCGTTCGCCCACTACCGCTGGTAATCCACGCAGTAGTTATGCTAACCAAGTGGGCGCTTCAAGAAGCCAACCCGCTTGGTTTCACCGAACCGCCTAAGGCAATAGAGGAATCAAATGGCTCGTACAACACCCATTGAGCGCTACCGTAATATCGGTATCAGTGCTCACATCGACGCCGGTAAGACCACAACTACCGAACGTATCCTGTTCTACACCGGTGTAAACCACAAAATCGGTGAAGTTCATGACGGCGCCGCCACCATGGACTGGATGGAACAAGAGCAGGAGCGTGGTATTACCATTACTTCTGCAGCGACAACTGCTTTCTGGTCTGGTATGGCCAAGCAGTTTGAGCCGCACCGTGTAAACATCATCGACACCCCAGGGCACGTTGACTTCACCATCGAAGTAGAACGTTCCATGCGTGTGCTTGATGGCGCGGTAATGGTTTACTGTGCTGTTGGTGGTGTTCAGCCACAGTCTGAAACCGTATGGCGTCAGGCTAACAAATACAAAGTGCCACGCATCGCGTTCGTTAACAAAATGGACCGTATGGGTGCCAACTTCCTGAAAGTTGTTGGTCAGCTTAAATCTCGTCTGGGCGCAAACCCGGTTCCATTGCAGCTGGCAATTGGCGCAGAAGAGAAATTCACCGGTGTTGTTGACCTGGTGAAAATGAAAGCCATCAACTGGAACGAAGCTGATGCAGGCGTGACCTTCGAATACGAAGAGATCCCAGCTGACATGCAAGAACTGGCTGCTGAATGGCACCAGAATCTGGTTGAGTCTGCTGCTGAAGCCTCTGATGAGCTGATGGACAAATACCTGGGCGGCGAAGAGCTGACCGAGGAAGAAATCAAGAAAGCTCTGCGTCAGCGCGTGCTGAACAACGAAGTGATTCTGGTAACCTGTGGTTCTGCCTTTAAAAACAAAGGCGTACAGGCAATGCTGGATGCGGTTGTCGAATACCTGCCAGCACCAAATGACGTTGAAGCTATCAACGGTATTCTGGACGACGGTAAAGATACCCCGGCAGTGCGTCATTCTGACGACTCAGAGCCGTTCTCTGCACTGGCGTTCAAAATCGCTACCGACCCATTCGTGGGTAACCTGACGTTCTTCCGTGTGTACTCTGGCGTTGTTAACTCCGGTGACACCGTTCTGAACTCCGTGAAGGCCGCGCGTGAGCGTCTTGGCCGTATCGTTCAGATGCACGCTAACAAGCGTGAAGAGATTAAAGAAGTTCGTGCAGGCGACATCGCTGCGGCAATCGGTCTGAAAGACGTAACTACCGGTGATACGCTGTGTGATCCAAATAGCCCGATCATTCTTGAGCGTATGGAGTTCCCTGAGCCGGTAATCTCCGTAGCGGTAGAACCAAAAACCAAAGCTGACCAAGAAAAAATGGGTCTGGCTCTGGGCCGTCTGGCGAAGGAAGACCCATCATTCCGCGTATGGACTGACGAAGAATCAGGTCAGACCATCATCGCAGGTATGGGTGAACTTCACCTGGATATCCTGGTTGACCGTATGCGTCGTGAATTTAACGTTGAAGCGAACGTGGGTAAACCACAGGTTGCTTACCGTGAAGCAATTCGCGCGAAAGTTACTGACATCGAAGGTAAACACGCCAAGCAGTCTGGTGGTCGTGGTCAGTATGGTCATGTTGTTATCGACATGTACCCACTGGAGCCGGGCTCAAATCCGAAAGGCTACGAGTTCATCAATGACATCAAAGGTGGTGTGATCCCAACGGAATACATCCCTGCCATTGATAAAGGCCTCCAGGAGCAACTTAAGTCTGGTCCACTGGCCGGTTATCCGGTAGTTGATCTCGGTGTGCGTCTGCATTTCGGTTCTTTCCACGATGTTGACTCCTCCGAATTGGCGTTTAAACTGGCCGCGTCTATCGCCTTTAAAGATGGCTTTAAGAAAGCAAAACCTGTTTTGCTTGAGCCTATCATGAAGGTTGAAGTTGAAACGCCGGAAGAGAACACTGGTGACGTCATCGGTGACCTTAGCCGTCGTCGTGGTCAACTGAAAGGTCAGGAATCCAACGCTACTGGCGTTCAGATTCACGCTGAAGTTCCGTTGTCCGAGATGTTTGGATACGCAACTCAACTGCGTTCTCTGACCAAAGGCCGTGCTTCTTACTCCATGGAGTTCCTGAAGTACGATGATGCGCCGAACAACGTCGCTCAGGCCGTAATTGAAGCCCGTGGTAAATAAGCTTTCGGGTTTAACACATTGATCAGTGCTCCCTCCATGAGGGGGGAGCAAAAGAGTTAAGGAATATAGCCGTGTCTAAAGAAAAATTTGAACGTTCCAAACCGCACGTTAACGTTGGTACTATCGGCCACGTTGACCACGGTAAAACTACCCTGACCGCTGCAATCACTACCGTTCTGGCTAAAACCTACGGTGGTTCTGCACGTGCTTTCGACCAGATCGATAACGCGCCAGAAGAAAAA